>CBFHOD010000059.1:0-7658 GCA_965657365.1 Flavobacteriaceae bacterium
ACGACCATGTGTACAGAATTATTTGGACCCGTTGTTACCATTTATGTATATGAAGATACTGACTGGGAAGAAACGCTAAGTTTAGTAGACGCTACTTCAGAGTATGCGCTAACAGGAGCTGTTTTTTCAACTGACAGATATGCCATAACAGTTGCAACCCGTATGTTAGAAAATTGTGCTGGTAATTTTTACATCAATGACAAGCCCTCTGGTGCAGTGGTTGGTCAACAACCGTTTGGTGGCGCTAGAGCTTCAGGAACAAATGACAAAGCTGGTTCTGCTCAGAATTTATTGCGCTGGGTTTCACCAAGGCTAATCAAAGAAACATTTTCAGCACCAACAGATTACAGATATCCGTTTCTTTCTTAGCTGAAAAATTAAAAATTTATTACTAGAAATCAGACTTTTAAAGGTCTGATTTCTTGTTTTATAAAGAATTCACAACCCATAATATTTACGATAATCATTCCCTCCAATTATTTAAAATAAGACACCTTACTATTCATAAATTTTAACTAATATTTATGAAAAATACTTAAAGTTTAATTATACTTTCATTCCGCTTTACAAGTAGGTATTTATGACTTGTATTAAAATATATTTTACTTGATGAAAAATATTTTTATTCCTATTTTTTTTGTGTGTTTTTGTGTTTTTTCACAAACCTCAAACAAGTCTGTACTTGCAAAATATACCGACGATGAAATTAAAATTGATGGTATATTAAATGAAACTTCATGGAGTAACGTTTTGCCTGCCACTAACTTTTATCAATATTTCCCAACAGATACAGCACAAGCAAAAAGTCAGGTTGAAATTAAATTTATGTTTAGTGACAGAAATTTATATGTAGGAATAAAAGTATATGCAAAAGGAAAAGACTACATCATTCCTTCATTACGAAGAGATTTCAGAGGTGGCTCCAGTGATAGTGTAACCCTTATGTTTGATACTTTTAATGACGGCACCAATGCTTTTTTATTTGGATCAAACCCCTACGGTGTTCGACGGGAAATGTTGCTTTCAGGAGGTGGAAATGATATTAGAGGTTTTAATATGGCTTGGGACACCAAGTGGACCGGGGAATCAAAAATATATGATAATCATTATATATTAGAGTGGAAAATTCCACTTTCTGCTTTCAAGTATAACGAAGGAGAAACGAAATGGCGATTTAATACGTATCACTTTGACACGCAAGACAATGAGCAAAATACCTGGGTAAATATTCCTCAAAATCAATACATATTTAATCTTGCTTTTATGGGAGATCTAATTTTTGATAGACCTTTAGGAAAGTCAAAATCTCCAGTCTCTATTATTCCATTTTTGAATACAATTACTTCAAAAGATTTTGAAAATAATGAAACTAACAACAGTTTTAAAATTGGAGGAGATGCAAAATTAACGATTGCAAATAGTCTAAATTTAGATTTAACATTAAATCCTGATTTTTCTCAAGTAGAAGTAGATCAGCAAGTAACCAATTTAACGCGTTTTGAAGTTGGATTGCCTGAAAGAAGGCAATTTTTTATTGAAAATAGCGATTTGTTTGGAAGTTATGGAGATGGTAGAGACTCAAATCCCTTTTTCTCTAGACGAATTGGTATTGCAAAAGACATAAATAATGAAAATATCGAAAATAGAATTATTGCTGGTGTAAGATTGAGTGGAAAATTAAATAATAATTTTCGAATTGGTATTTTAAGCATGCAAACTGATGAGGATATTGCTAATGAAATCCCTACAGTAAATAATTCTGTAATTTCTCTTCAACATAAAGTATTTAGTAGATCTAACATCAGTGTTCTTTTTATTAATAAACAAGCTACCAAAGAGTATGATTTTTTAGATGATAATGACAAATACAACCGAGTACTTGGAGTTGACTATAGCTTGGCTTCTAAAGATAATACTTGGAGTGGTAAATATTTTTTTCATAAATCTTTTTCTCCAGGAATTAGTTCCAATGATTATTCTGCTGGTTTTAGAACTGAATTTAATAACAGACACTTAAATATTCGTCTTAGTGGTGTTTTTGTTGCTGATGATTATAGATCAGATCTTGGCTTCGTAAGAAGAACAGATATCTTTAAAATTAATCCTCAATTTGAACTTAAATTTTGGCCAAAAAATAAAAAAATACAACGTCATTCTTTTAAAATTATTCCTATATCTATCTGGCGTCCAGAATTAGACTTTGAAAATTCTGACTATACCATAATCAGCAGATGGGAAGCAAATTTTCTAAACAGCTCTGAACTCCGTGTGGGGATGTTTAATAGGTTTACAAAGTTATATGATGAATTTGATCCAACTAGAACTGATAATGCTATCCCATTACCAGGTGATGAAAACTACTACTATACTAGCTTTGATATAAGTTTTAGATCAGATCGTAGAAAAAAAATCTCCTACAGAATTAACCCTTCAATTGGGCAATTTTACAATGGAAATAAATATTCTTTAGAAACTTCAGTTTCATTGAGATTACAGCCTTACTTCTCTGGATCTATTCAAATGAATTACGATAAGATAGACTTGCCTGATCCATATCCAGATGCTTCAATTTGGTTGATTGGTCCTAGGTTGGATGTCACTTTTACCAAAAACATGTTTTGGTCTACCTTTTTTCAATACAGTACACAAAGAGAAAATTTAAGTATTAATACTAGATTTCAATGGAGAGTTGCCCCATTATCTGACTTATTTCTTGTATACAATGACAATTACGCAACAACTGTCTTTAGCCCTAGATTTAGATCATTAAATTTAAAATTTACCTACTGGCTTAATATTTAGTCAAAAAATATATAAATTATTAATACAAACAGATTAAAATGCTAAACAAATTACTTACAAAGATTCTTATGATTTTTTTCCTTCTAGGAATTACATCAACCCTTGATGCACAAACTGGAAGAATAAAAAAACGAAAGAAGAAGAAAACTACTGAAATTCAAAAACCAAAACCAACACCGAAACCAAAAAAAGGTGCTATCCTTCCCTATGGAAAAGTGGTAACCAAAGAAATGAAAACTGATGAGGGCTTATTTAAGGTTCATTCTGCAGATGATACATATCTTTTTGAAGTTCCTGATACTTTAATTAACAGAGAAATGTTGATGGTTACCAGAATTGCTAAAACTGCGAATGGAATTGGGTTTGGTGGAGGAAAAACAAATACACAGGTATTGCGTTGGCAAAGAAAAGGGAAAAAAATACTCTTAAGAGTTGTATCTCATAATGTAGTTGCAGACACAATTTTACCTGTTCATGAAGCTGTTGTAAACTCTAACTTTGAACCTGTACTGTTTTCATTTCCAATAAAAGCATTTAACAAAGATACTACTGCAGTAGTTATCGATGCTACCTCTTTATTTTCAACCGATGTTAAACCTCTTGGATTTCCACAGTTTTATCGTTCTAGATATAAAATATCAAGAATGGATAAAACACGTTCATACATAGATAGGGTAAGTAGTTATCCTGAAAATATAGAAGTTAGGCATGTAAAAACATATTTTGCAGGTAAACCCCCATCCAATGGAAGTGTAGGTTCTATTTCTGTTGAGATGAGTAACTCTATGATTTTACTTCCTAAAACACCCATGAAACGTCGTTATTTTGACGAAAGAGTTGGATGGTTTGCTCGAGGACAAGTTGATTATGGTCTCGAAGATCAAAGAAGTAAGACTGTTACTTACCTAGATAGATGGAGATTAGAAGTAAAAAACGAAGATTTAGATAAATTTAAAGCTGGTGAATTAGTAGAACCGAAAAAACAAATAGTTTATTATGTAGATAGAGCGACACCTGAAGTTTGGAGACCATATATTAAAAAAGGAATTGAAGATTGGCAAGTGGCTTTTGAAGCTGCTGGGTTTAAAAATGCAATTATAGCGAAAGACCCTCCTAGTAAAGAAGAAGACCCAGATTGGTCTCCTGAGGATGTACGGTATTCTGTGGTTCGTTATTTAGCCTCTCCAATACCAAATGCAAATGGCCCACATGTTAGTGATCCGCGTTCAGGAGAAATTTTAGAATCAGATATTAATTGGTATCATAATGTAATGAGTTTGTTGCGTAATTGGTTCTTTATCCAAACAGCAGCAATAAACCCTGAAGCTCAAACTATCGAATTTAAAGACGAAGTAATGGGGCGTTTAATTCGTTTTGTTTCTTCACATGAAGTTGGACACACATTAGGGCTACCTCACAATATGGGTTCTAGTGCAGCATATCCTGTAGATTCATTAAGATCCGCTTCTTTTACTAAGAAGTTTGGAACAGCGCCTTCAATCATGGATTATGCTCGTTTCAACTACATTGCACAACCAGAAGATAAAGGGGTTGCTTTAATGCCTGATATTGGACCCTATGACAAGCATGCAATAGAATGGGGATATCGTCCAATATTAGATAAAACTGCCAAAGATGAAAAAGAAACACTAAATAAGTGGATTTTAGATAGAGCAGATAACCCAATGTATCGTTTTGGACATCAACAAGCTGGGGGTGTTGTAGATCCAAGTTCACAAACTGAAGATCTTGGGGATGACGCTATAAAAGCAAGTGCATACGGTATCAAAAATTTACAAAGAATATTACCCAATATAGAAAAATGGACAACCAAAGATGGTGAAAACTATGATGAAATGGCTACCATGTATGGGCAAGTTCTTAGTCAATTTAATAGATATATGGGACATGTTACTGCTAATATTGGTGGTGTTTACGAATATTACAAAACTTCAAATCAAGAAGGAGCTGTTTATTCTCACGTAGCCAAATCACATCAGAAAAATGCGTTGAAGTTTATTAACAAAGAGCTTTTTTCTACTCCAAAATGGATGATTGATAATAACATCTACTCTAAGACTCAATTTTCTGGAGCAATTGAAAAAATTGGAAATGTTCAAACAAGAACTTTAAAAAATATTCTAGATTCAGGGAGAATGGCTCGTATGATAGAAAACCAAACAATGAATGGTTCTAAAGCTTATAGTTTAATCTCAATGTTTTCAGATTTAAGAAGAGGAGTTTGGTCAGAATTGTACAATGGTAAAAAAATAGACACTTACAAAAGAAATTTACAAAGAGCACATATTAATCGTCTAGATTACTTGTTAAACACTGCAAAAAATCAACGAGGAGCAAATAGTGGATACTTTAAACAAAGTATTGTAAATATTGACCAGTCAGATATTAAAGCGATGGTAAGAGGAGAATTAAATAGAATAAAGCGTGATGTTAAATCGGCTATTTCTAAAGCTCCAAATACTACGAGTAGATATCACTTACAGGATGCTATTGCACGAATTAATATGGCGTTAGATCCTAACTAATTATTTCTTAATTAAAATAAAAAAGCCTCGAGGATTTCGAGGCTTTTTTTATTTTAATTTTTTAGAACGGCAAATCGTCTGGCTCTTCACTTGTTAGGTCTGGAGCTGGTTTAAATTGTTCAGTAGATGGTGCTTGTGAGGGAGCTGATTGTGAAAGGCTTTCTATTCTCCATCCTTGTACAGAATTAAAATACTTTGCTTCTCCTTGAGGATTAATCCATTCTCTACCTCTTAAGTTGATAGAAACTTTAACATCCTGACCAACAGAATAGCTATTTAATAAATCACATTTATCTTGTACAAACTCAATCATAATCATCTGAGGGTATTGCTCGTCTGTGGTGACTACTAATTCTCTTTTTCGAAACCCATTATTCCCAAAGGTTTGAACTTCTCCTATTAATTTAACTTTACCTATTACTTCCATAATTCTTATTTTAACAAAAGTACCTTCCAAGCACTTTCTATATCATTGTTATCCAAATACTCTTGAGCAAATGTATGTTTTTTTACCATTTCTAAACCAATTAATTGGGGATGTTCTTTTGCAAAGTTATCAACATCTTCCTCAGTTGGCAAGAATGTTATATTCCCAAGCATCCCTAAATTATTTCCTGTTAAAACAGTGCTATTTTTAATAGCTGAAGGAATTTGATCTATACCTATTCCTAATGTGAAAATAGGTTTTGGAATTTCAAAAAAACCATCTCTGGCTCTAGAATAATAATTACCACCTGCTCTTGCAACCAAATCAATTTTATGCTGATCAATCATTCCATCTGGATCTAAAATTGTCTCGTTAATATGAATTTTAACAACTTCACATACAATCAAATTTCCAGCCCCACCAGAATTTCCTGTATAAATGATATCTGAAACCTTACATTCAAATTGAACTGGTGACTCTGCAACCCTAAAAGGCTTAACTTCATCTGAGGAAAGCATTGTAAACCCTGCTTTTTCAAATTCATTTACACCTTCAGGGTATTCTGAACTACTCAATGACATTTGTTGAACAATGTCATAATTTACAACATTTATTACAACCTCTTTAACTTTTTCAACATTCTGAAGCGTATGCTTTGTTGTATTATCACGAACTCTTCTAGCTGGAGAAAAAATCATCATAGGAGGATTAGAACCAAAGACATTAAAAAAACTAAAAGGAGACAAATTTGGGTTTCCATTTTTATCAATTGTACTTGCAAAAGCTATAGGTCTTGGTGCAATAGCACCTAATAAGTAACCATGTAATTTGCTTGTTGTTATTTCTTTCGGTTTGATGGAAAGCATGTGCTGTTTTTTCTTAGGTAAATATACTATCAATTTTATAAATGAGTTATACTTTTGAATCTAGTATATTTGTTTAATGAGTTTTTTTAATAACCCTTTACTGCTAAAGCGAATTGTAATCATTATTTCGTTTTCTATAGTTACAATGATACTATGGAACACCTATTCATTTTTTAAACGATTTAAAAATGAAGAGCGATTAAAAATGGAAATAGTTGCAACTGCAATGAAAGAATTTGCAACAAATCAAGATTTAAATACTGATGTTAGTTTAGAAGATAAAATTATTAAAAGTAATACCACTATTCCAATGATTTTGGTTGATGAAAATGGAAACATCGGTGCTAATTCTTATTTAAATTTGGATACTATTAAAGCAAAAAATCCAGCATATTTAATTTCTCAGTTGGAAATTATGAAAGAGCAAAATAGTCCTGTTGAAATTAATTTCGCTAAAAATAGAAAACAATATATCTACTACAGGAACTCAGATTTATTAAATAAATTATCCTATTATCCTCTGACCTTAATTTTAATTCTCGCTTTATTCTTATCATTAATCTACATGATGTTTACCTCAAGTAAGGTTGCTGAACAAAATAAATTATGGACAGGGATGGCAAAAGAAACTGCTCATCAGATCGGAACTCCATTGTCTTCATTGCTTGGTTGGATCGCAATTTTAAAAATTGAAAATATTAATGATAAATATGTTGATGAAATAGAAAAAGATGTACATCGTTTGAATACTATTGCTAATCGGTTTTCTAAAATAGGTTCTTTACCAACACTAAAAAAATCTGATGTGGTTGCTTCTACTAAAAAAGCCTACGAATATTTAGAATTTAGAAGTTCTAAACAAATATCATTTAGCTTTAAATCTTCTCAAAAAGAAATTTTCACCAATCTAAATGAAGAGTTATATAGCTGGGTTATAGAAAATTTAATTAAAAATTCTGTTGATGCTATGATGGGTAAAGGAAAACTATCCATTGGAATAACAGCTGAACTAAATAA
>CBFHOD010000059.1:7754-11918 GCA_965657365.1 Flavobacteriaceae bacterium
AGAAAATTTAATTAAAAATTCTGTTGATGCTATGATGGGTAAAGGAAAACTATCCATTGGAATAACAGCTGAACTAAATAAGATAAAAATTCAAATAATAGATTCAGGAAGAGGAATCGCAAAATCTAAGTTTAAAAAAATATTTAAACCAGGGTATACCACCAAAAAAAGGGGCTGGGGACTAGGATTATCACTTTCAAAAAGAATTATTGAAGATTATCACAAAGGAAAAATACTTGTGAAAAGTTCAGACACAAATAAAGGAACTACATTTGAAATTACCTTAGATAAAGTTTCTTGATATTTCTTCAGCTAAAACAGTAAATTCCTCATTGGTCATCTTTTCTTTTTCTACAAATTGCATGTCTACCATTTTGTTTATAGGCAACAAGTGAACGTGAACATGAGGAACCTCTAACCCAATAACACTCATTCCTATTCGTTTACAAGGAACTGTTTTCTCGATAGCTTTTGCTACTCGATAAGAAAAATCCATCAATGCTAAATACTCCTTTTGATCTAAATCAAATAGCTTATTAATTTCTTTTTTGGGAATTACCAATGTATGTCCTTTTGTGTTGGGATTAATATCTAAAAAAGCAAGATAATTGTCATCCTCTGCAATCTTGTAAGATGGAATTTCTCCCAAAACAATTTTTGTAAAAATACTCATGTTTATCTATTTTGTATAAAAATAAAAAACGCTTTTCATTGGAAAAGCGTTTCATTAAACTATTTTTAATATTATTTATCTTGAAACTTCAGTAACCTCAAACTTCATAATACCATTAGGTACTTTAATTTCTACATTGTCTCCTAATTCTTTACCCAACAAACCTTTTCCTATAGGAGAATTTACTGATAGTTTTCCGTTTTTTATATCCGATTCAGAATCAGCAACTAAGGTGTAAGAAAACTCCATACCATTGGTAGTATTTTTAATTTTTATTTTAGAGTGAATTAAGATTTTAGACACATCTAATTGAGATTCATCAATAATTCTAGCACTTGCAACTACATTTTTAAGCTTCGCAATCTTTGTTTCCAACAAAGATTGTTCTTCTTTTGCTGCATGATATTCAGCATTTTCACTCAAATCACCTTTATCTCTTGCATCTGCAATCTCTTGAGTTACTCTAGGTCTTTCAATTTGCTCTAATTGTAATAATTCGTCTTTTAATTTTTTTAATCCCTCAGGGGTATAATAGGAAACGTCACTCATGATTTCTAATTTTTGAAACTTTTTGGTAATTTTTAATTAAAATAACCTTTAATATAAAATAGAAAATCCCATAGCCTTAAAGGATGAGATTTACAATACAAATGTACAAAATAATTGTAAATTGTGCTTTTTTAAAGTATTTCTGAAGTATTCGATATGAAAAAAATATTTTTTTTAGTCACTATAGTTTTATCTCTAGGATGTACTAATAATGCAATAGATAATGATTGTTTTCCTTTTATAACTGTTAATGAAACTATAAATCTAGACCTCCCGCAGTTTATAGACCTGCAAGTTCCAGGGGGTTGGGCTTACACAAGCGGTGGTTTACAGGGGTTAATTATATACAACTTAAATGGTGTTCAATTTAAGGCTTTTGATAGGGCTTGCCCGGGGCAAAACATATCCTCATGTTCTCAAATGATTGTAGATTCTAATTTGAGAATTCTATGCCAGTGTGATGATAGTGAATACAATATTTTAAATGGAGCTCCTTTAACTGAGGGAAGTACTTGTTTTGCAAATGAATATTTGGTGAATAATGTAAATGGTTCACTTCTGAGAATCACTAATTATTAATATACGAAATAGTTAATAGAATGTGTACTTTTGCTTTTTATATCAATATCGTATTGTTTTGAAAAATTATTTTTCATCAAATTTTAAATTAGGTGTTCTTGGCGGAGGTCAATTGGGTCGAATGTTACTTGCTGAAACTCAAAAATTTGATATTTACACAAGTATACTTGATTCGTCATCTGAAGCTCCTTGTGCTCAAATATGCAACGAATTCCATCAAGGGAATTTACTAGATTTTGATACCGTTTACAATTTTGGCAAACAAGTAGACTTACTAACTATTGAAATAGAAAATGTAAATATTGATGCTCTTGATCACTTAGAAAAAGAAGGTCTTGCCATATATCCATCACCCAAAAGCATTCGAATTATTCAAAATAAAGCCACTCAAAAGAATTTCTACAAAGACAACAATATTCCAACCGCACCCTATTCTCATTATGCCTATTTAGAAGAGCTCAAACACTCTTTTGAAAATGATATTATTGAGTTGCCTTTTGTTTGGAAAGCAGCCCGCTTTGGGTATGATGGAACCGGTGTTAAAATTGTTAGAACTTTTGAAGACTTAGAAAACCTACCTCAAGGAGAATGTATTGTAGAAAAACTAATTCCATTTAAAAATGAACTGGCAGTTAGTGTTGCAAGAAACAGTAAAGGAGAAGTAACCTCCTATCCTGTAGTTGAAATGGAATTCCACCCAGAAGCAAATCAAGTAGAATATGTTATTTGTCCTGCAAGAATTGATGATAGCATAGCAAAAAAGGCAAGAGAAGTTGCCTTAAAAGTTGCTGATGCTTTTGATTTTGTGGGCTTATTAGCTGTAGAAATGTTTCAAACTGAAGAAGATGAGATTTTGGTAAATGAAGTTGCGCCTAGAACACACAATTCTGGTCATTATAGTATCGAGGCTAGTTACACAAATCAATTTGAACAACACTTAAGAAGTATCCTAAACCTTCCTTTAGGAAATACAGACAATAAAGTAGCAGGAATTATGGTTAATCTGGTAGGTGCTGAAGGATATACAGGGGAAGTTATTTATGAAAATATTGATAAAGTTTTACAAATTGATGGAGTTACTCCTCATATTTATGGAAAAAAAATAACCAAACCTTTTCGTAAAATGGGTCATGTAACCATCGTGAATAAAGATATAGATAAAGCCCGAAAAGTTGCACAACAGGTCAAAAAAATAATTAAAGTAATCAGTAAATAAAAAGCACAATGGTAGGAATTATAATGGGAAGCGATTCAGATCTTCCAATCATGCAAGAAGCAATTGACATTCTGGAAAGTTTTGATATTCAAATAGAGGTAGATATTGTTTCTGCCCATAGGACCCCAGAAAAATTATTTGACTACTCAAAAAATGCACACACACGAGGTATTAAAGTAATTATTGCAGGTGCTGGAGGAGCCGCTCACTTACCTGGAATGGTAGCCTCTTTGAGCCCTTTGCCAGTAATTGGTGTTCCTGTGAAAAGCAGAAATTCTATAGATGGATGGGATTCTGTATTGTCTATATTACAAATGCCTGGAGGAGTTCCAGTAGCAACTGTTGCATTAGATGGTGCAAAGAATGCAGGTATCTTAGCTGCTCAAATTATTGGAGCTTCAGATACATGTGTCCAAGACAAAATCACAGCCTACAAAGAAGGTCTAAAAATAAAAGTAACACAAGCTTCAGATCGCGTAAAAAAATAATAATATTTATTCTTACTGTACCTATCAATGAATCCTTTATTAGAAGATTTTAATACCGCTCCTTTTTCAAAAATATCAAGCACAGATTACAAACCTGCCATTAAAAAAGCTATAGAGATTTGTAAAAAAGAGATAGAAACCATCATCTCAAATTCTGAAACACCAAGCTTTAAAAATACTACAGAGGCACTTGAATTTACAGGACAAAAACTTGGAAGAATTACCAGTATTTTTTTCAATTTAAACTCAGCTGAGACCTCCGAAGCTATTCAGAAAATAGCCCAAGAAATTTCTCCTTGGCTTAGTGAATTTAAAAATGATATGATTTTAAATTCATCGCTATTTAAAAAAGTAAAATCTGTTTACGAAACCAGAGAAACCTTAAATTTAGATCCTGAACAAAGCATGTTACTGGAAAAACAATACAAAGGGTTTTCAAGAAATGGAGCTAATTTAAATGAAGAAGACAAAGAAAAATTACGAAAAATAGACACTGAATTGTCTAAACTCTCTTTACAATTTGGAGAGAATGTTTTGGCAGACGGAAATGCTTTTGAGCTACATATTACTCATGAAAAAGACTTAAAAGGGCTTCCTGATGGAGCAAAAGAAGCCGCTAGTTTATTGGCGAAGAACCGAAATAAAGAAGGCTGGCTTAT
>CBFHOD010000060.1:0-4630 GCA_965657365.1 Flavobacteriaceae bacterium
TAAGTAGATCATAGCCAATGCACCAACTATCTGCCAATAACCTCCGGAGGCTATTGAAAATAGCCCAAACGACAGCCAAACTGTTGCATCACCAAAATAATTTGGATGCCTCGTATAGCGCCATAAGCCAGTTTTAAGAATTGTTCCTTTATTGTTAGGGTTCTTTTTAAATTTTGTTAATTGATAATCTCCAACAGCTTCAAATAAAAATCCGATGCACCAACATAATAAGGCGATATAATCAATACTATTGAGTTCGTTATTGATAGTTTCTTGATGAATACCAAATAGTGGTAAAGAAACAATCATTATTAAGCTTCCTTGTAAAATAAAAACTTGAAAAAAACTGAACCACCAATATCGTTCTGCGCCATAATGCCTTCTAAATTCTTGGTATCTAAAATCTTCAGGCTTTCCGTAATTTCTTTTGAATAAGTAAGCAGATAAACGAATTCCCCATATACTAACTAATAGTAGTACTATTTTAGTACGAGTAAAGGTGTTCGATTCTAACATAAAGTAGGTTAGATTTACCACCACAAATCCCATTCCCCAGAAGGCATCAACTATGCTCACATTTTTTATAGGAATGCTTATGAGCCATAAAATGACCATCAAAAAAAATACTACAGATAACGCTATAAGAAAATTCATAAATGATGCGGTTTATATTAGAAATAAAAATATAAAACTATTTAAAACAATATTGAAAATTATTCTAAATTTAGTTAGTTAATAGCATCACTATGTAACAAATTGCAACACCTTTTATAAAGCATATCCAATATAATTGGTAATAAGAAATGCCTAAATTATTTCGTATTTTTTCAATAATTTTCTTGTGTAATTCTATCATTTTTAATTAAGTTTAATCAACTAAAGTTAGTTAAAAAATGTATATAATATGATAATTAGTTGATTATCTTGTCTGTATGCATTCTAAAATATTGGAATTTTTAATAATTTAATAATTTAATAATTTAATAATTTGCAAATAAATTCCCTATATTTCCTAAATTCATAACTTAATTAACTTAAAAAAACGTATTTATGAAATTATTATTTAAAGGGACTATTATCCTATTAACAGTATTTATGATGACCAATTGTACTACAAATGGTGGGAAAAATTTAGTTGAAGGAGATAACTATGGTAAAACTTATAGTATTGGAGATGATGCTATGACAAAAAAATTACAGATGTTATCTGAGGCTTATAGCATGCAAAACACGGATGATTTAGTAAAGCATTATGATTCTACTTTTCTAGGAGAAAATGGAGTAGCCTCTACTAGAGAATGGTTAGAATCAATGGATTCAATAAGCATGAAACCCTATGTTATTATTCCAGTAAAACTTCAAGGAGACCCAGACACAAAAGTATTGGCATGGTCTAAAGAAGAACGTCATTATAAAAATGGATCTTATGAAAAATTAGATCTTATGGAATTCTTTAACTTTAATCAAGAAGGTAAAGTAGATGCATTTAGACAGTGGAAATCTATTGATTCCTCAAACTTCGGTAAATCCTATGGAGGAAAATTCATTGGAAAAGATGATAATGAATATTCTGGAAGACCATTGGTTTTCTCTGATAGGAATGAAGTTGAAATCATAGAAAAATTAATAAAAGATTATAATGATATGAATGTTGAAGAGTTTTCAAAGCCTTTCGCAGAGATGTCAGTTTTAAATAATTACGAAGGCGAAGCAATGAAGTTGAAAAAAGAAGATATGGCTGGTCTTTTTAAGGATTACAAGTCTGTAAACTGGGTTCCATATGCAATTGTTCCTTTAAAAATATACAATACAGATGCTGCTTCTGGTGTTCAAGTAATGTCTAAGGAAACTCGAGTTTTTAAAAACGGAAAAGTTTGGGAGAAAGAATTATTTGAAATATTCTATTTTGATTTAGAAGGTAAAATTACTTCTATGACACAATATGCTAGAGATTTTTAATCTAGTGAATTAAGATATAAGAGCTGCTAATTATTATGCAGCTCTTTTTTTTTGTAATAAATCTTTATATTTATTGGATGAAGTTTTTATCATTTTTTTGTTTACTTCTGTATGCAGGATTCATTAATGCTCAAGAGTATGAAAAAAGGGTATACATAAACCAGAACGATACACTACCATACAGAGTATTGCTCCCCGAAAATTATACCTCAAAAAAGTCATATCCATTACTTGTCTTTCTTCATGGAGCAGGGGAAAGAGGGACTGATAACGAAAAACAATTGATTCATGGGAGCTATTTATATACCTCAGAGATTTTCAGAAAAAACTATCCGGCTATTGTAGTATTTCCTCAATGCCCTAAGAATTCGTATTGGGCAAGTGTTCAAAAAAATAAGACCAAAAAACTAGAAAAGAGATTTAATTTTGAAAAAAATCTAAAGGCATTTGGCACACAAAAATTATTAGAATTTTTTTTATATGATTTAGAGACATCCTTTAATATAGATCCTTCAAAAAGGTATCTAGGAGGCCTTTCTATGGGGGGTATGGGCACATTTGAATTAGTAACTAGAATGCCAAATTATTTTGCAGCTGCATTTGCAATTTGTGGAGGCGGAAATCCTGCGTGGTCAAAAACCTTAAGTAAAACTCCTTTTTGGATTTTCCATGGTGATAAAGATAATGTAGTATCCTATCATTTTTCCAAACGAATGTTTCGTAAAATGAAACGATTTAATAAGGCTACTAAATTTACTTCCTACGAAGGGGTAAATCATGAAAGTTGGAACAATGCATTCAAAGATCCGAATCTATTTCCTTGGATTTTTTCTTTTAAAAGGTCTAGATAAAAACAGCTTACCTTACAGGTTTATTAAGCAAAATAAATATAGATTCCTATTACGATAACACAAATTGCAATTCCAGCTTGTGTTGTGTATTTCCATGGAGTAATATCTACTTGTTTTGTATGTTCTTGAATAAATTCCTCTTTTCTAGGATATAATTTACCAATAAGCAACATGATCGCTACATTTAGAATAAACAATAAAGCCATTACATCTAAAAAGTGAGGATATGCTTGTGCTTCAATTAATGCTAAAGCAGCCTCGTCTGTAATTCCATTATCTTTTGCTAATTTTAATGCATTAGACACAAAGTAGGGTTGCATAAAAAATTGACTAACGATGTATAATAAACAACCTGAAGCTAGTCCAATTTTAGCGGCAATGGCTGGCACACGTTTAGTTAAATAACCTACCACAATAATGGTTAAAATAGGAATACTGTAAATGCCGTTAATCTCTTGGAGATAGTCAAATAAACTTCCAGCATTAGCAATGAGAGGAGCTATAAACATGGCAGCAATTGCTAAAACAACACCAAAGATTTTTCCATATTTTACAATTGTTTTCTCATCTGCCTCTTTATTGATATGTTGTTTGTAAACATCAATTCCAAATAAGGTAACAGAGCTGTTTAATACACTATTAAAAGAACTTAAAATAGCTCCAAATAACACCGCGGCAAAGAAACCTACCCAGGCTGTAGGAAGTACTTCTTTAACTAACATTGGGTATGCAGAATCTGCACTTTCTAGATTTCCTTGAAATAGATGAAAAGCAATAATTCCTGGAAGGACAACAATAATTGGACCCAATATTTTTATGAATGAAGCTAATAATAATCCTTTCTGCCCTTCTTTTAAATCTTTTGCACCTAAAGCTCTTTGAATAATTTGTTGGTTGGTACCCCAATAAAATAATTGTACCAACATCATTCCTGTAAATATGGTATAAAATGGTACAGGATCAGTAGGGCCGCCCATAGATTTAAACTTCTCTGGGTTTTCTGTTGTTAAAACAGAAATACCCTCTAAAAGACTCCCATCACCAATCATAAGCAATCCAAAAATAGGGATTAAGAGTCCGCCAATTAATAAGCCAATTGCATTGATAGAATCTGAGACAGCTACAGCTTTTAAACCCCCGAAAACAGCATATATAGATCCAATAATCCCTATACCCCATACACAAATCCAAATAGATTGGGTATGCGTTACCCCTAGTAATTGAGGGATGTCAAACATACCGCTAATTGCCAATGACCCTGAATATAAAATTACAGGAAGTAACACCACTACATAACCAGATAGAAATAAAATAGAGGTTAACGTCTTTGTTGTGACATCAAAACGTTTTGCTAAAAACCCAGGAACTGTTGTTAAACCACCTTTTAAATATCTTGGCAATAAAAATAGTGCTGTTACTACCATTGCAATAGCCGCCAGAGTTTCCCAAACCATCACAGATAAACCACTTTGGTAAGCAGATCCGTTAAGGCCAACTATTTGCTCAGTAGAAAGATTGGTAAGTAGAAGAGATCCAGCTATTACTCCTGCTGTTAAGCTCCTTCCTCCAAGAAAGTATCCATCTGAGGAGGTTTCTTTAATATTTCTAGTTTTTAAATAGGAAATGATAGCCACTAAAGCTGTGAATCCAAAAAATGATAAGAATAGCATCATAAGTTCTTAGTTATGTATAATAATAAATAGATTTTGAAGATATATTTTTTATATTGAATAGTAGATATAATTTAAAAAAAATAACCTCATCATTTGATGAGGTTATAGGTTTTAAAAAAAATCTCGGTATTTACTCATTAGCTTTTG
>CBFHOD010000060.1:4730-6020 GCA_965657365.1 Flavobacteriaceae bacterium
TTTAAAAAAAATAACCTCATCATTTGATGAGGTTATAGGTTTTAAAAAAAATCTCGGTATTTACTCATTAGCTTTTGCTCTTTCATACACATAAATCATCTTTATTTTTCCATTTACAAATAGAGCATCATGAACATGATGAACAGTAACTTCTTCACCTTCTACCATGTCAGTTAAATCTTGTCCAGAGGTTACCCACTGATTTAACACGCCTTTGTCATCAGTAAATTCATTAGCGATCATATATTTAGTTCTCCACTTTGGACTACTATTGGTAAACCATTCCTCTAAAAATCCAATATGAGCTTTAGATCCGTCAATTACATCACCATTTGGTGGATATCCTTTAAAAGCATCGTCATTAATGCGTTCGATAGTTTTTAGATCTTTTTCATTATGTGCTTTAATATAGGTTTCCCAAAGTTTTGTAGTATTCATATCACCCCCGTAAAGAGATATTCTTGTACTATCATTAGGAATTTCAACTCCAATAGCATTAGGAGTGTTTTGTGTTTTAGATTCATTACTATTAGTACAAGAAACTGTAATAGTTGCGACTAAGATTAATACTATTAATTTTTTCATTTTTAAGTTTTTTATTGCTGAACTGCCATTACTTGTTGCCATATCACACGAAGTCTAAATCCGTCTGGATCATAATCAGACATTTTTGATTCTGATGGTGGAGTAAAATCTGACACATCTAAGGCTTTCATTGCATCAAAAAGAGTTTTATACCCATCCCATGTCATTACGGTACTTTCATCTTGCCCCATTGGATAAATTTTAGCGCCAATACCCCAATTTGTTAGTCCAGTGTTATCTTCTTTAATTGTTTTTTCCATCATTGGCTTCCATAAGTCTTGATTTTCACTCACAAAACCTTTCATATTTTTTGGACGAGCATAATTCCAAACAGAATATTTACCTCCCTCACCAGGAATCTGATCTAACACTTTATAATTGTGAATTTCATAAACAGTATATGGTGACATAGCATCTTGTACATCAAACCCTAATGATTCAGGATTCCATGAAGTACTTGTCATAGCTTCAAGAGATGGATAGCCGTTAACAAAGGAATAATTAACTTCATTATTACCAGCGGTACCTACTTTACGCATCAATAACCAGAGGTTTTGTTCTCCCCTATCAATAGCAGCCTTCTTTACTTTGGACCAATACGTTGTTTCCTTTCGTTCGAATTCCTCAACATCATCAGAAGCTACTGATACATATGTTATTGAATAATACTGAGCTGTCATTGATAGAGATGCTAGTAATGCAATT
>CBFHOD010000060.1:6115-7550 GCA_965657365.1 Flavobacteriaceae bacterium
TATAAGCTACTAAAATAAAAAATTAATTTTAAATAGCAATTAATTTATAATTTTTTTAATAAATATCCAGAAGAGTTATTTGAGTTTGATCTTGCCTTTTTAAGGAGTTTAAATGACCTGTTTTAAAGTTTTTTTATTTTAGAACAATTCACATATATATATTTCTTAAATTAGTTTTATTTTAAAACTACAATTATGAAAAATATTTTTATTTTATTACTTATAACCATTAGTATGAATGCGCAACAAAATCAACTTCCATTTCATGAAATTGGGGAGTACCCAACAGAATTTTCATCGACAAATATTGTGTCAAGAATGATTGAAGGATTAGGATATCGTTTTTATTGGGCAACAGAATCTTTGGAAGAAAATGATTTAAATTATAAACCAAGTCAAGATAGTAGATCTACTTTTGAAGTAGTAGAACACATCTATGGATTGACGCTTGCAATGGTTCTTACCATAGATGGTAAAGAATTTGATTTTTCACAGGATAAATTAAATTATCAGGATTTAAGAGAAAAAACGCTAAAAAACCTTCAATATGTTTATAATAGTCTTAAAGAAATCGAAGATTTGTCAACCTTAACAATCACTTTAAATCAAGGAGGTAATAAAATGTCATTTCCTTTTTGGAATATGATTAATGGTCCTATTTCAGATGCGATATGGCATTGTGGGCAAGTAGTTATGAATAGACGAGCTAGTGGAAATCCTATTAATTCAAAAGTGAATGTTTTTGTAGGAAAAACAATGCAATAAACTCATTTTTTAGAAATCTATCATTTAAGTTTTACAACGTATTACTCATAAAATCTTTAGCAAATGCTAAAGATTTTTTTCTTGCGTCTTTGTTACTTCCAATATTTACTCCTTTTTCAACACAGAATAGAAAACCAACTTTTTGTAAAATTGAATTAGACATTGGTATTCTTAGATAATTCATCAAGACATCTCCGTCTGCTGTTAAATCAAATAAACAATCTTTAAAACTATATCCTTTTTCATTCCAAACAACGGGTTCTTCACTATCAAAACCGTGATGTGCATCTGGATATGTAGTGATGCTTATATTGGTTTTATCAGATAGCTTTTCAACCAGATCTAAACAAGGTTTAGCAGGTGTCCAATTATCTGCCTCACCTATTAAAATATGAATAGGAGCTTTTGTAAATGATAAATTTTCTGGATTTATAAAGCACGGTGGGTAAAAAGCCAAATGCGCAGCAAAACTTAGCTCATCTGTAATGGCTTTTTTTAAAGGCATCCAACCAGAAAATAAAGCAACTCCACCTCCAAGACTCCATCCAGTGATGGCCACTTTATCCTTATTTATTTTGGGATGCTTTGAAAGTTTTTCTAATGCCCTATAGGCATCAAGAATTACAGCGGCAATGGTAACTTCATCTTGTGATCCTACTGTTGAAGTAAT
>CBFHOD010000060.1:7649-9477 GCA_965657365.1 Flavobacteriaceae bacterium
CGTTGCTATAACCCAAAAGGCTCTTAAAAAATAATTCATTTCAGGAAATAATAATTGAAGCGCAATGTTAATTGGTAGCGAGGCAATAAAAGCCATTAAAACATTTTTTCTATTTGGCTTTATTAATAAAACTGCAGCACAGATTAACACCACTATTCCACAATTAATATAATAACGAAGATTATTTAGGGTGTGGGTAAAGGCTGAATTAGGGTTATCAAATTTTAAATACAACAAAATGAATCCCATAATTAATGCTGTGCCAAGACTGAATAGAATGGTTTTACGCCCTGCATTTATTTTTTCACGATCAGTAGCTTTTTTATTGATATACGTTGCATAAACGTCTGTAGACCAAAGTGTGGCTAATGAGTTAAAAGTGGAGTCTACGGTGCTCATTAATGAGGCAAATAGCCCACAAAGAATAATTCCCTTAACTCCATTGGGTAGATATGTTTTTACTAGGTAGGGAAAAGCTAAGTCAGGTTCTGAAAGACTATCTCCTAGAATCCCATAAAGTGCAATTCCTGGAACTATAATAATAACAGCCATAAAATACTTAAGCAACCCTCCTACCATTAAACCTGTTTGAGCATGAGCAACACTTTTTGCTGCTAAGGCTCTTTGAATAACAGTTTGGTTGGCACACCAATAGTTAATATTCAAAAAAAACAAACCAAACAAATGGGTCCAAGGAAGCGTAGAGTGATCACTTGGCAAATGAAGATGCATTTTTTCAGGAACTTTTACATAAAGTTGTTCCCAACCTCCCAAATGATAAATAGCAGTTAAGCAAACTACAATACCTCCAAGAAGTAAGGTTCCAAACTGAATGATATCTGTCTTCACTACTGCGCTAAGCCCCCCAAAATAAGTGTATACTGCTGAAAATACTCCAAGGATAACAATTAACATGGCGATGCGAATCAATCTATTTTCACTTAAAAAAGACAACTGTTCACTAAAAACCATATCAGCGGCGTAGGCTCCCCAAAAAAGAGCAGCTCCAAGAGTTACAGTTGCAAAAAGCGCCATATTGGTTAATGAGTAAAAAAGAGCAATACGTTTTCCTAATTTTTTTGAAATAAATTGGGTAATGGTGGTTATTTTTTCTTTTAAAAAAAGAGGTACAAAAACAAAAGCCCCTAATAAAATTCCTTGAACTGCATTAATTTCAAGATTAGCTTGAGCTAAACCAAAAAGATAAGCAGAGCCCATCATTCCCAAAAATTGATACCCTTGTATATTTGTTGCTATGGTAGATAAAGCTATCGAGTACCAAGGTAAATTCCTTGAACTTAAGAAGTACTCATCTGCAGAACTGTCTGCACTTATTTTTCCACGAAGCGCAACTAGTAATATTATAACAAAATAAGCGATTACAATTATAAAGTCTATCATAGTTATTTTCTTTCACCATTTGCAAGAGGACTATTAGGCGCTGAATTTGGAACTCGTCCAAATACTTTTGGAAGAGAGACTGTTTTTAATCGTGGGAGTACTAACCTAGCAAAAATTTCACATTCTTTTTCATGGGGATATCCGGAGAAGATGAATGAATTAATACCCATTTCTATATAACGTTCAATTTTTGCTACAACCTGATCTGGATTTCCTACGATAGCTGCTCCACAACCAGAGCGTGCTAGCCCAATTCCTGTCCACAAGTTAGGTTCTACATAGTATTTTTCATCAGATTCTTCTCTTAATTTTGATTGTCTAGACACTCCAAGAGAAGCCGCATCCTGAGCTCTATTTCTGATATCAGTTCCTTTTTCTAAATCTAATTTAGAAATTAATTGATCTGCATACTCACGAGCTTCTTGTT
>CBFHOD010000060.1:9570-11830 GCA_965657365.1 Flavobacteriaceae bacterium
GTACTTCTCCACAACGTATGGCTACTAAAAAATTAATGTTTTCTGTTAGGCTTGCCATTCCTGCCACAAATGATAAAGGGTCTTGACCTACTTGATAAGAGGAGGGGCATAATACATTTTTAAAACCTAGTTGATCTGCTTTTTGTACTATCTTAGAAGTGTTTTCCCAAGAACTTTTATAGACAGGGTTTCGATTTCCTAAAAAATCATCATCGCCATTACATAAAGGGGCAAACCACGAAATTTCTGCACCATCAATTGCGGTTGAGGTATTTTTATTCATCTTATAAAAATAGAATAAAAATTATAAATTCAATATTTTATAAATTTTTATTTAAAGCCCTATAAGGTATTGAAACTTAAAGAAGAATTGTGTTTGATTGAATTGCAGTAATTGAAAGTGAGCACCTTCAATTTCTTCAATGGTATTTTGGTTTCCACCAAGATAGAAAATTGTTGATGGGTTAGGATTCCATTGCACTAAAGGTTGAATAAAGAATTGGTTTGTAAATGTGTTTTTTTGAGAAACGAGTCTAATATTAAATTCATTATTAAACTGATATCGAAGGTTTAAACGAGCAATACTCCCCTCAAAATAATTTCCTTGACCATTTGTTTTTTCGAGTTTTGAATATCTTAACGATGGGTTTATCGTAAAGTTATCACTAACTTGAAAATTTAGGGCCATAAAAGAGGAGGTAAGATCACCAATTTCTGGAATGTCTTCATTAACTGAAAGATCTTTTCCAGTGTTTAGATTTACTCTAAAATTAAAGGATTCACTGGGAGATCCGTTTACAGAAAATGAATGCGTAGGTAAGTTGTTAAAACGAATTCCCAAGAAGGTTTTAACGGCATCATAATCTAATGTGTATGATAGTTCTGTTTGTCCGTAAGTTTTTAAGGAAGCAAATAAGTCTACACTAAAGTTTTTGTATAAATCTTCAAAAGTATACACCACATCTATCTTAGTTCCAAAGCCAAAAGATTGTAGGGCAGGTTTGTTTATAATATTGATATATTCATGAAAAAGAGTTCCCCATTTACGGTTATTTTTAACTACAAAACCAACGTCAGACCTATACTGAGGAGAAATATTTCTGTAGTATACATAACTTTGCCAGTGTTCAGTTTTTCTGTATAGTTGAATGTAAAGAGCATCTCCATTAATTTTATCACCATCTAAAGCAATTGTTTTTCCATTAATAGTAGCATCTGTATCAATCCAATCATTTATAGGTTCTTCATTAAAGTTTTTGAAAACTTCAAAACTTAGACGGAGGTTTTGATTTAATAGAAAAAGTCCATCAAATCCAAAAAGATGGCCAAACCCACCTCCTTTATAGAAACGATTCATCATGACCCCACCAAATCGAGATTTAGGGCTTAATAAATGTTGATAGCGAAGTACATTTACCAAACTTTTGCCTCCTTGACCTGTGTAAGATCTATCCTCACCACCAACAAGGTAAACAGAGTTTTGATCTAATGCGTTTAATAAAAACACCCTAGATTTCTTTCCTTGACTTAATAATTTTGTTGCAATGGATGGATTAACAATTGATCTTGAGTAAAATGCACCATCAGTAAAATTTACAAGATCTGTTCCTCTATTGAAAAATGGTCGCCTTTCTGGATATTGTAAAGAAAAAGAAGAATTTACATCAATTTGAGTAACATCTGCTTCTACTTGTGAAAAATCGGGGTTTAATGTTAATTCAAAACTCGTATTCTTATTGATATCTAAATTCAATCCTAAACCTACTTTCCCTTTTACAGACCCATAAGCAATCTTTTCATCAGGGCTATTTCTAGACCCCTGTATATTACTTGAAACATAAGGCAGTATTTCTAATCTTTTATCAATAACAATATCTTTTAAAATTAGATTATCTGTAGTTTGACAAACTACACAATTATTGTTTCTATCTCGTGGCTGACTACTAACTTCAATTTCGTTTCCATTTTCGAAGTATCGTCTGTAAAAGTTGATGTGCCATTCTTGATCTGTGCCATTTGGGAAAGGAATTTCAGAAAAAGGTATTTTCATTTCTACAGTATATCCATTGTCTATAATAGCAGCTTTAGATTCAAAATTCATATTGAATGTGCTGTCATATCGATCTTCATCAGACAAGGCATTTACTTGCTTCACATCGAATTGACTCCCCAAAGCATTTACCGCCAAGCCTAAGTTATTTCTTGCATCGGCAAAAGGATCTAAGCGAACTAGTATAAGATCATCATTCCAAATATTGAA
>CBFHOD010000061.1:0-6898 GCA_965657365.1 Flavobacteriaceae bacterium
CTGCAGGAGTTGTGGGAGGTTCATTCGGTGGAACAACAGCAAGAGCATTTGGTAATATTCACATTGACGTAGCTAAAGTTATTTTACAAAATATTCAATTACCTGATACATCAGCTAAGTTCTATATAAGAACATATAATTCTAAATCAGTTGATGGTGGTGCTAGTGATGGTGCTTTACAACCAGAAAAACAAATGTTAGTAAATAGAAATTTATATTTCGAAGACCCACAAGCAATTTACAGTGAGTTAAATGAAGCAGTATTTGGTGATAGTGATTCAGCTATTGCAAATAAATCATTCCATTTAAGAGTTGTAATGGAAACTTCATTAGATAATATATCTCCAGTACTCGATTTAAATAGAGCAGCTGTAGTTGGTGTTCAGAATATTGTTAATGATGCTGAGAATAACACAGGTAATTATGACGTTAGCAATAGTGACGGAAGAGCTTTAGTTGCAGAAACAACAGCAACAGGTGGTTCAGAATTAGCTAAATATATTACAAGAGAAGTTTCGCTAAACGATGAAGCTTCAGTTATTAGAGCAATATTAAATATTAATAGACCATCAGCATCTACAGTAGATTTATATTATAAAGTATTAGGGTCAGGTTCTGACGAAAGTATGAATGATATTGTATGGGTAAAAGCAAATCCTGATGATGCAATTGATATTAATAACTACGGGAAGTTTGAAGAAGTAGAATATAATGTCACACCATCAGATAACTTTGGTTCAATGATGTTTAAGATCGTATTAAGATCTAGTAATTCATCAGCTGTTCCACAAATAAAAGATTTTAGAGTGATAGCCGCTACATAGGAAATATTATGGCAAGAAAGAAAAAAGTTGCAATAGTAGAGGAAGATAATAACCTAGTTAGAGATTTATCTACTAATGCTATTATAAATACTAATGGGAATGCTTACGAGAGAAGATTAGAACAAATTCAAAAGAAGCAATCTCAGGAAGAAATTGATTCAGCACAGAGAGCTGATATCGAACAGTTAAAAGCTGATATGAAAGAAATAAAAGCAATGTTAAAGAAATTAGGTGGTAAATAATGGCCGACAACGAACATAGAGTTTTAAAAAGTAATACCTTCGATGAATGGAGACAAAGTACTAATGAGGTCTCTTTTGACGTAGGTGACGACGCGTTACTTGATAACACAAGGTTAAACGATAAAGTATTTTCATACACAGCATCAGCAGGACAGATTCAATTTACTGGAAATGATAGTAATTCAGACTCTCTAGTAATTCAAAAATTACCTGATGCTACAATAGACAATACAGCAGGTTATATTATTTTAAAACATGGCGTAACGCCACACAGCGATTTTCAGAATGGAGCAACTGTTTCACAAGGTTCTAATTATAGTGCAACAATCGAATCAGTAGTAACTCTTGATAATAAAACTAGAATATTAGTTAAAAACTCTACTGGAACATTTAGTGCATCAGCTGATTTAGCTGTAGGTTCACAAACTATTGCCAATGCAAATATTGAAAGAATAGTTTCAGAATCATTTCCTAAAGGTAATGTTAGAGTTAAAAAAGCTGGTACAGAATTAGTACAAGGATTAACAGAAGCTGGATTCCATATTGCAAATCATAAAGGAACCGTTGCTTTAACTGGAACTCCATCAGTAGATGAAGTAACAGAAGGTATTACAATTTACCAAGCCTCAGCTAACCAAACAACACAAGAAGGTGTCGAATCAAATGCTTCATGGTGGGCAACTGTTTATCATGCTAACACATCTTCAATTAAAACAAAAAATAATAATGGTACATTTAGTGCAAGTTCTGATATTAGAGTTTTAGGATATGCACCAGGCGACTTTAAAGTTGATGCTGTAAATGTAAGTTCATTATCTTTAAATGACGATTCAGTTTTACATACAGTTGAATTAAATAACGAAGCAGCAAGTGGTAATGCAGTATTAGTAATCACTACAGATTTAGTATCAGCAGTCAACGAACTACAAGATGATATTGGAACAGTAGAAAATTTATCAACATCTGCTGGTGATTTAGTATTAGCAATTAACGAACACGAAGGCGATATTGGTAATATGACACTCACAGGATTGAGTGCTACAGATTTATCAGCCGCGGCAAGAGAATTAAGAACAGAACTTGGCGATGTTACAACTATTAATAATGCAACAGGCTATTCAGCTACTGATGCATCAGCTGGTATCTTAGAAATTCAAGGGGATATCGGTGATGTAACATCATTAACTACATCGCATAAAGCTACTTTGGTTGGAGCTATCGGAGAGATTGAATCAGTATTCGATGCATCAACAAAAGAAATTAGTGCAGGTTCAAGTGCATTTAATATTACATCAGGTACATTTACAGTCAATTCGTCATCGAACATTAATTTAGATACTGGTAATAATCATATTGTATTAAAGAGTGATGGTACTGAATTTGGTAGGTTAACTCATAACGGTGGACAACTACAACTTAAATCTGGAGCTAATCAGGTATTTTTAACTGGTAATAATACAGATGCTACATTTAATAATGACCTTACAATCGAAAGAGATTTAGATGTTGATAGAAATTTAAATGTAGATGGATTAGGAGTTATTGATGGAACACTAAGTGTTGGCGATTTAGCTACATTAGCTAGCTTAACAGTAACAGGGGCTACACAATTAAATGGTGGCCTCACCATGGACACAAATAAATTTACAGTTGCAAATGGAACTGGTAATACATTAATTGCTGGTACATTAAATGTTGATGGTGCAGTAGATATTGATTCTACACTAGATGTTTTAAATGGAGCAACTTTACGAAGCACATTAGCTTTAACTGGCAACTTTGATATTAATACTAATAAATTTAATGTTGTAGCATCTTCTGGTAATACAACAGTTGCTGGAACATTAGGAGTTACAGGTAATGTAACAGTAGGTTCACTTACAACTTCTTCACAACATGTTAAAGGTGCGATAAACGAATTACAATCGGAAATTGGTTCAGCAGTATTTAGCGGAGATATTACTGATGGTGCAGCTTCAGTCACAGCGGCTATTGGATTAATAGAAGCAGAAATCGGAGATGACGAAGCCTATGAAAGTGGAACTATTACATACGGTGCAAATACAATCTCTGGAGTATTAGTAAATCTAAATGCCGAATTAGATGCCTTAAATGGATTAATATTAACAGCTGGAGCTGGTTTATCAGGCGGTGGTAATTTAAATTCAAATAGAAGTTTTGCGGTAAACGTAGATGATTCTTCTATTGAAATTAATTCAGACTCACTCAGAGTAAAATCACTTGGTATTACTAATGCAATGTTGGCTGGTTCAATTAATCAAAGTAAACTTGCTGGCTCAATACCTAATAGTAAATTATCTAATTCAACAATTACAATATTAGCTGAAAGTGGAACTGCCCATGCAATTGCACTCGGCGAAAGTTTAACTGTAAGTGCTGGTACTGGTATTAACACTAATATTGATAATAACACATTAGAAATATCTGCAGAACTTGCAACAGCATCAAATGCTGGTGTTGCAACATTTGATTCAACAGACTTTACAGTATCAGGTGGAGGTGTTTCTCTTAATGATGAAAGAATCGAAGACATTGTTGGTGCAATGGTTTCTAGTAATACAGAAGATGGTATCTCAGTAACATATGCAGATAACGGAACTGGTGCAGGTAAATTAAACTTTGATATCGATGACGCTACAGTTATGCGATTAACAACTTCTGGCGGACAGACATTTAATCAGAATATTAACTTTACTTCTGGTAATACATTAACAATTCCAAATGGCTCAACACTAGATGTTTCAAGTGGTACATTATTATTACCAGGAACAGCAAGTGGTGTTTCTACATTTGGTAGTGCATTCTTAAGAACAGAAGATAACTCAGCTGCCCAACAAGGTTTCGCAGTTAAAAATAAAGATGTACATTCAGGATATTCACACGATCCAAAAATTCAATGGAATCATTCACAGGTTGCCTCAAATCCAAGAAGAGCATGGCAAGCAGTTGGATTAGCTGCAGATGGTACTTCATCAGAAACAGCTGACCTTGTAACATTCGAAAACGCTAGAGATTTAATAGCGTCTAATATTGAAGCTGGTATTAATGTAACATGGGATGATACTAATAATAACTTTGACTTTAATGTAAATGACCCAACACTAACATTTACTGGAGATGCGACTGGTTCTGGTACAATAACAAATTTAGGTAATACTTCTATTGCATTAACTATTCCAGCTGATGCTGTTGAAAATAGTATGATAGCAAATGATAGTATTACAATCGGTAACAGTACAATTGCTCTAGGCGGAACAGACACAACACTTACAGGTTTAACAGATATTGATTTAACATCTGGTAGTAAAACAATCTTTGATGGAGTTGGTGCTAACACACTTACACTCGGTGCATCAAATACAACAATTGAAATTGCTGGTAACCTTACAGTCAGTGGAACAACAACCACAATTAACACAACTAATTTAGACATCGAAGATGCTACTTTAAGAATAGCTAAAAATGCTGGTTCATTATCTGCTACAAACGGAGCAGGATTAGAGTTTGGTGCTTCATCATCTAAACCAACTCTCTTGTGGAATAATAGTTCTTCAAGATTAGAAGTAAATAAAAGATTATATTCATCAGTAGGATTTACAGGATCTTTAACTGGTAATGCAGATACATCCAGCAAATGGTCAAGTGCAAGAACAGTAAACTTTAATCATAGTAGTACAGATGTTAGTGGTTCATTTAGTATTCAAGGCGATACAAATGTATCTAATGTTAATTTACAAATTGGTGCAAATAAAGTTACTGCCAATGAATTAGATATTTCCGGAAATGGAACATCAGGTCAAGTAGTTGTAACAGATGGTGATGGTTCATTCTCTTATGCTAGTAAAGATAATTACGGACATTGGATATTACAAGCTGACTCAGGTTCTAACGATAATATTACATCAACTGAAGTTGTAGATTTCCAAGGTGGTAATGCAATTTCTACTACCGCAAATGCAACCGGTGTTTCAATTGCAGTTACAAATAATTCTATTGGAGTTGATGAATTAAATGTTTCAGAAGGTAGTAACGGAGAAGTATTAACAACTAACGGAAGTGGTGGTTTATCATTTACTGCTGTATCAACTGCTGATACATTTGTAAATGGTGGTAGCTTATCTGGCGGTACATTAACTTTAACTAGAAGTGAAGGCGCATCAAATATAACAGTCAGTGGATTTGTACAATCCTCAGATATTCCAACTGTAAATAACGGACAGATAGATGGTAGAACATCTGGTCTTGGTTTATCTGGATCTATGGATGCTACTGCAAACCAATCTAGTAACACTGCATTTACTGTTACATCTAATGCAACAATTTCTCCAACTGCAAATACAATTGCATACAGAGGAGCAGGCGGTGGATTAAGAGCTACAAACTTTGCTGCTACAGGGTCTGAAGGTGCTATACTATTTGATGGAGATCCAGGCGATAACTTCAACGATCATGACCCAGTACCATTAAAGAGAATTGTATGTAACGATGGCGGTGGTAATTTTAATATTAGATCAGGTTCATATTATAGCACTGGTGATAAATATGCAGCTGGTGGTGGTGGTGCGGCTGATATTATCTTTACTTCAGATAGTGCTGCTGGAGAAATAACATTAAGAACAGCTCCAGCTGGAACAAATGCTGGAGATGCAATTACCTATGCAAACGAATTAGAATTATCAAATGGCTTCTTTAAATTAAAAGATGGCTCAACAACAGTATTCCAAGTTGACCTAGATGCTGGAACAGATGCACACCATGTTGTTGCTGATGGTAATATAACAGCTGAAGCATTCGTTAAGAGTGGTGGAACATCATCACAATTCTTAAAGGCTGACGGTTCAGTAGATTCTAGCTCATACGTCACATCATCTGGAGTAACATCAGTTACAGGTACATCACCTATAGCATCAAGTGGAGGAACAACTCCTGCTATTAGTATTAACCTAGATCTTTTACCAGACATGACTCAAACATGGGTAAATGGCACTGATGAATTTATTGTATTAGACAATGGAGTGCAGAAGAAAAAGCTATCATCAGAAATATTTGGATCTAACGCATTTAACAGCACAGCAATTCCAGCAGCCGCGGCAGATGGATTATTAGATATTAATGCGGGTAGTGCAATCGATCTAACAATCACAGGCGGAGACTTTACAGCTAATAAATCAAGTGAGACAGATATTACTATTAATGTCGATTTATCTGAAGTTGCTGATATGACACAAGCTTGGACATCCGCAGACGAATTTATCGTATTAGATAATAGCGTAGGTACAGCTGGTAATAGACAGAAAAGAAAAATAGCTTCAGAAATTCCAGTAGGATTCTTCAATAATGACGATGGTTCTGGCAATACAGCTTATAATAATTATGAGCACCCAACATTTACCGCAAGGTCAGTTAGTATTGATACAACTGGTGCTGAGGTATTAGATACATTAACATTAACATCAAATAATATTGGTTCCATTACAGCCGCAAGTGCAACTAAGAGAACATTAACTGCAGCCAATCTTGGATTAGGTAATGTTGATGATGGTGCTGAAGTTAACCAAAATGCATTTGCTAAGATACAATCACAAAACGGTGGAACAAATTCAACACTACATGATTCTGACGCTAAGAGAGATACATTTACAATTAATGCTGGTGCTGGGTTAACAATAACAGATGGTACAGATGCAATCACAATTGATAATGATATTACACAAGTTTATAATAGAGTAAGAGCACTAAATTCATCAGGTAATACTCTATTCACCGAAACTGCTAATTCAACTACAGGTATTCTAAAATTAAAAGAAGGAC
>CBFHOD010000061.1:6997-8748 GCA_965657365.1 Flavobacteriaceae bacterium
CTACAGGTAGTAGTTATTTAGATTTTAATGTTCAAACAGCTAGTGGAGACTCAGGATATATCGATGTTTATACTTCTGCATCATCTTCGGCTCCAGAACTTAATTTTAGATTTGCCAATAATGGTGATTTCCATGCTGATAGCGATATTTATGCTTTCTCAACTACAACTACATCTGATGTTAAGCTCAAAGATAATATTCAAAAAGTTGAAGGTGCTTTAGAATTAGTATCACAATTAGACGGTGTAACATTTAATTGGAAGAAAGATGGTAAAGCATCAGCTGGTGTTATTGCTCAAAACGTAGAAAAGGTATTACCGTCAGCAGTAAAAGAAGTTGAATCACTAGATGGTGAGGAAGTTAATAAGCATGTTGATTATAATCAACTATCAGCCCTCTTTATTGAAGCAATTAAAGAATTAAGAGAAGAAAACAAATTACTAAAGGCTGAGATTGAAAGCCTTAAACATATAAATAAAGGTATAGAATAATGGCAATTGTATCTAATCTGACTATTGACCAAGGGACTACATTTAAGGCAGATATCGACGTAACAGATGCTTCCGGAAATGCACTCAACCTGACAGGTTATACAACAGCTGGTCAGATGCGAAAAAGTTATGCATCAACAACAGCTACAGATTTTTCAGCCAGTATTCCTAGCCCAGCTAGTGGTGGAGTTGTTAGAATACAATTATCAGCAACTCAGACTGAAGCATTAAAACCTGGGCGATATGTATATGATGTAGAAATTAAGAAAACTTCTACTAGTGAAGTTACAAGAATAGTAGAAGGACAGATAGAAGTAACTCCTGGAGTAACTAAGGTGGCAGCAACTAATGGCTAACGTAAAAGCAAAAATTAGACAGACCAATACTTTAAAGGGTAGTACAAGTAAGAATAACGAAATTGTAGCTCAAACTGTTAAATTATCACAAGGATCTATTTCATTAGGTGATTTATCAGATGTAGATACATCAGGCCAGGGAGATGGCGTAATGATGATTTATAACGGAACTACTGGAAAATATGAGGTTAAAAACCAGATTGAAAATTCCAATTTGGTAATAGCTGGAGGTTTATACTAATATGGCAGCAAGAACAAGATTAAAGATTTTAACAACGTCGAGTACTACCTCGGCACCATCAATTCTAAAAACTGGTGAATTAGCGTATTCATATGAATCCGTTAGTGCAGGACAGGCACAAGCCGGTGAAAGATTATATATTGGTACCGGAGCAGAAGATGGTAACGGAGTTGCGTCCAGTGTCCAGACAATTGGTGGTAAATATTTTACCGATTTATTAAACCACTCACACGGTTCACTACAAGCAAGTAGTGCATTAATTACAAATAGTAGTTCTAAATTAGAGCAATTAAAAGTAGATAATCTAGATTTAAATGGTAATACTATTTCATCTACAAACACTAATGGTAATATTGTTATTGACCCAGCAGGTACTGGTAAATTAGTATTACATAATGTTTATATTAATGGCACATCAGATACACTAGCAGAATTTATTTACGATACAGTTGGTGGTGCAGTAACAGGTGGAACTGGAATTACTGTAACAAACGATGATGGTGCTAATACATCTACAGTAAGTCTTACTAACCAAATTTCAGCTGGCAGTGCAGGTAGTGCAACAGCAATTCCAGTAATTACATTTAATGCTCAAGGTCAATTAACTAATGTAAGTACACAAGCAATCTCATCAAGCTTTACACTTTCTGCTGATAGTGGTTC
>CBFHOD010000061.1:8848-11784 GCA_965657365.1 Flavobacteriaceae bacterium
AATAATGGAGTTGTATACGGCGATGGCTCAAATCCACTAGATGTTACAGCTGCTGGTTCACAGTACGATATATTACAAGCTGGTGCAAGTGGAGTACCAGTATTTTCAGCTATAATTGATGGCGGAACATATTAATTCTTAAACTGGCTTCCTAACTGTTATAAATAGATTATATACCGTAAATACGGAATGAAAATTATATAAGCTCTTGATAGAGATTGAAACATAGGAGAAGCCAAAATTGGCCAGACAACACGATATTCGGCTCAGGCGTTCTAATACGGCTGGAGCAATACCCACAGATAGTAATCTAAATTTAGGTGAGTTAGCGATTAACACCGCTGACGGTGCTTTATACTTTAAAAAATCAGACGGCACTGTTATAACAGGTCATGATGATACTATTCTACACATCGATTCTGATGCATCTAATTCTGGCGCAAATCCAAAGGTTGGTATCCTTACAGACTCACCTAGTGCACCTTTAACAGTTAAATCAAATTCTGTCAGTTCACAAAATAGTGGATTTAGACTTATTGCAAATGCTACTAATAACCCTATCGCTGTAATCGGTGAAAAGGGTAATGCTAAAGGTAGATTCCATTTATTTAGTGGAACTACAGAAAAAGTAGCTATTCATGCCGATGGTTCAAACGGATTCATAAACACAACAGGTAAATTTGGTTTCGGTACAGCTACTCCTCAAGCTAATGTTGATTCAGTAGGTACAATAAGAGCTACAGATTCAAGTGTACTAAGTAGTGGTAAAGGTATCGAGGTTAGATACTTTACTGACTCAGATTATGGCGGAATATTATCTTATGATAGAAGTAATAGTGCATATAAACCTGTTAGGATAGAAGGTTCTGATGCACAAATTGCTCTTTCAGGTAGCGGTAAATTCTATTTCACAAGTACTGGTTTAGGTATTGGTACAGCATCTCCTGGCCAAGAGCTCGATATTGTAGCTTCAGATAGTCCACATTTAAGATTACACGATACAACTAATGACGTAAAAGCAAGTATATATGCACAAGATGCAAATGCATTCTATGGTACTACATCAAATCATGGAGCTAGGTTTGGTGCAAATAATGTTGTTGGTATTGCAATTGATACTTCTGGTGATGTAAAACTAGACAAAAATAATCCTACATTAAGTTGGGATAGTAATCAATTAACATTAACACCGTCCGGAGATGTAATTGGTGTTGTTGCAATTCATGGTACATCAAGTTATACTCCAAGATTCGAAGTATGGAGAGACGCAGGGTCAACTAGAGACATAATGCTAACTCCTAATGCATCAAGTTATATTAATGTATCTAAATTAGGAATAGGAGATTCAGGAGATACAACTCCTTTAGGCGATAAACTTCATATTAAGAGTGGTTCAGCTGGTTCTATATCTAGTTTAATTAATTCCAATCACGATGATGTAATTATTGAAGGCTCTGGGAATATTGGTATTAATATGTTCTCACCTGCTGGAACTAATTATCAGTATTTAGCATTTGGTGATACAGGTGGAGCTAATAGAGGTTATATAAGATATTACCACGGCACTGACCAAATGGTTCTAAGAGCTGGTGGCTCAGATACAGTTTATATTAATGGCGGTAATGTCGGTATAGGTACAGGTTCACCAGGAAATAAGTTGCATGTTAAAAGAGATGGTAATGCAACAAATGGTATTCATGTAGAAAATGCTAATGCAGGAAATGGTGCTAGGTCAGTTGTTAGATTACTTTCAGATGCAGCACAGTTTGATATATACGCAACATCTTCGGGTTATAATGGTGTAACAGGTTGGGCAGACTCAGGAGTTTTATCAACGTCGTCAAATGCTTCAGGCGGTGTAAAAGTAAATGCACAAGCTGGTGGAATAACACTACAAACATCAACTACAGATAGATTAAAAGTAAACCATAATGGTTCAATAACTTTTAATGGTGCTTATACATTCCCTACATCAGATGGTTCAGCAGGACAAGTATTAAAAACAGACGGCTCAGGTAACTTATCTTTTGGTGCTGACGCAGGTGGCGGTTCAGCAAGTTCACTAACAGATAGTGATGGCGACACATTAGTTCAAGTAGAAGAAAGTTCCGATGAAGATATAATCAGATTTGACGTAGCTGGTTCAGAAGTTGCATTTATTAATAGTACTACATTTGATATTGCTGGTAGATTAGATGCTGCAAGGGATATTAGATTAAGAGGATCCGATGCTGCACCTAATGCTGGTGTTGTTAGATTATTTACAGATTCAAACGACAATTTATTAATCGATACAGGTAATGATGGATCTAACCAATTCGTAATAGATTCTTCTGGTAAAGTTGGTATAGGAACTACTTCGCCTAATGAAGAGCTAGAAGTTGCTGGTCGCGTTAGAGCAACAACTGATCCTACATTTGAAGCATTTGAATCAACATCTAAAAGAGGCGGTCTCCAATGGAATACGGGAAGTGATTATCTAAATTTATTTACTGTAGGTGGACACATATCGATATCTGGAAATGGCAATAACGTTGGAATAGATACGACTAACCCTGCAGGCGGAAAATTAGTTGTACAGACAGCTTCAGGTTATGGGCTAAGATTACAAGATAATTCAGGTTCTTACTTTAGAGTAGCACATGGTGGTGCAACAGAGATAGAGGGTGATGTTACAATTAATGCAGGCCTGAGAGTTAATAATAATCCAGTTATATTAGATACAAACCCAGCTGCTACTTATGGAGTAAGTGAAGCTTTAAGAATTGATGATAGTGCTGGAACAAACGATAGACAATTACAAATATTTGAGTTTTTAAATTCTGGTGCAAGATCACATAGATTAGCTTTTAATACAAATATTACTACAACTGGCTCAGCATATACTTATACACAAGGTAATTATGGTGGTTCTTCACAAATTGAATTTGGAAATA
>CBFHOD010000062.1:0-8657 GCA_965657365.1 Flavobacteriaceae bacterium
ATTAGCACATGGTCAAGAACTTCAAGAGAACAAAAATCAATTAAAGAATATCCAGAATTAGGCTTAAGTATAGCCCCAAAAGATTCAAAATATCGATACAATTGGAATGCTCCAATCATTACATCTCCACATGATAGAACTACTGTTTATCATGCTGGAAATGTTGTTTTTAAAACTACTAACCAAGGAATTAATTGGACCGTAGTAAGCCCAGATCTTACCAAAAATGAGGTAGAGAAACATGGTCCAGGAGGAGCTCCTTATACAAACGAAGCTGCCGGTGGAGAAAATTATAATACACTTACTGCTTTGGTAGAATCTCAGCACGAACAAGGTGTTTTATATGCCGGTAGTGATGACGGACTTTTACACATTACAAAGAATGGAGGAGAAAGCTGGACTAATATTACACCTCCTGAAATTAAAGACGGTATTATAAATAGTATAGACATTTCCCAACACAACCCTGCAACTGCCTATTTGGTAATTATGAGATACAAATCTATGGACTTAAACTCGCATGTCTTTAAAACCAATGATTACGGGCAAACCTGGACTAAAATTGTAAACGGTTTAAATGATCCTAATGGTTTTGCTAGAGTTGTTAGAGCAGATAAAAAACAACAAGGGTTGTTGTATGCTGGAACAGAAACTGGACTGTATGTGTCAAATGATGATGGTGCATATTGGCAACGTTTAAAACTAAATTTACCCGTAGTAGCTATCAACGATTTAATGATTCAAGATAATGATTTAGTGGCCGCAACATCTGGGAGAGGGTTTTGGGTTTTAGATGATTTAGGGGCGCTTCAAAATAAAAGTAGTTATTCAGAAGCTATCGAAATTTTAACCCCTAAGGATACCTATCGCATCTTCGGAGGAAACTCGAAAGCTGTTGGGCAAGGACAAAACCCTAGAAGTGGTGTTACTTTTGATTATTACCTAAATAAAAACATTGACTCCTTAACACTAACCTTAGAAGTTTTAGAAAATGCTAAAGTAATAAGAACCTATACCAACAAGAAAGATTCTAATTTTAAATCTTGGCCAGGAGGGCCCGCTAAACCAGAAGTTTTAGGATCAAAAAAAGGAGTTAACCGTTTTACTTGGGATTTCAGAAGAGACCCATTACCGTCTATACATAAGGTATTCATTTTTGGAGGACTATCGGGATCTAGAGTAGCACCTGGAAAATATACTTTAAGGATGACATTAGGAGATATTGTGTCTGAAACTGAGGCAACTATTCTTCCGAACCCAAAAGTTATTTCAAACCCTAAAGATTTTATAGCGCAACAAAAGATACTAGTTTCTATAGAAAATACTGTTAAGGAAATGCATGAATCTGTGAATCAAATGCGATCTGCAAAAACCCAACTTACAACCTATGCTAAGCTTTTAAAAAACAACAATAATGCAAACGCCATAATTGAAAAAGGGAAAGAGTTATCAAAGCGAATCAATAGTTGGGAAGAAAACCTAATACAGGCAAAGCAAAAAACATTTCAAGATGTTATTAATTTTAACAACAAGTTAAACGCACAATTAATTCAATTAAAAAGTTATATGGATCAAGCGAACCCAAAAGTTACTAATGGAGCTAAAGAACGATTTGGAGATTTAATGAACGATTGGAAAGTGTATGTAAATGAAAGAAATGACATCATTAATACTGAAATGAAAGCTTATAACGATCTTTTCAAAACCTTAGCCATTCCTGCGCTTATTCTAGAGGAAAAACAATAAAGTCTATGTTTTAATTAGCTTGTAATTTATTTACTATCTTGGTTCTCATAAATTGTAATACGCAATAAAATAATAACCCTAAAAAACACAAATGATGAAGGAAAATAAAGAACTAATGGCAGATGCTAGAGCATCACTTTCTGGAAACTGGGGACTCGCAGTGGGTACCTTTTTGGTATACATAATAATTGTTGGAACGCTTCAAGTAATTCCTGTAGTTGGAAGTGTAATAGGACTTTTTATTGCTGGTCCCATGGCAGTTGGTATTTGTATGTTTACCTTGAGTCTCTCGAGAAATGAAAATGCAAGATTGGAACAAATTTTTGAAGGATTTAAAAATTATAGTACCGTCTTAGGCGCCTATCTTTTAATGGTTGTATTTATTTTCCTTTGGGCCTTGTTATTAATAATTCCTGGTATAATTGCAGCTTTTGCTTACTCGCAAACCTTTTATATTTTAGCAGAAGATGATACCATTGGCTCAATGGACGCTTTGCGAAAAAGCAAAGAAATGATGAATGGTTATAAATGGAAATATTTCTGTCTAGGATTGCGTTTCATCGGTTGGGCCTTACTTTGTATACTGACGTTCGGAATTGGTTTTTTATGGCTAAGCCCCTACATACAAGTTAGCAATGCAAAATTTTATGAAGACTTAAAGAAAAACCAAACAGTGAGCTAACACTTGATTTATAATAAATTGTTTTAATTATGAATTATAAGGAGTTAGCCATATTTTCAATTATCCCTTGGATAAATGTTTTGATGCTATATGCGTTTCACTTTTTTAAAATTGAATACACATTAATTGGAGTTTATCATGAATTAACTATGCTACCTTCTCTACTTTTTGGGTGTATTTTCCCTGTACTATTAGGAATTAAATTTTTTAGAAATTTTTTTAAACGTAATTGATCCTATTTTTGGGACTAAGCCTTGACAAATTAAATAACTGTGAGATGTATTCAATGGTTGGAAAAACTCTTTTTAATTTCTTTCTGATACTTTAATTATGACTCATATTATAAAAAATGATACGTTAGAGGTTGCCATTGATTTACCATTAGAAAACTATGAAGGTTCAAGGTTTGATTGGACTGGAAAAATTTCTTCTGTCAAATTTAAGAGCCTTCCTCTAACTACTATTGAAGATACAGGATCTAAAGATGTCAATTTTTTAGGAAAAGGGCTTTACAACGAATTTGGAATTACGAGTCCAATAGGTTTCGAAGAAACCCCTATGGGCGGGTGGTTTCATAAAATAGGTATTGGCCTTCTCAAGAAAGAACACAAAAACTACCTTTTTCATAGAAATCATCTCATAAAACCAGCTAATTTTGATATTACTTATCAGGATCAAAAAATAATAATTGTTTGTAAGTCAGAATCTGTAAACGGCTATTCATATATACTGAAAAAAGAAATTACGGTTTCTGAAAATAGCTTTACTATTGATTATTCTCTACATAACACAGGCGAAAAAAAAATTATTACAGATGAATATGTTCATAATTTTATGGCGATTAATAACGCTCTAATAGGTGAAGACTATACGCTAAAATTTCCTTTCCAAATAAATCCATCACTTTTTGACGAAACAGTAAATAGTGAGAACAAAGTTGAAATAGGTAGTGATAACATCTCCTTTAATGAAACCCCTAAAAAACAATTCTTCTTCAGTAATCTAACGGGAGGAAAAGAACTAGAAGCTGAATGGGCATTAACTAATCTGAAGGCCAATCTTGGCATAAAAGAAATTGGAAGCTTTAAAACAGATAAAATAAATATCTGGGGGTGGAAACATGTGATTAGCCCAGAATTGTTTTTTAAAATTTCTGCAGCTTCTAAAGAAACAATTGAATGGTCTAGAAAATTCGAAGTATTTAAAATTAATTCTTAAATTTAGAAAATTAATTTACTTAACGCATCGCAATGAAAAAATTAACTTTTGCTATTTGTCTTTTTTTATGTTTTAATCTTTGTTATGGACAACGATTAAAAACACCAACACTGAGTCCTTTTAGTGAAATTTCACAACAAGTTGGCCTTACAGAAGTTACTCTTCAATACTCAAGGCCTTCTGCCAAAGGAAGAGTTGTTTTTGGAGAACTGGTTCCTTATGATAAAGTCTGGAGAACTGGAGCAAATGCGGCAACAAAAATTACATTTAAGGAAGTTGCAAAAATTGGAGGGAAAACAATACAGCCAGGAGAATATGCCATCTATACCATTCCTCGAAAAGATCGTTGGACAATCATAATTCATTCCAATACTTCATTAAGAAGCATTGCAGGAGGCGCTTACAAACCGTCAAACGATGTCTTCAGATTTGAGCTAGTGCCAGAAAAAAACAGCAACTATGTAGAAACATTTACCTGTCAATTTTCACAGGTTAAAACAAATTCTTTAATGCTCGATATCACTTGGGAAAATACCTTAATTTCAATTCCAATTGAAGTAGAGGTTGATAAAAAAATTGAGTCTCAAATGCTTAGTTTTATGAAAAACCCTGAGAAGATACCTCACAGAACCTATTTTGAAGCTGCCCAATATTATAGTAACAATGGTAAAGATTTAAATGAAGCGCTCGGTTTTATTAATAAAGCGCTTGATAAAAGCCCTGAGAATTTTCGTTACGGCTTACTGAAAGCAAAAATACAAGCCAAAAACAATGATGTTGAAGGGGCCTTAATAACTGTTAAAATTGCAAATCAATGGGCAAAAAATAAGAATAATGCCAATTATATAGGGCAAACAAGATTATTTTGGGACTCACTATTAACTAAAAAATGACTTTAGACCTATTTCAAATAGATGCATTTACGGATACTGTTTTTGGTGGAAACCCAGCTTGTGTAGTTCCTTTAACTTCATGGCTTCCTAATGAAGCCTTATTAAAAATTACCCAAGAAAATGCTGTTGCAGAAACTGCTTTTTTTGTTCCAAAAGGAGATAAATTTCATCTGCGATGGTTTACACCAGAGATTGAAATGGATTTGTGCGGGCATGCTACCTTAGCAACTGCACATTGCTTAAAAACAATTTTAAAATATGCTTCTAACAACATTATTTTTGAAACCGCAAGTGGAGATCTAACTGTTTGTGTAAAAGATGATTTTTATTTTTTAGATTTTCCATCAAGAATGCCTGCTCCTGCAGCACTTCCTGAAATCATTGAAAAATCTTTAAACATTCCTCCCAAAGAGGTGTATAAGTCCAGGGATTATGTCTTGGTGTATGATGCTGAACAAGACATAAAAAACATTAAAATAAACAGGCAAATTTTTGACCAAATAAACTTAGACACGGGTGGGGTAATTGTTACCTCTAAAGGAAATAACTGCGATTTTGTATCACGGTTTTTTACTCCACAGGCATCTATTCTAGAAGACCCCGTAACAGGCTCAGCTCATTGTTCTCTAATTCCTTTTTGGGCAAAGAAACTTCATAAAAAAGAACTCTCCGCACAACAGCTCTCCAAGAGAAGAGGCGTGTTAAATTGCTTAGATAAAAATGACAGAGTTATTATTAGTGGTCAGGCAAAAACGTATTCTATTGGTAAATTATGGATTGAATAAACTAGGGGTCTAGCTATATTTTACTTTTCTAAAAATACGTATTGCTTCTTTATATTTTATGTAAGTGGTTTTATCTTCTATGCTTTTAATATACTCTTTTGCTTTTTTTAATTGCTCAACTGCATCTGAATATCCGTGTAAAAAACAAAGTAAATAGTTTTTAGGGAATCTAAGTATATCTTCGTGTTCTAATACTGAAAGTGGAATTCCTGCTTCAATTTTAGAAATGATTATATTATTATTATGATAGATATGTTGTATCATAATATCATCAAAAAACGGAGACTTAAATAAGAACTCTGTAACGATGTCATGCTTCCCATTTTCCTTAAAATTGATAATCGTTTTTTCTAAAGGATAATATTTTTCCTCCTTGTCTAATCCAAGAGAAATATATTCTGTAATGATAAATGAATTTTTATTATAACTGATTTGAACTTCATCTAGCGATGAAAAAAATAATCGAACTTGTTCGTTTATTAATTCAATGTCTACACGTGTGAAAAACTCTTTTCCTTCTAAAAGTTTTTTCTCTCCTGCCCAACATAACACAAATTGCTCATTAAAAACTTTGTATTGAGGATTATATTCTGGCTTGTGATTATTAAAAAAATCAAATACACCGTCTAAAGTTAGCTCTATGTTGTTATTTGCATTCTTTTCTATAGCATCAACTGTTGATTTATTAGTATCTCTGAGCTCAAAATTTTTAGAGGTAGGCATAGAGTTACTTCCTCTTCTATAATAAATAGTGTCTTTTCTATATTTCCATGCATTTTTTAATAAAGAGGTAATATTACTGTTGCAATGAATCGTTACTAATCCAACTACTTTATGTCTAGGTAAACTTGGAAAAGGAACATTTTCATAGGTAATTTTGGGAGGGTTTTTTAAGTATGCGTTTACAAGGTTCTGTATTTTGCTATCGTCAAAAAAATCTACTCCAATAATCTTATTTTCTTCATCCTCAATACCAATTATGATATAAGAATTATTGGCAGGATTAGAATTGGAAAGGGCGCAAATATGCTTTAAAAATTTACCTTTCCCTTCTTTACTTGTTAACGATAACTTCATCTTTTTATCATAGAAACTATTCTCATCATTATGACTGAGCAAGTTTTTGATTAAAAGACGTTTATTAATCATTTTTACGATACTTTATGGCCTTGACACTCTACTAATAAGGTAAACCAATCTTCAAGCTCTAGATTAATGTTTAAGGCTTTTGTTGCGTTTTCTAGCCTTGCTTTTGAAGTTGTTCCAACCACAGGTAAAACTCCCGAAGGATGCTGTAAAATCCAGGATAATAATAATTGATCTTCAGTTGCATTGTATTTTTTTGTGAACACCTCCAACACTTTTTTTATTCGTTTGTTTACTACATTTGATTCTTTAAAATAAGACCCTAAAGGACTCCATGACATCGGTATTACTTTTTTTTGTAATAACTGATCTAAGGTCCCGTCCTGCATTACTGAGTGTTGTGTTAAAGAAAATTCTATTTGATTTACAGAAATGGATGTTATGTGATCTATTAAATTGAATTGAGAAGGCGTAAAATTAGAAACTCCAAAATCAATAATTTTCCCTGTCTCTTTTAATATTGAAACGGCAGCTGCAACCTCAGCTGGATGCATAAGTGGACTAGGACGATGCAGTAATAATAAATCTAAATAATCTGTTTGTAAGTCTTTTAATGACTTTTCTACACTCCATAAAATATATTCTTTTGAATAATTATAGTGTTTTATTTTATTGTCTCTTGTACCACCATCATGTTGTATTCCACATTTAGAAATCAGCTGAATCTTATCTCTCTCTACACCACTGGTTGAAAAAGCTTTGCCAAACTCATGTTCAGTTGTGTATTCTCCATAAATATCTGCATGGTCAAAAGTGGTAATCCCTGATTCTAGAGTAATATTTATTTGGGAAATCATTTCTTGAGTAGAAAATTGCCTCCCCCATGCTCCCCAGGACATACATCCTGCTATAATTTTTGAATAGGTACTCATTTATTTTTTATTTATCATGGTTGCACTTACTTGAGCAGAAGGATATACGACCAAATCTTCAATATTTATGTGATAAGGTCTAGTGATTACAAAATGGATAATTTCGGCAATGTCTTCTGGCTGTAATGCTTTATATCCCTGATATACTTTTTTTGCTCTTTCAAAATCCCCTTTAAAACGAACATCTGAAAATGCCGTTTCTACAAGCCCAGGGTGTATGGCACTAACACGAATGTTATAGTTGTTTAAGTCCATTCTCATTCCTTTATTAATGGCTTCTACTGCAGACTTAGATGCACAATAAACATTACCGTTAGGGTATACTTCTTTTCCTGCTGTTGAGCCAATATTAACTATGAATCCAGTATTTCTTTCAATCATTGTTGGCAAGATTGCTCTTGAAACATATAGCAACCCTTTTACATTAATATCTAGCATGGCATCCCAATCATCTGTATCACCATCTTGAATGAAACTTAAGCCATGCGCATTCCCTGCGTTATTTATTAATACATCAATATTTCTAAAATTCTCAGGTAGATTTTCTATGGAGCTAAAGACATCATTTTTATTTCTAACATCAAATTGAAGTGTAATTACATCGGTTTGTTTCCCTAAAGATTTTTCTAAATTTTGTAATTGCTCCTTGTTTCTGCCACATAGAATTAATCTATAGTTGTGTTGTGCTAAAAATGTTGCAGTTGCTTTTCCTATTCCTGAGGTAGCTCCTGTGATAAACACCGTTAAATTCATAAAATTCATTTTTTTAAAGATAATTGATTTTCATGATATATAACACATGAAAAATGTTATGGTATTTTATAAGACATGAAAAAACCGCTCTACCTCTAGAGCGGCTTCCTTCTTGTTGATTATAAAGTATAACCAACTAAGAATCAACTAACCAAAACGTTATTATGAATTAAGTTTCTTTTTCTTTTTTCTTATAATCTTAGTACGTTTTCTATCTTTATTATTTATCTCTAATTTGGATTTATCACCGTTTCTCAAAAACTGAATAAAGCCTCTTCCTGTAAATTCATATGTTGTTTGAGAACTAATATGAAATAGATTAACTACTTGGTCATTAGCAACAGTTAGTTCAAATTCTTCGAAATCTCCAAACTCATAATTAAGTGTGAGAATTTTTAAATTATCAAAGCCATCAACGTCAAACACCTCATAATTTCCAGTGAAATCCCATAACAGATTGTCAATATTTGTGCCAAACGAATCTTGAGATGAATAAAATGTAGTATTATTTTCTTGTGTAAATTGTAAATAATGTTCTTCATCAAATGGGTTTGGAGTACCA
>CBFHOD010000062.1:8755-10887 GCA_965657365.1 Flavobacteriaceae bacterium
TTGAGATGAATAAAATGTAGTATTATTTTCTTGTGTAAATTGTAAATAATGTTCTTCATCAAATGGGTTTGGAGTACCTGTTAGACTAATGTCAGTCCTTTCCCAGGCAGTATATTCTTGCATAAAATACTCTATATTGTCATAAAACAACATATCATAATCAAATTCATCACGCTGATAACCAACAAGTAAGTAACTAACATTTTGTTGTGTGTCATAAATTCTAACTTCATTCATAGATAATTGAAGTACATCAAAAATATATCTTCCGTCTAGATCATGAATTGTTTCAAGATAAATTCCAAAACTATCATAATTACCTACTGAAATACCAAGACCGTTTCCGGTAAAACCAATATCTGCAATATTATTGTTAGCATAAATATTGCCATTATCAAATGACAAAGTAAAGGCCTTAGAAACAAAAGGCACATCTCCATTTCCCATAGTTTGGTGAATATCTACGTACCACAGATCATAGCTAGACATCAATTCTCCTAAAGTAATTGAACCCTCTAAAGGATCATCTTGAGAACAAGAGCTTAAAAAAACAACACTTACAAAAAATGCTATAAATAGCTTGAAAGTTTTCATGAGGTTAATATTATTAGTTATAATTATTAAAAATAGCTTCAAATTGCATGCCAAAAACAAGTAAGATTAAAAAAAAGTTAAAAAAAGCGCATCTTTTAGATGCGCTTTTTTTTAATAGTATTTATAAACTAGCTTTTTAGTGCTTCTGCGCCTCCAACAATCTCTAGAATTTCGTTGGTAATTGCCGCTTGTCTAGCTTTATTATATGTTAACTTTAGTTCGTCTCGTAATTCCGTAGCATTATCTGTTGCTTTATGCATAGCGGTCATTCGAGCACCATGCTCCGCCGCAAAACTATCTCTAACAGCCTTATATAATTGTGTCTTTAAAGACTTGGGAATTAATTCTAAAACAATCTTTTCTTTGGACGGTTCAAAAATATAATCAGCAGATGCGTTAGCATCTCCTTTTACAGGCTTAATAGGCAAGAATTGCTCTACTTGTGGAATTTGAGTCGCTGCATTTTTAAATCTATTGTAGATGATTTCTATTTTATCATAGGTTCCATCTGCATACAACTTCATGATTTTTTCTGCAACTTCTGCAACGTAATCAAACGTCAAGTTATCAAAGATGTCATTTCTTGCATCAATAACTGGATATGATTTAGATAAAATATCGTTTCCTTTTTTACCAATTGTTAATAAATCTACATCAACGTCTTGGTAATTAGCTGCAATATTTTGAGCAGTCTCTTTAATTACAGAAGAATTAAATCCACCACACAATCCTCTATTTGAAGTTACAACAACCAATAGTACTTTAGAAACTTCTCTTTGCTTAGAATACGCACCACCAGCATCACTATCTAATGTTGCGCTCAAATTTTGTAATAGCTCTGTTAGTTTTGAAGAATAAGGGCGCATCGCTGTGATGGCATCTTGTGCCTTTTTTAACTTTGCAGCAGAAACCATTTTCATGGCACTGGTAATCTGCATCGTAGACCCGATGGACGCTATTCTATTACGTATTTCTTTTAAGTTTGCCATTTCTAAATCTTTAAGCGTTTAGTATTTAAGCAAATTTTGCTGTGATTTCTTTTGCTGCACTTTCTAGTGTTGCAATTACTTCGTCTGTTAACTTTCCTGATTTTAAAACCTCTAAAGCGTCTCTATGCTTTGCATTTAAATAATCTATGTAATCTCTTTCAAATTCTTTCACTTTCTTTACAGGAACATCCTTTAACAAGTTCTTAGAACCTGCATAAATAATAGCTACTTGATCTTCTACTGTGTAAGGATCATTCTGTGCTTGCTTTAAAATTTCAACATTACGTTGTCCTTTAGAAATTACACTCATTGTTGCAGCATCTAAATCTGATCCAAACTTTGCGAAAGCTTCTAATTCACGAAACTGTGCTTGATCTAACTTTAAGGTTCCAGATACTTTTTTCATTGATTTAATCTGAGCATTTCCACCAACACGAGATACTGAAATACCTACGTTAATAGCTGGTCTAACCCCTGAATTAAATAAATCTCCATCTAAGAAAATTTGACCATCTGTAATAGAAATTACATTGGTTGGAATGTATGCAG
>CBFHOD010000063.1:0-10325 GCA_965657365.1 Flavobacteriaceae bacterium
GCTTAGGGTGGTTATAGCATTGGGGCTCACCTCTTCCCATTCCGAACAGAGAAGTTAAGCCCAATAGCGCCGATGGTACTGCATTTTATGTGGGAGAGTAGGTCGCTGCCTTTCTTTATACTGATCTAATCAGTATCTTTTAAACCTCATTCTATCGAATGAGGTTTTTTTTTTGAAGTATATTTATCAATATGAAATATTCTAATTCCTATCTTATTTCTATTCAATACTTAGGTTTTCGCTTTCATGGTTGGCAAAAACAAAAAAATGTAATGTCTTTACATGAGATGATTGATAAAACATTAGGATTTGTTTTTTTACATAAAAATTTTAAGACCTTAGGATCAAGCAGAACAGATGCTAAAGTTTCTGCAAACACTTATTTTTTCCAATTATTTACCAATGAGACTATAGAAGCTACAGAATTTATAGAGCGTTTTAATTTCAATGCGCCTTCAGATTTAAAAGTACGTACCTTAACGAATATTTTAACTCCTTTTAATATTATACAATCATCAAAAGAAAAAGAATACCATTATTATTTTTCTCACGGAACTAAAAATCATCCTTTTTCAGCAGCGCTTCTTGTGGGTTTTCAGGATACCCTAGATATTGAATTGATGCAAAAAGGAGCAAAACTATTTGAAGGGACTCATTATTTTCATAAGTATTGTACTGAACCCACTGAACATACAGTTTTTAAACGCGATATACGTTCGTGTGTTATTGAGAAAAATGACATTTTGACTGCCAATTTCTTTCCTGAAACGAGTTATGTGCTTAAAGTTCGAGGAGCTGGTTTCCTAAGATATCAAATACGTTTAATGATGGGAGTTTTAGTTGAGCTAGGTAAACACAACATAGCTCTTGATTTCATTATCAATTCTTTAAAAGAGGATAATGACAGAAAATTTCTAAGGAATATTGCTCCAGGCTCAGGACTACAGTTATATGATATTAAATTTAAATAAAATTATTTTCTTTGATTATATCTTTATAATCAACCTTTTATAAGCGTTCTTGAAATCACAATTTTTTGGATTTCTGAAGTTCCTTCATAGATTTGAGTAATTTTAGCATCACGCATCATCCTTTCTACATGATATTCTTTCACAAATCCATTACCTCCATGAATTTGTACAGCTTCTACAGTTTGTTCCATTGCTACTTTTGAAGCATATACTTTAGCCATTGCGCTAGACATATCATAGTTATTACCTTGGTCTTTATCCCATGCTGCTTTCATGACTAGATGACGTGCCGCATTGATTTCTGTATACATGTCTGCCAATTTAAAAGCTATGGCTTGATGGTTGCAAATCTCTGTTCCAAAAGCTTTTCTTTCTTTTGAATATTTTAAGGCTAGTTCATAAGCACCAGAGGCTATACCAAGTGCTTGAGCAGCAATACCAATTCGTCCTCCTGAAAGGGTTTTCATAGCAAATTTGAATCCAAATCCATCATCACCAATCCTATTCTCTTTTGGAATTTTAACATCATTAAATTGTAAGGTATGGGTATCGCTACCTCTAATACCAAGCTTATCCTCTTTAGGACCAATATCAAAACCCTTCATTCCTTTATCTACGATAAAAACATTGATGCCTTTGTGCCCTTTATCACGATCTGTTTGAGCTACAACCAAATATACATCAGAACGACCACCATTGGTGATCCAGTTTTTTGTACCATTTAAAACATAATGGTCACCCATATCTATAGCAGTTGTTTTTTGAGAAGTAGCATCACTTCCAGCTTCAGGTTCACTTAAACAAAATGCGCCTAGATATTCTCCTGTTGCTAATTTTGTTAAATATTTTTGTTTCTGGTCTTCAGAACCATACTGCTCTATGCCATAACACACTAAAGAATTATTTACAGAAACAATAACAGAAGCAGAGGCATCTACTTTAGAAAGTTCTTCCATAATCAACACATAAGAAAGGGTATCCATTCCACTTCCTCCATATTTTGGATCAACCATGATGCCTAGAAAACCCAAATTTCCCATTTTCTTTACCAATTCGTCCGGAAATTCTTGTTTATTGTCTCTCTCAATAACTCCAGGAAGTAATTCTGATTGTGCAAAATCACGAGCAGCTTCTCTGATCATTAAATGTTCTTCGGTAAGGTTAAAATCCATTGTGGTTTGGGGTATTGAATTCGTAATAAAAGCCCACAAATATACTTTTTTATTGGCATATTTTCAATAAACATTTTATATTTTTACGGATATGAATGACCATTTTGTATATGGTATTGGATTAATGTCTGGAACATCATTGGATGGCTTGGATATCGTATATGTAAAGCTCAATAAAAGTGATTATACTTATTTTGAGATTTTATCTTCATCAACAATTAATTATTCTCAACTATGGAAAACAAAACTACAAAATGCAATAGGTTTAGATAAAAAAGGTATTTCTAAACTTCATATTGAGTATGGCGTCTTTCTGGGAAATTTAACAAAAGAATTTATCACAAATCAAAATATTAAAAGATTAGACTTTATTGGTTCTCATGGTCATACTATTTTTCATCAACCAGATAAAGGATATACTTTGCAAGTTGGAGATGGTTATGAAATTCAGAAAATAACAAATTGTATTGTAGTTTCTGATTTTAGAACTCAAGATGTTCTTCTAGGTGGCCAAGGAGCCCCATTAGTTCCCATTGGAGATAAGTTTCTTTTTTCAGAATATGATGCTTGTGTGAACTTAGGTGGTTTTGCTAATATTTCTTATACACTTAACAATCTTCGTATAGCTTTTGATATTTGTCCGGTAAACATTGTAATGAACCATTATTGTAAAAGACTTGGATTAGAATATGATGATAAAGGAAATATAGCTTCCAAAGGAACAATCCATGAGAGGCTTCTCCAAGATTTAAATAATCTTAAGTTCTATACAATAAAACCACCTAAATCTTTAGGTATAGAATGGGTTCAAAAACATATATTTCTTTTAGTTGATAAATATCAATTAAACCCCAAAAATATTCTCAGAACTTATATAGAACATAGTGCTCATCAAATTTCTAAGAGTATTAAACCTTTTGAAAATATCTTATTAACTGGTGGTGGTGTCTACAATGATTTTTTAATCGAAAGAATTGAGGACATGAGTAAGAAAAATATTACACTACCTTCAGATAGCATTATTAATTATAAAGAGGCACTTATTTTTGCATTCCTTGGTTTTCTTAAATTAGAAGATCAGATAAATTGTTTGTCTAGTGTTACAGGAGCTCAAAAAAATCATTCATCTGGTAAAATATTTAAGCTAAATAATTCCAATTAGCGATTTATTTTTCCTTAATTTGTGGTGTTATTATCACTTCAAATAAATTCAAAATTAAACTACTATTAATGAAGGACTTACTTAAGAAGTATGAGGATAAACAACCTGAAATAGTTTTCAATTGGAAAGATCCCGAAACTGAAGCAGAAGGTTGGGCAGTGATTAATTCTCTTAGAGGTGGAGCAGCAGGTGGAGGAACTCGAATGAGAAAAGGTTTAGACATGAATGAAGTACTTTCATTAGCAAAAACAATGGAGGTTAAATTTACTGTATCTGGTCCATCGATTGGTGGTGCAAAATCTGGAATTAATTTTGATCCTAATGACCCAAGAAAAAGAGGTGTTCTAGAACGTTGGTATAAGGCAGTATCTCCATTATTAAAACATTATTATGGTACAGGAGGAGACTTAAATGTAGATGCAGATAAAGATGTTATTCCAATAACTGAAGATTGTGGTGTATGGCATCCTCAAGAAGGTATTTTTAATGGTCATTTTAAACCTACAGTAGCTGATAAAATAAATAGGATTGGTCAATTAAGACTAGGTGTTATTAAGGTTTTAGAAAATAAGAAATTTTCACCTGATATCTCTAGGAAGTATACTGTAGCAGATATGCTTACAGGTTATGGTGTATCAGAAGCAGTAAAACATTATTATACTATATATGGGGGCAGTATAAAAGATAAAAAAGCAGTAGTTCAAGGCTTTGGAAATGTTGGTTCTGCAGCAGCGTTTTATTTAACTCAATTGGGAGCAAAAGTTGTTGGAATTATAGATAGGGATGGGGGATTGATTAATGAACAAGGTTTTACTATGGATGAAATGACCGATTTATTTCTTAATAAAGATGGAAATAAATTGGTTGCTCAAAATATGATTCCTTTTCATGAAATCAATCAAAGTATTTGGTCACTATCTGCTGAAATATTTATTCCTGCAGCTTCATCAAGATTGGTTTCTAGAGACCAAATTTCTCAAATGATTTCATCTGGATTAGAAGTGATTTCACCCGGAGCAAATGTTCCTTTTGCAGATAAAGAAATTTTCTTTGGGCCTATTATGGAATTTACAGATTCACAGGTAAGCTTATTACCTGACTTCATTTCAAACTGTGGAATAGCAAGAGTTTTTGCCTATTTGATGGAGTCTAGAGTGAAATTACCCATGCAAGATGAAGAAATTTTTAAAGATACATCAGAAACCATTCGAAAAGCATTATTGAATACTTTTGAGAAAAATAGCAGTAAAAAAGAAATTTGTAAGACGGCATTTGAAATTGCTTTGAAACAATTAATTTAATTAAATAATATGGAGTTATTAGTAATCATCATATTTGTTGTAGGATATTTAGGAATTACATTAGAACACAATATAAAGCTAGACAAGCTGATACCAGCTTTAGCTATGATGGCTATTTGTTGGGCAATTGTTGCTTTAGGTATTGATTCTTTTTCAAATTGGTTTGATTCTGCTAACCATGTTTTAATTGACGGTTTTTCTCAATTGTCTCACCAAGATAAGATGCATCTTGCAGAGGAGACATTATTACACCACCTAGGAAAAACAGCTGAAATATTAGTCTTTCTTCTAGGTGCAATGACTATTGTTGAAATTATTGATTACTTCAACGGATTTTCGACAATTAAAGGCTATGTAAAAACAAATAGTAAGAAAAGAATATTGTGGATTTTTTCTATACTGGCATTTATTTTATCAGCAATTATAGACAACTTAACAGCTACAATAGTTTTAATTTCTATACTGCAAAAAATTGTAAAGAAAAGAGATGAAAGAATTTGGTTTGCGGGTTTAATCATTATCGCAGCAAATGCAGGTGGTGCTTTTTCTCCCATAGGAGATGTCACCACTACTATGCTGTGGATTGGTAATAAAGTAACCACAGGTAAATTATTTCTATATTTATTCATACCATCATTGTTATGCATGGTAGTTCCTTCTTTTATAGCGTCATTTTTAAAACCTTTTCAAGGAACTATTGATGTCCAAGATGATGATACAATAGATAAAAAAGAGAAGCATAGTGCTACTATGTTATTTTTAGGACTAGGAGCTATTGTTTTTGTCCCTATCTTTAAAACAGCTACGCACTTACCACCTTATGTGGGTATGATGCTTTCTCTAGCGGTTGTAGCTACTTTTGCTGAGATTTTTAGTAGAAGGAAATTTTCACTAATAGATTTTAATGCTACGAATTCATCTATAGCACCAACATATCATAGCCCAGTTCACAGTTCTTTGTCTAAAATAGAGATGCCAAGTATTTTGTTTTTTCTAGGGATTTTAATGGCTGTTGCTGCTTTAGAGTCTTTAGGTATTTTATTTGGTTTTGCAGATACTTTAAAAGAAACTATTCCGCTTTTAGGAACAGAGCTAGAGGGAACTAGAGTTTCAGATACTTTAGTTATGTTTTTAGGTTTAGGATCTGCTATTATTGATAATGTTCCGCTGGTAGCAGCCAGTTTAGGAATGTTTTCTGAACCCTTAGATAATCCATTGTGGCATTTTATTGCTTTTTCTGCAGGAACAGGAGGAAGTATGTTAATTATTGGTTCTGCAGCCGGAGTCGTAGCGATGGGAATGGAAAAAATTGATTTCTTTTGGTATTTGAAAAAAATATCTTGGTTAGCATTGATAGGTTTTTTAGTTGGTTCTTTTTCATTTATAGTCATACGTTCAATTATATAGCATTCTAATCTTATGTTTTTTCATTTTTTTAAAACAATTTATACCCAACAAGGTCGTTAGTATTACTAGAACTTTAAATCTATAATTAATGTTATCATATTTACAAGAGAACCCTGAAATTTTAGATGTTGTTTCAGAAGAGAAAACATTATCCATCTATAAACTAATTATTGATGGTGGTCTTGGAGGTCAAATTATTATCAGTATTCTATTTGTATTGTTAGCAGTTTCATTGTACATCTACTTTGAACGATTTTTTGCCATAAAAGCCGCCTCTAAAGTTGATAAAAACTTCATGAATCAAATAAAAGACTTCATCTCTAATGGGAAATTAGAGGCAGCTGCTACTTTGTGTACAAAAACAAATTCACCAACAGCTCGGTTAATTGAAAAAGGAATTTCTAGAATTGGGAAGCCCTTAGAAGATATTAATAAAGCGATAGAGAATGCTGGGAAATTAGAAGTATATCAGTTAGAAAAAAATGTTAGCGTCATTGCTACTATAGCAGGAGCAGCTCCAATGATTGGTTTTTTAGGAACTGTAATAGGAATGATTGTTGCCATTCATGAAATTGCTAATGCCGGAGGCCAGATTGATATTAAATTACTATCTGATGGTTTATATACGGCCATGACCACCACAGTAGCGGGTTTAATTGTGGGTATTATAGCCTACATCTCGTATAACCATATTGTGGTAAGAACGGATAAAGTGATGTATCAAATGGAGGCAAAAACTGTTGAGTTTTTAGATTTATTAAATGAACCTGTGTAATGAATTTACGAGGTAGAAATAAAGTAAATCCAAATTTCAATATGTCGTCTATGACAGATATTGTTTTTTTGTTGCTCATTTTTTTTATGTTGAGTTCAACACTTGTAACGGTCAGCGCCATCGACGTTTTATTGCCAAAAGCTGGAGGGAAAACTGAAAATAATGCTTCAGTTGCTATTTCTATCACCAACCAATCTAAATTTTATATTGACAAAACTTTGGTAAGTGAAAAGAATTTAGAATTAGAAATTCTATCAAAAGTAGGAACAGATAAGAAAAAAACCATTGTTATTAGAGGAGATCAAGATGTTCCTTATAAGAGTGTGATGAAAGTTATTGATATTGCCAATAAGAATAAACTTAAAATGATTTTAGCGGTCAAAGGAAAATAATGGCAATTCTAGATACCATACATAAAAAAAAGGCTTCACTATTAACATTAGTTATTTTAATAGTATTTGTATGGGGTATTTTTAGTTTCGGAATGCAATATCAAGATCCGCCAATTGAATATGGAATTGCAATTAATTTTGGATCTTCAGATTTTGGAAATAAAAAACCGAAAAATGTTTCGGTTACAAAGTTACCGGAACTTTTGAAAGGAGAGCCTTTGATAGTTCAAAAGCCCCAAGAGGAGAGATTAGAAGAAACGGTAGAGGATATCCCTGAAGAAATTAAGAATGATGAAGTTCTTTCCCAAGCTGATAAAGATACACCCACGATTCAAAAACCTAAAGATGTACCGAAGCCAACTCCAAAAAAACCCTCAAAAAATACTTTAAAAGCCTTTGATAATTTATTAAAAGGAGACACTTCTGATGGAAAGCCATCAGGCGATGGTGATGCTGCTCAAGAAGGGGTAAAAGGAGATAAAAACGGAGATCCAGCATCTACAAAATATTACGGGAATACAGGTATTTCAGGAGATCCTAATTATAATTTAGCCGGAAGAGAAGCTTTACTTAAACCAAAAGAGCAACCCAATTGTGAAGAGGAAGGTATTGTTGTGGTAAGTATAGAGGTTGATAAAAAAGGTAAGGTTATTAGAGCTCTTTCGGGGGTAAAAGGAACCACTAACACTGCAAAATGCCTTTTAAAACCCGCAAGAGAAGCCGCATTGAAAACCACATGGAATGCAGATCCAAACTCACCATCTAAACAAAAAGGAACAATTATTTACAAGTTTTCACTCACCAAATAATGACCTATAAAGACACAATTGAATGGATGTTTTCTCAATTGCCGATGTACCAACGCCAGGGGAAAACTGCTTTTAAAAAAGATCTTACCAATATTCTTGCTTTTTGTGATGTTTTAAAACATCCAGAACATAAATTCAAGTCAATACATGTAGGTGGAACCAATGGAAAAGGATCTACTTCTCACATCATATCTAGTATTTTACAAGAAGCTGGCTATAAAGTTGGGTTGTATACCTCTCCTCATTTAAAAAATTTCACAGAGCGAATTCGAATTAATGGCGAGGAAGTTTCTCAGCCTGTTGTTGTTGATTTTATTTCAAAACACAAGAATTTCTTAGAAAAACAACAGCTTTCTTTTTTTGAGATGACAGTTGGAATGGCTTTTGATTATTTTGCAACACAGCATGTAGATATTGCCATTATAGAAGTTGGTTTGGGAGGGCGTTTAGATTCTACCAATATCATAAACCCAGAGGTGTCTGTGATTACCAATATAGGCTATGACCACACACAATTTTTAGGAGATACGCTCAAAGAAATCGCTTTTGAAAAGGCAGGAATCATAAAAAGTAACACCCCTATTATTATTGGTGAAAAGCAAGAAGAAGTTGTAGATGTTTTTTTTGAAAAAGCATCAAAAATGAATGCTGACATTCACTTTAGTTCTGATGTAAAACATGAGTATACCACTGATTTATTAGGAAGGTATCAAAATAAAAACATTAGAACTGCCTTACAGACTTTACAGGTATTGGAAGGTTTTTCAATTTCGAAAACTCATATTCGTCAAGGTTTATTAAATGTTGTTAAAAACACAAATTTTAAGGGACGATGGCAAATTTTGCAAGAACAACAAAAAGTTATTTGTGATACGGCTCATAATAAGGAAGGATTACAGGAGGTAATGCATCAATTAGGACAGCAGTCCTTTAAAAACCTTCACATTGTTTTGGGTGTGGTAAATGATAAAAAATTAGAGGAGCTACTTCCTCTGTTTCCAAAAAATGCAAACTACTATTTTTGTTCACCTGACATCCCAAGAGGATTAGATAAACTCGAATTGGAAGTAAAAGCTAGCCATTTTGGCTTACAAGGAAATGCATTTGACTCTGTGAATGAGGCCTATGCAAAAGCAATTTTGAATGCAGATAAAGAAGATCTAATATTTATAGGTGGAAGCACATTTGTAGTTGCAGAAGTAGTTTAAAAAACTGACTATCTTGGTTTAATTAGTTGAACCCACCACTTTTTTGTAATTTTGAACTCAAGTTAAACAAATTAAGACCCTCAAAGAACGCTTGTAATGGATATAAAAAAACTAGCTCAAGAAGTATTTGAAATTGAAGCAAAAGAAATTGAAAATCTAAGTTCTAGATTAACAGCTGATTTTGAGCATGCTATCCATGCTATTCTTCAAAGTTCAGGTAAGTTGATCGTTTCTGGAATGGGAAAATCTGGAATCATCGGAAAGAAGATTGCAGCAACGCTAGCAAGTACAGGAACACCCAGTTTCTTTTTGCATCCAGGGGAGGCCTATCATGGAGATTTGGGAATGATTGAAGTAAATGATATTGTGTTATTAATTTCAAATTCTGGAGAAACAGACGAAGTATTGAAGTTGATTCCATTTTTGAAACATCAAAAAAATAGTACCATCTCTATGAGTGGAAATGAGGAGTCTACTTTGGCAAAAAACACCAAATATCACTTAAATATTGCTGTAGACAAAGAGGCCTGTCCTTTATTTTTAGCGCCTACTTCTTCAACAACTGCAACTTTAGTGATGGGAGATGCGATCGCAGTTACTTTAATGAAATTAAGAGATTTTAAAGAAGAAAATTTTGCAAAATTTCATCCTGGTGGTAGTTTAGGGAGAAGACTTTTGACTACCGTAGGAGATGTAATGAGAAGTCAAGAATTACCCACAACAAATTCCAATGCCACGATAAAGGAAGTTATTCAGCGCATCACCGAAGGAAAGTTAGGTTTGGTGGTTGTGTTGGATGAAAATAGAATTCAGGGCATTATTACTGATGGAGATATTCGAAGAGCTATGGAGTCTAGAGAAAAAGAATTCTTTGAATTATTTGCAAAAGATTTAATGAGTCTAGACCCAAAGTTAATTGATGCCAATGAAAAATTAATTACTGCGAGTGCAATGATGAGTGAAAATAAAATCAACTCTTTACTCGTTGTGAATACTACAAATGATTTTGTGGGTGTGGTTCAAATGTATGATTTAGGTTTGTAACTCATGAAAAAAGTAATCATAATTCCAGCCAGACTAGATTCCTCTAGATTGCCAAAAAAAGTTTTATTAGACCTTAAGGGAAAG
>CBFHOD010000064.1:0-9580 GCA_965657365.1 Flavobacteriaceae bacterium
AACATGGAATATTAGAAGAACTCCATACAGTTTATCTAGTGGAGGAGACGGTTCCGCTTTGTGGAAAAGTACTGACGAAGGTGAAACTTGGACTAATATTTCTACACATAAAGGATTGCCGAAAGGTATATGGGGAATTAGTGGTGTTACAGTATCTCCAGTTAATTCAGATATTGTTTGGGCATTAATTGAAAACGAAAAGGGAGGAGTTTACAAATCTACAGATGCAGGTAAAACTTGGAAACTCATTAATAGTGAACGAAAATTACGTCAACGAGCCTGGTACTATACTCGATTGTATGCAGATACTCAAGACGAAAATATATTATATGTACTCAATGTAAGATATCATAAATCTACAGATGGTGGAAAAACATACAAGACGTTTAATGCACCTCATGGAGACCACCATGATTTATGGATTGCTCCAGAGGACAATCAGCGAATGATTATTGGTGATGATGGTGGCGCTCAAGTTTCTTTTGATGCAGGAATAAATTGGTCTACATATATGAATCAACCAACATCTCAATTCTATAGGGTTACTACAGATAATCATTTTCCATATCGAATATACGGAGCACAACAGGATAATTCTACTGTTAGAATAGCCCACAGAACTCAAGGGAGATTTATTGGTGAATCTAATTGGGAGTCTACTGCAGGAGGAGAAAGCGCTCATTTAGCCATAGATCCTTCAGATAATGATATTGTTTACGGAGGAAGTTATGGTGGATTGCTAACCAGACAAAATCATAAAACAGGTGAGACAAGAGCGATTAATGTTTGGCCAGATGATCCCATGGGGCATGGAGCTGAAGATTTTAAATATCGTTTCCAATGGAATTTCCCAATCATGTTCTCACCAAATCATAAAAATAAATTATATGCAGCATCGAACCATTTGCATATGACAACAAATGAAGGACAGTCCTGGGAAATTATAAGCCCGGATTTAACAAGAAATGACCCCTCTACGCTTAAATCTTCAGGAGGTCCTATCACAAAAGATAATACAGGAGTAGAATACTATGCCACAATTTTTGCTATAAATGAATCTAAACAAGAAGAGGGTTTACTATGGGCTGGATCTGATGATGGCTTGGTTCACGTAACCAAAGACGGAGGAAAAAACTGGATAAATGTAACTCCTAAAAAAATGCCTGAATGGATGATGATTAATTGTATTGAAATTGATCCATTTACAAAAGGTGGAGCCTATGTGGTAGGAACAAAATACAAATCTGGTGATTATTTACCTTATATCTATAAGACAGAAAATTACGGAAAAAATTGGAGACAAATCACCAATGGAATTGGTGCTGAAGATTTTACACGTGCTTTAAGAGCAGATCCGAAGCGCAAAGGATTGTTGTATGCTGGAACAGAAAGAGGAATGTATATTTCCTTTGATGATGGAACTAGCTGGAACAAATTTCAATTGAATTTACCTGTTGTACCAATCACGGATTTAGCCATTAAGAACGATAATTTAATTGCTGCAACACAGGGTAGATCTTTTTGGATGATTGATGATTTAACACCATTACATCAATTGTCATCTAATCTTGTAAAAGAAGATGTTATTTTATTTAAACCTCAAGATAGTTACCGAATGGGTGGGGGAAATGGAAGAACCTCTAAGACTGCTGGAACTAATCATCCTGGCGGGGTTGCCATCAATTTTTTTATTAAAGAAAAAGAAGCTAATAACCCTATTTCTCTTCAAATTTTTGACAGCAATAATAAATTAATCAAAGCATTTAGCACCAAACCAAATAAGAATAAAAAAGAGGAAACCCTAAAGTTAGAAAATGGCAACAACATTTTCTATTGGGACATGATGTACCCGGGTGCAGAAAAAGTAAAAGGAATGATTTTGTGGTGGGCGTCTTTAAATGGACCGATGGCATTGCCTGGAAATTATAAAGTAACCTTAACAATGGGGGAAATCTCAAAGTCTCAAAACTTTACCATTTTAAAAAATCCGGTTTCTGAAACTAGTATAGCAGATGCTACAGCTCAATTTAATTTCATTAATGATATCAATGCCAAGGTAACAGAAATTCATAAAGCATTAAAAAATGTGAAAAAAGTAAGAGCCCAAGTAAAAGCACTTAAAAAATCAATTAAAGGGAATGAGAAGCATGCAGGATTAATAACATATGCCGATAACTTACTTAAGGAAATGACCTCCATTGAGGAAACTTTATACCAAACAAAAAGTAAGAGTAACCAAGACCCTTTAAATTTTCCAATTAGGCTTAATAACAAACTCGCTCATTTAAATTCACTAACGAGGATTGGTAGTTATGCTCCAACTCAGCAAGCTATAGATTTTAAAAATGAAATCAATAAAAAAATTGATCAAGAATTAGCAAAACTCTATGAGTTATTTGACAATAAAGTAAAAGTCTTGAACCAAAAAGTGAAAGACAGTCAGATTGATTTAATTCAATTGGACTAAGTATATTTTACTCATTAAAAAAAGCGACCAATGGTCGCTTTTTTTAATCAATATAAGGTGATTGGACATCTGACAATTAGTAGTTTATAGTTTTGTCATTTCATATTCTTATTCGATACATAAATACCATAAATAAAACCAGCAATTAGTTTACTTGAAAAAAAAGGTTTCCATTGCTGATTACTAAAATTTTTATTAGAAACGGCTTCCCAATTCCCAGAAAAAAGATCTGAAAAACTATTAAAACATAAAGATATGATTGTAATTAAAACAACAAATACAGCCCCAACTTTCATCACATTAAACCAAAAGGCTGCTTTTTTAATATTTTTAGCTAATGCCATCTACTGTAATTTTTTATTATTTTGATGACGATTATGATCACGCTTTGCTTTAATATCTAATTTATTTTCAAAAGATTCTTGAAGGTTTATACCAGTCTGGTTTGCCAAACACAAAACCACAAATAATACGTCAGCCAATTCTTCTCCTAAATCTTTCCCTTTGTCAGATTCTTTTTCAGACTGTTCGCCATATCTTCTTGCGATAATTCTAGCGACTTCACCCACTTCTTCTGTAAGTTGTGCCATATTAGTTAGCTCATTAAAATAACGAACACCATGATTTTTTATCCAATCATCTACTTGTTGTTGTGCGTTTTCTATATTCATCTTTAGGTTCCTAGAATTAAATGTAAAGTTACGATGTTTCTTTATTGTTTTTTAATTGAGTTCTTCATCACATCTTTTTGAAGATTTATCTCATTTTTTTTAGTAAAGTTAAAAATTTATCTCTCATAATCTCTTTTGCTCCTAAGGTTTCCAGATGATTGTTATATACCTGACAATCAATTAATTTATACACATTGGATTGAACCAAATGAATAAATGCAACTTTTGAAGCATTTGAAACTTTAGAAAACATACTTTCACCACAAAATACATTGCCAATTTCAAGCCCATATAATCCTCCTACAAGAACCTTTTGATCTTTCCCATTTTCACTTAAATCTTTATTTGGCAACCAAACTTCAATTGACTTTGCAAGACCTTTTTTAAAAAGCTTTATATAGGCTTGCTCCATTTCATCTGTAATCCAAGTTCCAAAACCATCTTTACGAGCTATATTTTTACATTGAAAAATAACTTCTTCAAAAGCTTCATTTTCAGTAATTATAAATTTATCTTTTTTAAGGATATTTTTCATTGATTTAGAAACTTTTAAATCCTCGGGAAATAAAACCATCCTTTTAATCGGACAATACCAAACGATAGGTTCGTTTTCGGAATACCATGGAAAAATACCATGTTGGTAGGCATAAATTAATCGTTCAGGGCTTAAATCGCCTCCTAAAGCAATAACACCATCTTTACGTGTTGATTGATACGATGGAAATTCTATTTTTTCTGAAAGCCAAATCATTAATTTAAAATAATAGAATACCAACAATATATATTACACTCCCTACAAACATGGCAAATAGCGTGTAGGGTAATATCTCTTTCGCTTTTAATTTTGTGATGCCTAAAAGTGGTAATGCCCAAAAAGGTTGAAGCATATTAGTAATTTGATCACCATAGGCCAAGGCCATAATTGCTTTATTTAAAGGAACTCCTAATTTTAAAGCTGACTCTATAACTATGGGGCCTTGAATTACCCATTGCCCTCCTCCACTTGGCACAAAAACATTGACCAAACCAGCACTAAAAAAAGTTACTATTGGTAATGTTGTTTCAGTTGAAAAGGAAACAAAAAAATCTGAAATTTGAGTTACCATTCCACTAGAACTCATAATTCCCATAATTCCAAAATACAGAGGAAACTGAATTAGAATACCTGAAATATCTGTTATAGATTCTACGACTGCGCTAGTAAAATTCTTGAAACTACCATGAAATAAGATCCCTAAGCCTAACATTAAAAAATTGATGAGATTTGGGGTAATTTTTAAAACTTTTATCGCATCAAAGTAGCGAGAAAAAAAAGTTATGAGTATTAGTACTCCAAAAATAGTAGCTAAAATTTTTGAGTTGTCTAACCGATCTGTTTTTAGTAATGGTTTTTCTTCTTGATGCATTTTATACTGTGAAAGGTTAATTTCTGTAGGCTGAGAATTTTTACCCAAAACATAAAACATTCCACTAATCACCAAAACTACTATTGCAAAAATTAATAGGTTAGAAAAACTGAAGATTGTTTGACTAAAATCTATAGCTGAAGGAACTTTATGCATAAACTCAAAAGAACTATTGTTCATGATATTAGACAGATGTCCTACTTCATTTATTTTAATTGGAGCAGAACCAGAGATTCCTCCATGCCAAACCATCATCCCCATATATCCTGAAGCACCAACGATAGGGTAATTTAATTTTAGATTATTTTGTTGAGCATGCTCTGCAATTTTACGAGCTAATAAAGCCCCAAAAATGAGTCCTAACCCCCAATTAAAAAAAGCAACTAACATGGTTAAACTTGCAACAATAGCTGCACTTGTAGCTGTATCTGTACAGTACCTGGTAATTTTCATTATCAAATTGCTAACAGGCTTACTCAATACCAAAACATGCCCTAAAACTAAAATTAACATCATTTGATACGCAAATTCTAATAAACTGCTAGACCAAATTCCCTTTTCCCAGAATTGTAATATCTCTATAGCATAATCTCCAAAGCCTATCATACTTGGTTTTGTAAAAATTAAAGCCAAGAGAATAGTTAACAGAGTTAAAAGAACAGCAATTGTAAAAGGAGAGGGCAAGAATTTCTTAAAAAAAATTTCAACTGCCTTAGTAATATTCATATTGGTTATTTTACAAGCTAAAGTATAAAGAAAAGTTAATTATTTTGTTTTGTATTTTAGAAGAGACTTTTACTTCTTATTTTTGTAGTCCCTTAGGCTATGAAGAGAAGAAAATCAAAAACAAAATTACTACACCAATATTACAGATATACTGGCTTTTATACTTTTATAGGTAACAGTTTAAAGAAATCTGCAATTCCAGTTATTCTAATCATTCTTGGATTGTATTTGGTTAATGAATATTTGTTTACAATTGATGACGGATTGGAGTTTCTCACCCAAACCTTTTCAAGAACAGGTGTTCTTATTGTTTTTTTTATATCTGAAACATTATTAGGTTTGATTCCTCCAGAAATTTTTATTGGTTGGTCAAAAAAAACAGCTACACCCATTTTTAACTTATCCATCTTAGCAACACTTTCTTACACTGGTGGAATATTATCTTATTTTATTGGAAAAACAATTCAAAAAATAACTACTGTAAAAAATTATCTAGAAATAAAGATGGCAAAGCATCTAAAAAATACCGGGAAATGGGGTGGTTTTTTAATTCTTATCGGTGCTTTATTACCTGTCCCTTTTTCAATCACATGTGTAGCTGCAGGTATGATAAAATATCCCTTAAAAGGAGTTGTTTTATTCGGTCTATTTCGTTTCGTGAGATTTGCATTGTATGCATGGGCAATTTTTAATGTAGTTAATTAAAAAAAATTATCTTTATACTATGGGGTTAACAAATAATGATATTTTTAAAAAATTAAGAGTAGCTCACAAACTTCGTGATAATGATATTGTAGACATCTGCAAACTTGTAGATTTTAAAGTTTCAAAAAGTGAATTAGGTGCTTTTTTCAGAAAAGAAGATCATCCAAAATATATGGAATGTGGAGATCAAATTTTACGTAATTTTTTAAATGGATTAGTTATTCATCTTCGAGGACCAATGCCTCCAAAAAAATAGTTGCACAAATTTTATTGCTCTTTCACAATTGTTTTAAAATCTGAAACTACCTTGTTAATTACATCACTAGTTCTTTTTTCATCATTGTTATAATGAAGTTCTACTGATTTTTTTTCAGGAAATTGTTCAATCATTACTGTTGTGGATGGAAAAGCAAAATCAACTCCAAGTTCTTTTGCCAATTTAACAATGGCTATATGAATTTGATGTCTTGATTTTTGCTCGCTAGACCAAGCTAAATCTTTGAGGTACATATTCATCATTATTAGTAAAGCTGAATCACCAAAACCTGTAAATTCTACATTAAAAGAATCTGATTTAGTATCTGGATGAGCTTTAATTATTTCTCGAACACCTCTTACAAAAGCTTCGATTAATTCAGGAGGTGTATCATAACGTAATCCTAGTTGCGTATTATAACGTCTAAAAAGTCGTAAACCACTATTATTAATAACTAATTCTGACAACCTACTGTTTGGAATTTGAAAAATAGAGGTGTCTGCTGCTCTAATTCTTGTAGATCTAAAACCTACCTCTTCAACAGTACCTACCACTTCACCTGCAGAAATCCAATCTCCTATGTGAAAGGGTTTATCCACAAAAATCATAACAGTTCCAATCAGGTTTTTAACAGTGTCTTGAGATGCAAATGCTAATGCTAAACCTCCAATCGAAGCACCTGCCAAAATCGTTGCCGCATCAACCCCAAAAAGAAGAAGGACTTTAAAGGCTCCAATAATAAAAATAATTACTGTAGAAAAATTTCTTAAAATAGGCGTCAGCTGATCATCTAATTTACCCTCGGTTTTCTGCGTATATTCTTCATAAAAACTTATTAAAACTTGTGCCAATTTTAGAAATACGTAAATCCAGAATACTGTAGACGCTATATTAATACCTAAAAATATCCATCTGTTAATTTCTAAGCCAAATTGTAATGAAGGAAAAACCATGTCTAATAATTCAATGGCAATCAATAAACTTATTGGGTGGGCTAGTTTTCTTAGCGTCTCATTAACTTGATCACTGTTTTTTATGTATTTGTAAAGAATTCTCTTTAAGAACAAAAATGCCAGTTGTTTTGCAATCATAAATACAACAAAGGCTAATACTAGTAAAAGTAAAAGTGAGATGTACTGCCAAATTTCAATGGAGAATATCTTTTTATGTCCAGCTCCTGGAATACTATTTTGAATTTTCTCAATATACCATGGGAATATTTCTGCATATAATACGTCTAGATTTTGAATGGTCTCTGAAGAATAATACCACGAGTTACCGGACTTCTCTAAAGAGACCAAAGGCATACGTTCTGGGAATAGAATGAGCTTGTGTTGGGCTACAAAAGATATCGTATCTGTGAACATAGAATCATTAGAAATTCTATTAAAATCTATTTTTAATCCTTTTCCATCTAAAATTCTTTTGATCTTAACCACTGCTTCAACAGCCTCTTTTTTATCTAATCCATAAATAGTTTTCGCAGCTTTCTCTGGCTGATAAGAAGTTGTTTGTAAAAAATACATGTGAGAGTAGACAGTGGCTCTAGGATTTGACAAGTCTACTTCTGGTGCTTTTTGACCAAATGAAAGGTTAAAGACAAATAGCAATAAAAACAGTATATTTTTCATAAGTGAATAGTTAATTACTCAATAAATTTAACTCAAATTTAAACCTTTTCTGATTTTATAGCCTAAAAAAAATATAATACTTAGATTTTCCATAATCATATTTAAATTATTTACGCTTTAAACCAGCTAGAATATTCTATGTAGTTATTCGCAATTCTATCAATTTCACCAGAAATCATCTCCTTTGAAATATTTTTAATCTTTTTAGCTGGAACTCCAGCATAAATAGTGCCGCTCTCTACACGAGTACTTTTTGTTACTACAGCTCCAGCAGCGATAATTGAATTACTCTCTATCACACAGTCATCCATAACAATACTTCCCATTCCTATTAATACATTATCTTGAATTGTACATCCATGAACAATGGCATTATGACCTATTGAGACATTATTGCCTATAGTTGTGGGAGATTTTTGAAATGTTGCATGAATTACTGCACCATCTTGAATATTTACCTTGTTTCCTATTTTTATAAAGTGAACATCTCCTCTAATCACAGCATTGAACCATACACTACATTGATTTCCTATAGAAACCTCTCCTACTATTGTTGCGTTTTCAGCAATAAAACAATCTTTTGATATTTGAGGATGTTTTCCGTTAACAGATTTAATAATTTTCATTTATATCCATTTTATATTTATTAATAGAAGATTATTTGTTAATTATGAGTTTTTGACCTATGGAAATTGTGTTACTTGTTAGACCATTTATTTTCTTCAAATTAACAACTGTAGTTTCGTGTTTTTTAGCAATAGAATATAATGTATCCCCTTTTTTTACTTGATAATATTTTTTAGCTCTTTTTTTTGTTTTATTTTTTGGTTTAGGTTGAGTTTTTTTAATTTCTTTTTTAACCCGCTTCAAATCTTTTTCACGAATCTCATCAAACTCATACAATTTGTAAGTCTCAATAATTTTTATCAGTTTTTTAGGATAATTTTTATCGGTTGCATAACCTGCTTTTTTAAGTCCTTTAGACCAACCTTTATAATCTGTTTTTCTTAATGTAAACAAACTGGCATAACGTCTTCTATTACTGAGAAATTGAGAATGATCTTCATAAGAACTCTCAACGTATTTGTATTTCCTAAAACATTCTCCTTTTTCATCATCATCATGATATACTTTTGCTCCTTTCCATCCGGTATGACATTTTATACCAAAATGATTGTTTGATTTAGAGGCCAATTGGCTTCTTCCATTACCCGATTCTAAAATACCTTGTGCTAAAGTGATACTAGCAGGTACATTATATTTATGCATTTCTGATACCGCTATGGGAGCATATTTCCTAATGTATTGAAGGGAGTATTTATTTAATGATTTATTACTTTTTTGAAGCTTTTTAATGTGCTGTACTTGATTAACAGGAGACACATTTTTATAAGGACTTTCTATTATTTTTACTTTTTTATTTTTAGTATTGGTGATTTTTCTACTGGAGCTACAACTCGAAAGAAGCAGCACAGAAAAAATCAAAAAAACTAATTTAATTTTCATTTATAGTATTTTTAAATCAATGGATTTACGTTTCAATCTATCATTAAACCCTTCTATTCCTTGTAACCCTCCTGAATGAATGATCAGTATTTTACTTCCTACAGGGAAGCTGTTTTTTTTAATCATATCAAACACTCCAAACATCATTTTTCCAGTATAAATTGGATCTAAAGGGATTTTAGTATCTTTTTTAAACTGATTGATACAGTGAA
>CBFHOD010000065.1:0-2706 GCA_965657365.1 Flavobacteriaceae bacterium
CGTTATCTCTAAAAAAATGGCATCATGGAGATGCCATGTATCCCACTGGAATGAAAGGTAGTAAGAAAATAAGTCAACTTTTTAAAGACAATAAATTATCTTTGCTCGACAAAGAAAAAATTTGGTTGCTTACAGATGCAAAAGATCATATTATTTGGGTAATAGGTCTTAGACAGGATCGTCGATATCTAGCAAACAAAACAACTACAAATCGATTGAAAATATCGTATCTATCATGAAAAAATTAGGAATCCTTTTTGTACTGTTTTTTGCTCTCAACAGTTTTGCTCAAACAGAAAATAATCCTGCTGTTTTTTCTACATCCGTTGAAAAAGTATCAGAAGACACCTACGATTTAATTTTTACCGTTAAGATTTTAGACCAATGGCATTTGTATTCTCAATACAATCCAGAAGATGCTTCGCTGCCCATGGAAATTTCGGCTCCTAAAAACGCTACAGGGTTCCAACTAGTTGGCAAAGCAGTAGAAAGCAAAACCTATAAAGAATATAGTAATGTATGGGAAAAAGAAGAGATTTTCTTTAAAGAAAAAGCCATTATTACCCAACGAATACAACATACCAATACAGATATTACCAATATAACATTAACCTTTTTTGCACAGGTATGTAAAGAGGTTTGTATTCAAATTGAAGAAGACTTTACCTTTTCTTTAGATGGGAAAGCCATAGTTACCAGAGAGGTTGAACTAGACGAAAAAAGTAAACGACTCTCTAGTCAACTGGTTCTTCCACTAAAAAATAAGGAACTTTTAGAACAAGATACAGACATAAAACAACAAAAGGAAGGCTTATTTACCATTTTTTTACTTGGATTTATTGGAGGTTTACTCGCGCTATTAACCCCATGCGTATTTCCTATGATTCCATTAACAGTTTCTTTCTTTACCAAACAATCTCAAACTAAAGCCAAAGGAATAAGCAACGCCATTATATATGGCCTATGGATCGTTTTTATTTACCTATTGTTAAGTCTTCCCTTCCATTTTTTAGATAGCGTAAATCCTGAAATTTTAAACACCATCTCAACCAATGTTTGGTTAAATAGTTTCTTTTTTGCCATCTTAGTTTTCTTTGCCTTTTCTTTCTTTGGGTATTATGAAATTACCTTACCAAGTTCTTGGGGAGATAAAATGGATACCGCCTCTAACGTTGGCGGATTTATTGGTATTTTCTTTATGGCCCTAACCTTAGCTATTGTTTCTTTCTCCTGTACCGGACCTATTTTAGGGTCTCTATTGGCAGGTTCATTGACTGCAGATGGTGGAGCCATGCAATTGAGTGCTGGAATGACTGGTTTTGGATTGGCCTTAGCACTTCCTTTTACCTTGTTTGCCTTGTTTCCAAATTGGTTAACATCTTTACCAAGTTCTGGAGGTTGGTTAAATACTACTAAAGTTATTCTTGGATTTTTAGAATTAGCTTTTGCCTTTAAGTTCTTATCAAATGCCGATCTAGTTTCCCATTGGAATCTACTAAAGCGTGAGGTGTTTATTGGCATATGGATTGTTATATTTATTGGATTGGCGCTTTATCTCTTTAAAAAAATTCGATTACCGCACGATAGAACCGATAAAAAAATATCATTCCTAAGAGAGACTCTTGGAATATTAGTTATCTCATTTATAGTGTATCTTATTCCGGGAACTTTTAAAACTCCAAGCTGGAATTTAAGCTTATTAAGCGGTTTTCCCCCTCCGCAATTTTACAGTATTTATGAGCAAGAAAACGATTGCCCCTTGGGCTTAAACTGCTATAAAGATTTTGAGGAAGGACTGGCAGCAGCAAAAAAAGCAAACAAACCCATCTTATTAGATTTTACAGGTTGGGCCTGTGTTAATTGTAGAAAAGTAGAGGAAAATGTATGGAGTAACCCTGCCATTTACAAACTACTAAAAGAGGATTATATTTTAATTTCATTGTATGTAGATGACCGAAAAGAATTACCTAAAGCATCTCAATTTAACTTTAAACGAGCCAACGGTCAATTAAAAGAGATCACAACAGTTGGAGACAAGTGGGCTACCTTTCAAACAGTAAATTTTAAAACAGCCTCACAGCCCTACTATGTGCAACTAACTTCAGAATTTGAAATACTAAATAGTGCTGAACAATATACAGATATAGATACTTACCTCGCTTGGTTGAAAGAAGGAATTATAAATTTTAAGAATGTCAAATAAGCTCAAACAGATTCTTAAGATTGGCCTGCCCTGGGGGTTCGGAATGTTTATTCTACTAACGTTTATTTTCCCTTATTTTAATGATGAAGACATCACTCTAAAAAAAATAGGTATTGCATTTCCTTTGTGGGTGTTGGGTGGTCTTCTTTATGGATATTTTATGAATCGTTGAATACCTAAAGAAAAATAACACCTAGTTTTTTACATCGTTTTCGTAGAAAAACCCATTGAGCTCAGTAGCTAATTGGGTTTTTTTGTAATTTTGCATTTCAATAATTTATCTATGTCTAGCGCACTGAATCTCTCTAAATTTAATGATAATGTAGTCTCAAAATACCAAATATACAACAGTATATTTATGACCTTACCTTTTGATTCTATTAGCAATACTGGAGTGTTATTACCGCTATTTCACGAGGTGTGTAAAAAGGGATTCTCACTTGGTGAAAACCCCACACAAATCGTAGATTATTTTTTTAAAAAATACCAAGAAAACCCTACTA
>CBFHOD010000065.1:2803-8812 GCA_965657365.1 Flavobacteriaceae bacterium
AAAGACAAATTGTGTTGTTTGATGCTATTGAAGATGCAGAATTTGAAAATGTAAACAATATGGAGGGTATAGGAACCTTAACCAGTTCTAAAGAAGCTGCCTTCTCTCAAAACAAAAAGGAAGAACTACAAAAATATCTTAAAGAATTTAAAGTTCGTATTGTACTTACAGCGCATCCTACTCAATTTTACCCTGGGAATGTTTTAGGGATTATTACAGATTTAGACAAAGCCATACAAAATGATGATTTATTACTTATCAAAAACTTGTTGGCTCAATTGGGAAAAACTCCCTTTTTCAAAAAACAAAAACCAACACCATATGATGAGGCTGTAAGCCTTATTTGGTATCTAGAAAATGTCTTGTACCATTCTGTAAGTACAATCTATAATTTTGTACAACAACATGTGTACGATGGTGAGATTTTAGACAATGAAATTATAGATCTTGGTTTTTGGCCAGGAGGCGATCGAGATGGAAACCCATTTGTTACCACAGAAATCACGCTAAAAGTGGCTGAAAGATTACGTCAGACCATTCTTAAAAACTACCACAGAGACATCAGAAAATTAAGAAGGAGACTTACCTTTAAAGGAATAGAAGAGATCTTAATTCGTGTAGAAAAAAGGCTAAATAAACACATTACAAAAAGTTATAAGGTTGTTAACTTTTCATCAAAAATTCTACTAGAAGAATTAAATAAAGCACGTGAAATTCTTGTTAAAGAACACAAATCATTGTTTTTGGAAGAGTTAGACGATTTAATTCATAAGGTATCTATTTTTGGCTTTCATTTTGCCACCTTAGATATTAGACAAGATAGTAGAGTGCATCATAACGCATTTACCAATATGGTTCAAGAGTTATTAGATGCTAAAGATGCTACTTTTCCAGAAAACTATTTAACATTATCTGAAAAGAAGCAAGTAGCTGTGCTATCAAAAATGAAAGGAGACATAGATCCAAACATTTTTTCCAATGAGATGTTGGTAAAAACACTACAATCTATACAAGCCATTAAAGAAATACAATATAGAAATGGAAAACGTGGTGCCAACAGGTATATTATTAGCAACAACCAAACGGCCTTAAATGTAATGCAAACCTTTGCCATGCTTAACCTTTCTGGTTTTGGTGATGTTTTGCCTGTAGATGTAATTCCTCTTTTTGAAACCGTAGACGATTTGCAAAATGCTGCCTCGGTAATGAGAACCTTGTATTCTAATACAGAATACAGAAAACATGTTAGACAACGAAAAGACAAACAAACCATAATGCTTGGTTTTTCTGACGGTACAAAAGATGGTGGTTATTTAATGGCCAATTGGTCTATTTTTAAAGCCAAAGAAGAACTCACCGCTATTTCTAGAGAATTTGGTATTGAGGTTATTTTCTTTGATGGCCGTGGCGGACCACCAGCGCGTGGAGGAGGAAAAACACATCAGTTTTATGCCTCTTTGGGGCCTACCATAGAAGACAAAGAAATACAGCTTACCATTCAAGGGCAAACTATTAGTTCTAATTTTGGAACCTTAAGTTCTTCTCAATTTAATCTAGAACAGTTATTAAGTTCAGGAATTAAAAATGAAGTATTTCAAAAAGATCAACTGAGTGATGCGCATCGTATAATTATGAATGATATTGCAAATACCAGTTATGAAACCTATGTGGCCTTTAAAAACCATGAGAAGTTTTTACCGTATTTAGAAAAAATGAGTACACTACAATATTATGCCAAAACTAATATTGGAAGTAGACCAAGCAAGCGTTCGCAATCTGATACCCTAGATTTTTCAGATTTAAGAGCCATTCCATTTGTGGGAAGCTGGAGCCAGTTAAAACAAAATGTTCCAGGATTTTATGGCGTGGGAACTGCCTTAAAAAAATATGAAGACAAAGGAGAGTTTGATAAACTTATTAATTTTTACAACCACTCAGACTTTCTAAAAACACTCTTAGAAAATAGTGTGATGAGTTTAACAAAATCGTTTTTTGAACTCACCGCTTACATGGCAGAAGACGAAGAATTTGGTGAATTTTGGAAACTTATTTATGAAGAATATAAGACGACCAAACGTTTGTTGCTAAAAATAGCAGATCATACAGAACTCATGGAAAACTACCCAGACGGGAAAGCTTCAATAGAAATACGAGAAGATATTGTACTGCCATTGCTTACCATACAACAGTATGCTTTAAAAAAGATACAAGAAATTTTAGCCAGCAAAAGACCATCTGCTAAAGAATTAGATACCTACCAAAAAATGGTAACCCGCTCGTTGTTTGGAAATATTAATGCCAGTAGGAATTCGGCTTAAGGTATTGTAATACATTATCTATAAATAGTATAGAGAATAACTAATAAAAAAGGACTAAGTAGCATGAGCATGATTCGTAGTCTTTTTAATATAGTTACTTCATTTTTCCATTCTAATGTCCATACATTTTTAAAATACTTCTTTAACATTATGTTTATTTTTTAGATTGCTTCTTTATATTATAATAGGTTAACCAACCCATAAATATCCCAAAAAAGATAACGTTAGCTGAAAATTTTCCAATACTGAAATCTTGTCTGTAAGAATAGTCAAATAACGTCATGAGTGCAGCATAAACAAGACCACCAATTAAAGCACCTATCAGAATTGCTTTTATTTGCTTATTTTTTAGATCCATTCTGCTTTTATTTTTTAAAGAAAACTTTAATCGTATCGTTAGCTAAAATCATTTCATTTTGACTTAATTTCTCTAGGGTATATATGCCTTCACCACCATATCTATTTTTTGAATCTATGATTAATTTATTATTTGTCGAATCAAATTTCCAAATTCCCTTTTTAATTTCAGACCCTTCTTTTTTTCCTCCAATTAGTGTTCCATTTGAGTAAAATTCTATCCACTTATTAATTGATTTTTTTAACCTACCATTTTCATTTTGAGATTTATCAACATACCATTTACCCTCAATTTTTACCTCATTGACACAACAAATAAAAAATAATGCTGCAAATAATAAATTAAATAATTTTTTTTGATTCATTTCTTGTTGTATTATAATCATATAAAATTGAGAAAATTAAGAGAACTAAACAATACCTATATATGGTAAAATATTGGTCTCCTAATTTTCGGGGAGGGTCTATCTTATATGATGAAAGTACATTGGCTATCCTTTTTTTAAGTAAAATTATTGAGTGTATTTAATATTTGAAAACTGATAAAATATATCCCTAAATTAATTTTTAAAACTATTTTTTCAACCAATATTTGATTGTGTTTTAAAATTTAATTAACATAATTTATTAATAAAACAAGTATTTTTACAAAATATTTTTATTGTTTATGTACAAATTCAACACCAATGATTTCCTTGTAAGAATACCATTATTTATTATTTTTTTCTGGTTTGGATTCCTAAAAATAGTTCATTTATCTCCTGCCCAAGAATTAGTGAAAGATACAGTTTATTGGATGCCGTTTTTTGATGCTACGATTTGGACTGTGATAATTGGTTATTGGGAAATTTTGATTGCCGTCTTTTTTTTATTCAGAAAAACAACATTTATCGCAATGATTTTGCTGTTACTTCAAATGACTGGAACTTTTTTACCTCTGGTAATATTACCAGACGTAACTTTTCAAAATTCAAATCCTTTACTACCAACTTTGGAAGGACAATATATCATAAAAAATATCATTATAATAACTGCTGCATTAATTATTGGTAGAACTCAACTAAAAGTAAAATTAAACTACTTTAAAAAAGTGAACAAATTATAAAAAATAAACAACCCCCAAATCGAATGAAAAATTTAATTATAATTGGTCACCCAGATAAAAGCTCCTTTTGCTACAATGGTATTTTTTTAGCCATAAAAAACACGCTAGAAAAAAATAATCAAGAAACAAAAATTATTGACTTGTATAGAGATAGTTTTACTCGCCCTCGAGAAGGATTAATCTCCAAATACAAAGAAATGGTAACTTGGTCTGAAAGTATATATATTATTTCTCCTGTTTGGTGGTTCAGACTAACTCCTAGAATGGAAATTTTCTTTGATGAAGTTTTTACTCCAGGTTATGCATATGAATTTATTAATATTACCAAACTATATGCTTATCCAAAACCTCTTTTAAAATCAAAAAAAGTAAGAACCTATGTTACTCACGGTGCTCCTGCAATCCCTGTTATAACTCTTTATTTAAATTCTGTAAAACTAAGGCTAGTCATGGGAGTTTATACTTTTGTTTTTGGTTGGAGGTATTCTCTTTTTTCAAAAACTAAACAATTTTGGTCCGTTCCATTTGTCTCTGATAAAAAGAGAATTAAATATATAAAATCCGTTGTAAATGATATTGAGAAAGACACAAAAAGAGGTTGATTTTAATATTTTATATTCATCATATTAATTTTTAAAATGAAAAAAGTCATATTTAAGTGGTACGCAGTAATTTTTGCCTTTATCTGTTTACTATATTCTGTTGGTTTAGGTTTAATTGGTAATATTGAGGAGGCTCAGTACTCTGCACATTGGCCGGGAACTATTTTGTTGTTTTCAATAGCGGCTAATCAGATTCAAAATAAAGAGTCATGAGTATATTATTTTTTGTAATTGGTTTTGTGATATTTTCAGTTTATCTGTTTTTTTTTATTTGGAATATTTCCAATAATTCTAAAAAACGGTTGGGAGAAAATTACACGAATATTGAGGATGATAATCCCGTCGACTATGACGGAGGTGGAAATTGGGGAAGGTTTCCTGACACAAATTCAAAAAATAAATAAGTACTGTTTTTTAATTGTATTAGTACTAAAAAACTTAACTAAGTGAACCAAGGTTGCTTTCCATACTGGTTTTATTGAACAGGTGTGTTAGTTTCAACAACCCATTTTATACCGTGTAAAACAGAAAAAAGATATTTTATTAAGAATACAACCCCTATAAATTGGTAAATTTTACACCTCCTCATTTATGGGGAAGCCCTGTCCTATTTACAAAAAACACCTTGGCTATCCTTTTTTTTAGTAAAATTATTGAGTACATTTAAAGAAAAAAATGCTAGAAAAAGTATATGGTTCTGCCGTCTTTGGCATAGAAGCTACCACCATAACAGTAGAAGTAAACATAGACAAAGGAATAGGTTATCATTTGGTGGGTTTGCCAGATAATGCAGTACGTGAAAGTAGTTACCGTATTTCTGCAGCACTTAACAACAACAACTTTAAATTACCCGGAAAGAAAATAACCATTAACATGGCGCCTGCAGACCTTCGCAAAGAAGGAGCTGCCTATGATTTAACGCTAGCTATGGGTATTTTAGCAGCCTCCAAGCAAATAGCTTTTACAGATTTAGCACAGTATATGATCATGGGAGAATTGTCTTTAGATGGTAATGTACAACCCATAAAAGGAGCTTTACCTATTGCTATTAAAGCCAAAGAAGAGGGGTTTGCCTCCTTTATTCTTCCTCAAAAAAATGCTAGAGAAGCAGCCATTGTTGAAGGCTTAGAGGTATTGGGTGTAGACGACATCATGGAGGTGATAGAACATTTTAATGGCAAAAAAAAGATAGTACCCACAAAGGTAGATACCAAAGCCGAGTTTTATAAAAATTTAGCGCTCCCTGAATTTGACTTTTCTGAAGTAAAAGGGCAAGAATCTATTAAGCGGTGCATGGAAATTGCAGCAGCCGGAGGGCATAATATTATTCTCATTGGCCCACCTGGATCTGGTAAAACCATGTTGGCAAAAAGATTGCCTTCTATTTTACCACCCATGTCTCTAGAGGAAGCTTTAGAAACTACTAAAATTCATTCTGTAGTGGGAAAAACAAAAGATCATGGCTTGCTATATGAACGACCATTTAGAGCCCCACATCATACCATATCTGATGTAGCTTTGGTTGGCGGCGGACAATACCCTCAACCCGGAGAGATTTCATTATCTCATAATGGGGTGTTGTTTTTAGATGAACTCCCAGAATTTAAGCGTACGGTTTTAGAAGTAA
>CBFHOD010000066.1:0-8453 GCA_965657365.1 Flavobacteriaceae bacterium
CCAACGCAAAGTGAAAAATAAGTTAGCCATGACTGGTGAAATAACTCTGCGAGGAAAAGTATTACCTGTAGGTGGAATCAAAGAAAAAATTCTAGCTGCAAAAAGAGCAAATATTAAGGAAATCATGTTGTGTAAAGACAACGAAAAAGATATTGCAGATATAAAACAAAGTTATTTAAAAGGATTGAAATTTCATTATGTAACGGAGATGCATGAAGTTATTAACCTTGCGCTGATGAAGCAACGAGTTAAAAACGCAAAAAAGTTAGTTTAATATTTACTTATCCAGTAAACGTCTATAAAGTTGAATAGTGTCGTTTATTGTTTGATCAATATGGTATACATTTTCAATGCGTTTTTTTGCATTGAAACCCATTTGAGTTCTCAAAGCATCATCATTGATTAAAATAGAAATTGCTTTACCGATTGCTTCAGGATTTTTAATTGGAGTGATAATTCCACAGGATTCATCAATCAATTCTGTACATCCTCCAGCATCAGTCATAACCACGGGTTTTCCTACTGACATTGCCTCGCTGATCGCTCTACCAAAGCCCTCTTCAAGTGAAGTTTGAACATAAATATCAATACTTTTTAAAATCGGTATTACATCGGTTCTATGGCCCAAAAGATGAATTTTATTGGCAATAGGACTTTCCTTTTTAATTTTTTTAAAATAAGAGATATCAGTTTTTTTACCAATCAATATATAATGGACATTTTTTGACGTCTCTAAATGATTTGAGGATCTAAGAAAATACTTTGTTCCTTTAATTTTTCGGTGGTTACCCACCAAACAAACCACGATTGCGTCTTTTGGTATTCCAAGTTCAATTAATTCTTTTTTAGGGATTTTTTCAAACCATTTTGGGGCGTACCCTTTATAAATTTTTACAGGTTTATGTTTGTTTCTTTTAAGCAATTGTTTTGTTACATGGTCAAAGACAAATTGACTATTACAAATAATGCCGTCTAATGTTGAATTAAGATATGTTAAATATGAACTTGGATCATACCAATGAAGACTCCCTGAACCAAAATATATTACAGACTTAACTGAGGTTTTTTTTAGAGTCATTAATCCACTTCTTGCAGATTTTCCATCTACGAAATGTACCAGCTCTATTTGGTATTTTTCTATTAATTCTTTAAAATGATTGCGATATACGTGATCGATTCTTTTGGTAGGGAAAATCTTCTGATGTTTGATCTTTAATTTTGTTAAATATCGTACAACTTCTATGGATAAATTTCCAATTAAATGAATGTCAATTCCTTGTTTATGAAGACCAACAACCAATTCAATTTGTGCTTGCTGTGATAGGTATGATTCGTTTCCCTTTATAACAAATAAAATTTTCATCACTTGTATATCTTCTTTGATTGATCCCAAAAAACATCCATTTCTTTCAATGACATTTCTGTAAGTTTTTTACCCTCTTTTTTTGCAGCGAGCTCTAAATATTGAAACCGATTGATAAACTTTTTATTTGTTTTTTCAAGAGCATTTTCTGGATTTACATCAATAAATCGAGCAAAATTTATCATAGAAAATAACACATCTCCAAACTCTGATTCTATAGAATCTTTAGACCCATTTTTTATCTCTTCATTTAATTCTGTGATTTCTTCTTGTACCTTTTCCCAAACTTGGAAGGGCTCTTCCCAGTCAAAACCAACACCTGCAACTTTATCTTGTATTCTGTTAGCTTTTACTAAAGCAGGTAAACTTTTTGGAACTCCCTCTAAAACTGAATTTTTTCCTTCTTTTAGTTTTAGCTTCTCCCAGTTCTCTTTTACTTCATTTTCATTTTCAACAACTACATCTCCGTATATGTGAGGATGTCTTGTAATCAATTTGTCAGAAATTACATTGGCAACATCTCCAATATCAAATGAGTTTTTTTCAGAACCAATTTTAGCATAAAAAACAACATGAAGTAACACATCTCCAAGTTCATTTTTTATCTCATCTAGGTCATTGTCTAAAATAGCATCAGCAAGTTCATAAGTTTCCTCTATCGTTAAATGCCTAAGAGACTCTAAAGTTTGTTTTTTATCCCAGGGGCACTTCTCTCGAAGATCATCCATGATGTCTAACAAACGATTAAAAGCTGCTAATTGCTGTTTTCTAGAATTCATTTACACTTTTTCTGAATTTTCTTCACTAGCTTCAATAACAGAAAAATCTACACCAGAAGAAACTAATAAATTATACCATTGAATCACTTTTTTGATATTTGAAGTATACACCCTTTCTTCGTCGAAATCAGGAAGTATTTCAGAAAAGTATGCAATTAGTTTTTGACTACTTTCTTTATGACTAATTGTTTCTTTACCTTCAGTTTTTTCATAGATTGTTTTGAAAACTGTTAACAAAGGTACTTCCTCTTCATAGGTGTAAATAGCAATATTTTCTAACAAACTAACATTGTTAGTTGAAGGAATTGGAAACCTTTTCTTGTCGACAAGAGATTCTACGATAAACCCAGATTTTGTTTGAGAAATTGCATGGAATAATCCTGGTTTTCCGGCAACTGAAATAATTTTACTAAACTCCATATTTTTATATTTTTATATTTGGAAAGCGCATTCTATAGCTAGATGTGATTTTTCCTAATGATATCTTTTCTAATTTCTTTTTTAAGATTCTCTTTTTTAATGAAGAGAGTTTATCAGTAAATAAAATTCCTTCAAGATGATCATATTCGTGTTGAAATACTCTTGCAGCAAGTCCATTCAATGTTTTTGAGTGTTTATTAAAGTTTTCATCAACATATTCAAAACTCACTGTTTCTTGTCTGAAAACATCTTCTCTAATGTCAGGAATACTTAGGCAACCTTCTGCGAAAGGCCATTCATCGCCTTCTTCTTTAGTAATTGTTGGATTGATGAAAACCTCTTTAAAATCTTTCAATTGATCTCTTTCAAGTTCAGAGATGTCTTTGTCTTCTGCAAAAGGAGTTGCATCAATGATGAAAATTCGCACAGATTTTCCTATTTGAGGAGCAGCAATACCTACACCATTAGCATTATACATGGTCTGTTTCATATTCACAATCAACTCTTTAAGATTGGGGTACTCTGGTCCAATTTCTTTAGCGACTTTTCTTAATACTGGATCTCCGTAGGCTACAACAGGTAAAATCATAAAGGTTTATAAATTTTTGGCAAAAATACGAAGAAAGGAATATGTAGAAAACTTATTTGCTGTATAAATAGGATTGAAGAATAATAGTTGCGCTTATTTCATCAACTAATCCTTTATTTCTTCGTTGTTTTTTTTTCAACCCACTATCTATCATAGTTTGAAATGCAATTTTTGATGTAAATCTTTCGTCTATTCGTTTAATTGGTATTTTTGGCAATGATTTTTCAAGCTTTTCTAAAAAACTTAAAATAAGCTTTTCGCTTTCACTATCAGTATTATTCATTTGTTTTGGAAGACCAACAATAAACAATTCAACCTGCTCTTTATTGCTGTAATCAATTAAAAATTTAATCAATTCATCAGTGTTAACAGTAATTAATCCAGAGGCAATAATTTGAAGTTCGTCTGTAACAGCAATCCCTGTTCTTTTTTCTCCATAATCTATTGCTAAAATTCTTGCCATCCTTATTATTTTTATTACAAAAATAGCGATTTTTAACATGATATTTTTTTTTGTTTAAAAAATGTATCTTCGCAATAAATAGCATCATTGTGTGTTATATTTGTAACATATTTAACTGATAAATTGAATTAAATTCAATATAATTAACTTAAGGAAATTGTTACAAGAAATTATTGAACAAGCGTGGGAGGATAGATCGCTTTTAAAAGAAGAACGAACTATCAATGCAATTAGAGAAGTTGTGGATTTGTTAGATGTTGGATCTCTGCGTGTTGCCGAACCAAATCAAACAAATTGGCAAGTAAATGAATGGGTGAAAAAGGCCGTAGTCTTGTACTTTCCCATTCAAAAAATGGAAACTTTAGAAGCTGGTATATTTGAATATCATGACAAAATCCCATTAAAAAGAAACTTTAAAGCTAGAGGAATAAGAGTTGTTCCAAATGCAGTAGCTAGACATGGTGCGTTTATAGCACCTGGAACCATTTTAATGCCAAGTTATGTTAATATTGGTGCATATGTAGATCAAGGAACCATGGTAGACACATGGGCTACTGTTGGAAGTTGTGCTCAAATAGGAAAAAATGTTCACTTATCTGGAGGTGTTGGAATAGGAGGGGTTTTAGAACCGCTTCAAGCCTCTCCAGTAATTATTGAAGATGGAGCTTTTATAGGTTCTAGATCAATTGTAGTAGAAGGAGTTAGAGTAGGTAAAGAAGCTGTATTAGGTGCTAATGTTGTATTAACAATGAGTACAAAAATTATTGACGTAACTGGCGATACTCCCAAAGAGATGAAAGGGTTGGTTCCTGAGAGAAGTGTTGTAATTCCTGGCAGTTACACCAAGAAATTTCCTGCAGGTAATTATCAAGTTCCTTGTGCATTAATCATCGGAAAACGAAAAGAAAGTACCAATAAAAAAACCTCTTTAAATGATGCGCTACGAGAATATGATGTAGCTGTTTAAGAAAAATGAAAATTACAGCAATCATACCAACATTCAATGAACAAGAACGAATAAAAAATTCTTTAAAATCTGCTCAATTTGCAGATGAAATTATTGTGGTTGATTCTTTTAGTACAGATGATACAATTTCAATAGTTAAAAAGTCAAATGCAATTTTACTGCAGCGAAAGTTTGATGATTTTTCCAATCAAAAAAATTATGCAATACAGCAGGCGACCCATGATTGGATAATTTGGATTGATGCAGATGAAGTTTTAACAAGTGAACTTCAAAAAGAGATAAGAGATGCTGTTAATAATCCCCATCAAAATGTAGGTTTTTATATTCGTAGAGTATTTTTTTTCAAAGGCAAGAAAATGCGCTTTACGGGAACACAAAATGATAAATTGATCAGGTTGTTCAATAGAAATCATTGTCATTATGAAGGAATAGTTCATGAAAAAATTACGACCAAAGGAAAATTAGGGTATTTAAAAAACAAAATCTTACATTACTCCTATATAAATTTTGATAAATACATCACTAAATTAAATCAACATTCAGCTTTAAAAGCAAAAGAATTATACGATAAAAATTTAACAATTACCCCTTTTCATATTATTGTTAAACCGATTGCACGTTTTATCAAACATTATTTCGTTAAGTTTGGAATTTTTGATGGTTTTTATGGCTTTATTATTTCATTTGCTCTTTCTTATGGTGTTTTGGTTAGGTATATTAAACTTTGGAATTTAAAACAGAAATATGGAAAACACGACAATCAAAATAAACAAGGTTGATGTTTCCATCATTATTGTAAATTATAAGAGTTGGAATCATTTAAAAAACTGTTTGAATTCCATCAAGAATTTAAACAATTTGTCATTTACTTTTGAAACCATCGTTGTAGACAATCATTCCAATGATGGAAATTTTAAGTCTTTTACTACCGAGTTCAAGCAAGTTGCTTTTTTTGAAAACTCAGGCAATAATGGGTTCGCGAATGGATGCAATTTAGGTTATGAAAAAGCGAACGGTGATTATTTTTTATTTTTAAATCCAGATACTATTGTCAATGCTGCTGCATTGGAAGAAATATTTCATGTTTCTGCCAAAAATTCAAGTATTGGAATTTCTTCTTGTTTACAAAAAAATAGTTTAGGATCTTACGAAAAAACATTTAATTTTTACCCAAAACTTACCACGCTTTTTGGATTGTCTAGAGCCATTTTTTCTTTTTTTAAAAATAAAAAATCAATTCTTAATAACAAAATGATATACACAGATTGGGTCTCTGGTTCTCTAATTTTTATTAGTAGAAATTGGTTTGAAAAAGTAAATGGATGGAATGAGGACTATTGGATGTATTTTGAAGATGTTGACTTGTGTAAAAAAATACATCAGTTAAATGGCAAAGTAATTATCTTATCATCTGTAGAAATAATTCACGCTCATGGTGGAGCATCTAGAATCAATTTCAAAACTTCTACGATCACTAAAAATGAAGTTCAGATATCCAAACATGTATATATTCAAAATCATTTGAAAGGGTTTGAACGATTCATGTCACATTTTTTGCTAATTAGTCATAACATTTTCACTAAATCTGTTCTTGCCATTCTTGGAGTTTTGTTCTTTTTTATTCCAAAGATGAGATTAAATGTATATTTGTTTTTTAAAATAATGAAATATTATTTTTCAAGGTTAAAAACAGGAACTTGGTTGAGTATCAATTCGGTTAATTTTAAAAATATTCAAAATGAAGCTCGGAATAAAGAAAAATAAATATTATGCAAACATAAGACCTGAAATGCTTCAGTTTATTCCAATCAACGCCAATAAAATATTGGAAGTAGGTTGTGCTCAGGGAAATTTTTCTGATCAACTCAATAAAAATAATGTTGAGACTTGGGGAATAGAACCAGATTTTGAATCTGCCAATTTAGCTCAAGAAAAACTTCATAAAGTTTTAAACGGAACTCTTGATGATAAGATCGATGAATTGCCCGATCACTATTTTGATGTTATCATAATGAATGATGTTATTGAACATCTCTTGGAACCTTGGGATGATATTAAAAAATTAAAAGATAAATTAAATGATGATGGTGTTTTTATCTCCTCTATTCCAAATGTCAGGTATGCTAAAAATTTATTTAGAATGCTATTCTTAAAAGATTGGAAGTATACAGATGATAGAATTTTAGATCGAACTCATTTTCGTTTTTTTACAAAAAAAAGCATCTATAGATTGTTTGAACAAAATGGCTACTCCCTTGAAATGATTAAAGGGATTAATAAAACAAAGTCTTTTGCTTTTTTTCCATTTGCAGTGATATTTAATCTCTTGTTCTTATTCAGCCAGTTAGATATTTTTTATATGCAATTTGCGACAGTTGCCAAAAAGAGAAAATAGTTTATGTATCAAGATACTTCAAATGTTGTCTGCACATTATCCTTAGGAAAAACCATTTTATATCCTACAGATACAGTATGGGGATTGGGTTGCGACGCTACAAACATTGATGCAGTTGCTAAAATTTTTAAATTAAAGAACAGAGTAGAGAGTAAAAGTTTAGTGGTTTTAGTAAGTTCTATGGAGATGTTGCGTACTTATGTAGATACTGTCCCACAAAAAGCTATTGATGTAATTTCAAAGACTAAGAAACCTACTACTATCATTTATAGCAATCCCAAAGGTTTAGCCGCTAATGCCATAGCTTTAGACAATACCATAGCCATTAGAATTCCGTCCCATGACTATTGTTTGGAGATCATCAATAAACTTGGAAAGCCAATTATTTCAACTTCAGCCAATATAAGTGGAGAATCTACTCCCAAATCATTTTCAGAAATAAGTCTACCAATTTTGGAGGGCGTAGATTATGTAGTAAATTTGGAGCAAGATAAAATTACAGATAAATCTTCAACAATTTTAAAATTAGTTGGAAATGATATTGAAGTAATAAGAGCTTAATTCATGCAGAATCAAAACTACAAAGAAGCTATTAATGGCGATATCTTCTCTATTATAACCAGAGCTTCTGAGCTATTAGAGGTAAAAAGTTATGTTATTGGAGGTTTTGTTCGTGATTACATCTTACAAAGAGGAGCCGCTAAAGATATAGATATTGTAACTTTAGGAAATGGTATAGCTTTAGCAAAGAAAGTGGCCTCTTTATTACCCAATAAACCAAAAGTTCAAGTATTTAAAACCTATGGTACAGCCATGTTGGTCTATAAAGATATGGAGCTTGAATTTGTGGGGGCTAGAAAAGAATCGTATGCTGAAGATAGTAGAAATCCAGAGGTTTCTGAAGGAACTTTAGAGGATGATCAAAATAGAAGAGATTTTACAATCAATGCATTAGCAATAAGTTTACATAAAGATGATTATGGATCCTTGTTAGATCCTTTTGGTGGTTTAAAGGATTTAGAAAAAGGGATTATTAAAACACCTTTAAATCCAGATATTACCTATTCTGATGATCCGCTACGTATGATGCGTGCAATTAGATTTGCAACTCAATTAAATTTTGAGATTGAAGAATACTCTTTACGAGCAATCGCAAAGAATGCATCTCGTTTATCCATTATTACAAAAGAACGTATTGTTGTAGAATTGAATAAAATTATTGATGCTACTAAACCTTCTGCAGGGTTTTTACTATTAGAAAAAACAAATTTATTGCAAATGATTCTACCAGAATTAATTGCTTTAAAAGGTGTTGAAGAAGTAGAGGGTCAAAAACACAAAGATAATTTCTATCACACCCTAGAAGTTGTTGATAATATTTCAAAAGCTACAGAAGATACTTGGTTAAGATGGGCCGCCTTGCTTCATGATATTGGAAAAGCACCTACTAAAAGATTTGATAAGAAAGTAGGATGGA
>CBFHOD010000067.1:0-8356 GCA_965657365.1 Flavobacteriaceae bacterium
AGATACCTCCAACAGAGCAATTAAAGTGAAGGCTAGTTTGTACAATAATTTATCTTGGGCTATGAGACAATTAAAAGAGTACAAAGCCTATGATTATCAGGAAACTGCTTACGATATGAAGGACGAACTTCGAGATAAAGAAACCCAAGAGATGTTAGAACGTGTAACAGCAGAGTTTAATGTAAGCATGGTTAGGAAAGAAGGAAAACTCCAAAAACAAAAAGCAGAAAATTTGACATGGATTATTGGGAGTAGTTTTTTTTCTATCATTTTATTATTAGCTTTTTTATTAAACCAATATAAACTTCGTCAAAGGAATCTTAGTTTACAATTATCTAAACAAGAGTTAGCCCAGAAAAAGAAAAATGAAAAAGTAAGAACAGAATCTCAAATTAGAATTTTAAATGCCACTTTAGATGGTAAAGAAACAGAACGTAAACAGATTGCAGAAACGCTTCATGATAGTGTTAGTGCTTTATTATCTTCAGCAAATTTACATTTACAGGCTTGTAAAAAACTATTTAAAGGACCAATTCCATTAGAGGTAGAAAAGTCTCAAAACATTATTCACGAAGCTTCCCACAAAATTAGAAACCTCTCACATACATTGGTTTCCTCAGTTTTATTAAAATTTGGTTTGGCTTATGCTATTAAAGATATGGCAGAAAAATATTCAAATTCACAATTAAACATTGAATATAAAACTAAAAATATAAAAAGATATAATCAAGATTTTGAGATTAAATTAAATAATATTATTCAGGAGCTTATTAATAATATAATTAAACATAGTGAGGCGTCAAATGCGAGTATATACCTTGAAGATAAAGATGACAAAATAAAAATTTTTTTAGAGGATAATGGAAAGGGATTTGATAAACAACTAGTGATGAAAAAAAATGGGTTGGGGATAAATCAAATACATGCTAGAGTTCACATGATGAAGGGAGAGTTTACTATAGATTCAGAAAATAATTCTGGAACATCCATCACTATAGAACTTCCTGTTTTTAAGAAAGAATCACTTAGCTTTTCTTAGCCAATTCTATGATCTCTAAGTTTTTGATTTCACCTTTATTCAGTTCAAAACGAAGCATCGTCCGTATGGTGTGAAACCCATATTTTCCAGCAGCACCAGGATTTAAATGTAAAAGATTGAGTTTTTTGTCGTACTGAACTTTTAAAATATGAGAATGCCCACTAATGAAAATTTTAGGTTTAATTTTTTTAAGCTCCTCTCGAACTCTCGGATGGTATTTGTTTGGGTAACCCCCTATGTGAGTCATCCAAACGGTTATTTCTTCAACGCTAAACTTATTGTCTAAAGGAAATTGAGATCGTGCATCTTTTCCATCAATATTTCCATACACTGCTCTTAATGGTTTTAATTTGTTAATGGTATCTGTGACCTCTAAATTTCCGATATCACCAGCATGCCAAACTTCATCAGCTTGTTTAACAAACTTTAAAATTTGATCATCAATAAAACTATGGGTATCTGAGAGTAGTAAGATTTTCTTCACCAAACGAAAGTACAAATAACAAAATAAATTTCGTAATTTTAAACCTTCTTATAACACCATTTTTTTTTGAGATATTTCATTGAACTGTCATATAAAGGAACAAATTATCATGGCTGGCAAATTCAACCAGATGTAAACTCTGTGCAGGAAGAAATAACTAAGGCCCTAGAAACTATTCTTCAAGAAAACCTCCAGATTGTTGGTGCTGGAAGAACTGATGCAGGTGTGCATGCAAGCCAAATGTTTGCTCATGTAGATACTCTGAAAGCGTTAACTCATGAACACATTCATAAGTTAAATACAGTCTTACCTAATGACATAGTTATTAAGTCGATTAAAGAAGTTTTAGAAAAAAAACATGCTCGTTTTGATGCCATTAGTAGAAGTTATGAATATAGGATTTTAATAGGTAGAGATCCATTTCTATATGACACTACTTGGCAATTACATCAAAAAAAAATTCAGATAGAGAAAATGAATGAAGCTGCTAAAATTTTATTTCAATATAAAGATTTTGAAAGTTTTTCAAAAGTAAAAACAGATGTAAAAACTTTTAATTGTACTATTATGAAAGCAGTGTGGAAGTTAGAAGGAAATCAATTAATATTTCATATAAGAGCGAATAGATTTCTCAGAAATATGGTACGTGCTATTGTTGGAACTTTACTTGATGTTGGTTTTGAAAAAAAATCAGTGGAAGACTTTAGGCATATTATTGAAAGCAAAAAAAGGAGTGAAGCAGGCCTATCTGTTCCGGCTAAAGGATTATTTTTGACAGAAGTTAGGTATTAGTATATTTAACTTTTGAAGAGCAGAGAAAAATCATAGTAATCATAAATTTAAAATATATAGATATAGATGTCTGAAAAAGTATCAGGAAATGCATTTGATATAAAGATTTTTTTAAGATTAATGAGTTATGCTAAAAACTATAAACTTAGATTCTTTATCGCTGCTATATCTACGATTACGTTAGCATTAGTATCCGCTGTAAACCCATACATAGTTGGGGTTACCGTGAATGATTTTGTAAATCATCAGGATATAGAACAATTGACATTCTATATTCAAATCTTATCAACGATAGTATTTGCAGAAGTAATCTTACAATTTTTATTTATCTATTATGCCAATTGGGTAGGGCAACACATTATTAGAGACATTAGAGCAAAAGTATTTAGAAATATTCAAAGCTTTAAAATGTCTTATTTTGACACTACTTCAGTTGGTCGATTAGTTACCAGAGTAGTTTCAGATATTGAAACCATTGCAAACTTTTTTACACAAGGAGTTTTTATGATTGTTAGTGATATTTTGAAAATGCTTGTGGTTATTGTAGTTATGTTTGTGATGAATTGGCGTTTAGCCTTAGTAGCTTTATCTGTATTACCAATTTTAGTGTACGCCACTATAATTTTTCAAGTGGCTATTAAGGCAACATTTCAAGATGTTAGAAATGAGGTAGCTAATTTAAACGGATTTGTTCAAGAAAGAGTTACAGGAATGAAAATCCTTCAATTATTTACTAGAGAGCATATAGAATACAATAATTTTAAAGAAATAAATAACAAGCATAAAAAAGCACATGTAAAAACAGTTTGGTATTATTCTATCTTTTTCCCAATTGCAGAAATCGTTTCCTCCATAGCTATTGGTTTAATTGTTTGGTATGGAGGGTATCAAATACTGGAGAGTTTTACAACTTTAGGAGCTGTTATTGCCTTTATAAAAATGTCACAAATGTTATTTAGACCCCTACGTCAAATTGCAGATAAGTTCAACCAGTTACAAATGGGTATTGTTTCTGGAGAACGCGTATTTAAGGTAATAGACACAAAAAGCTTTATTAGTAAAGAAGGAAATATTGATGCTTCTAATATTCAAGGAGATTTAAATTTTAATAATATACGATTCAGCTATATTAAGGGTGAAGAAGTTTTGAAAGGCATCTCTTTTCAAGTTCATAAAGGACAAACGGTTGCTATAGTTGGTGCAACAGGAGCTGGAAAATCTACTATAATAAATTTAATTAATAGGTTTTATGAAATAGATAGCGGAACAATATCTGTAGATGCTATTCCAGTTGAAGACTATGAATTAAGCTCTCTAAGAAATCAAATAGCTATTGTTTTACAAGATGTTTTTTTATTTTCAGATTCTATTTTTAATAATATTACCTTAAAAAACCCTAAGATTACTTTAGAGGAAGTGGTTGAGGCCTCTAAAAAGATTGGGATTCATAATTTTATCATGACACTGCCTGGTAATTATCATTATAATGTTAAAGAAAGAGGTGCCATGCTTTCCTCGGGCCAAAGGCAATTAATAGCTTTTTTGAGAGCCTATGTTAGCAGTCCAAGAATATTAATTTTAGATGAAGCAACCTCCTCTGTAGATTCTCATGCAGAGCAAATGATTCAATATGCTACAGACACTATTACTAAAGGCAGAACCTCTATAATTATTGCACATAGATTAGCTACTATTAAAAAAGCTGATAAAATTATTGTGATGGATAAAGGCATTCTTGTTGAGGAAGGAACTCATAAAGAATTGCTAAAGAAAAAAGAGGGTTATTATAAAAATCTTTACGACAAACAATTTAGTTTGGAGCTTGCCTCTTAATTGCAAAATGGAGTATTACTGAATATCATTTCTTAATTTAACTAATAATTCATCATAATCGGCAAATAACACAAAACTTCCATCTTTTATATAAGAAATTTCTCCTGTTTCCTCAGAGACTAATAGACAAACTGCATCTGTTTTTTCTGAAATACCAAAGGCAGCTTTGTGTCTCAATCCAAAGCGAGAAGGAATATTAATACTGTCTGAGACTGGTAAAACTATTCTTGTAGCCACAACAAAATTATCTCTAATAATAGTAGCACCATCATGTAATGGGCTGTTTTTATAAAAGATACTTTCTAATAAAACTTGATTCATTTCAGCATTCATTCGATCACCAGTTGTTATTAAGAAATCTAAACTGTTGGTGCGCTCCAGAACAATAAGTGCTCCAGTATTAGTTGTAGACATTTTTTTACAAGCATTCAATAAGTTCTCCACATTTGTTTCTAGTGAAATTTCGGATTTTAGAAACTTAAGTTGTTTAAAAAAATTTGTTCTAGAAGCCACATTAGTAGTTCCTATCATTAATAGAAACTTTCTAATTTCTTGTTGAAACACAATAATTAAGGCGATTACTCCTCCACTTAATAAATACCCTAAAATATTACTCAACATTTCCATTTTTAAGATTTGAGTTATTTTCCAAATGAGAAAAATAAATGCAATTCCTAAAAATATGTTTATGGCAACAGTTCCCTTTAAAAGTTTATAGGTATAGTAAATGAGTATGGCCACCAATAAAATATCTAAAGCATCTAAAAAAGAAAAGTCAAGAAAATCTAACATATAGCTTTGATGTTTTTGTAAATGTACAAAATTAGTTAACTAGATTCACAATGTTTATTGCTTGAACAGCTTCTTTAACATCATGAACTCGTAAGATATTTGCTCCATTTAATAATGCAATTGTATGGGCAGAGGTGGAAGCATTTAATGCTTCTTTTGCAGAAATATTTAAAGGTTTATATAGCATAGATTTTCTTGAAACACCTACTAGAATAGGAACATCTAAATTTTTAAAAAGTGATAAATCTTTCAACAATTGATAATTATGTTCTATGGTTTTACCAAATCCAAACCCAACATCAATTATCACATCTTTAAGTTGAAGTTGATGTAATTTGAATATTTGATTGGCAAAAAAAGAGATTAATTCTGTAGTTATGTTTTCATAAGCTGGGTTTTTTTGCATGTTTTGAGGGGTCCCTTTAATGTGCATTAATATATATGGAACATTTAATTTAGCAATAGTCTCGAACATTTTTTCATCTAATGTACCACCAGAAATATCATTTATTAATGATGCTCCAATTGCTACAGTTTCTTTCGCGATTGAACTTCTAAAGGTATCTACAGAAATCAAAGTTTTTGGAAATTCTCTAAGGATTGCTTTGATAGCAGGAATTATTCTTTTTAATTCTTCTTGTTCAGATATATGAGTAGCACCTGGTTTAGATGAATAAGCACCAACATCAATAAAGGTAGCGCCTTCTGTGAGCATTTTTTCAGTTTGATGAAGAATTTCTTTTTCATTTGAATAGCATCCTCCATCATAAAAAGAATCAGGAGTTATATTTAAAACTCCCATTACTTTGGGTGAAGATAAATCTATCAATTTCCCTTTACAATTTATGGTCATGTTTAATTACTTTATTTATTACAGCTGATTTTTTAGGTGCATTGTAAGCATCCATTTTTAACATCAATTCACTAACGCTGTTGCCAACTAATAACATTTCTTTATTTTCTTTTTTTAAGTATCCTTCTGTAACCATATGGTCTAATTGTTTTAGAGTATGATTGAAAAATCCATTTATATTTAAAATTCCATTTGGTTTTTGTTCAACATGTAACTGACCTAAGGTTAATCCTTCAAAAAGTTCATCTAATGTGCCAAATCCACCAGGTAAAGATATATATCCGTCAACAAGTTTACTCATCATCACCTTTCTTTCGCTCATTGTTTTAGTAATAATTAATTCAGATACATTTTTATTTACAACTTCCTCTTTTTTTAATAAATTAGGGATTATCCCAATTACTTTTCCACCTTTTTTTAAAATAGTTTCTGATAAAACACCCATCATCCCTATTTTACCTCCGCCATATACCAAGGTAATATCATTGTTAACAAAGTAATTGCCGAGTTCAATCGCAGCATTTTTATAAACAGGATTAAAACCTAGGCTAGAGCCACAAAAAACAACTATTTTTTTCATAAAACTTAGATAGATTTTTTAGTTCATAAAATTTGAACGAAATTTACGCAAATTAATATTGTTTATGCCGAATACTTCTAACCAATACGATAGTGTTGTAGATCAATGCAGAAATTTGTTCACCAATAAAATGAGTGATTATGGATCTGCATGGAGAATCTTACGTTTACCATCGTTAACAGATCAAATTTTTATTAAAGCCCAGAGAATTCGTCAACTTCAAGAAAATGATATTCGTAAAGTAGATGAAGGTGAAAAATCTGAATTTATAGGGATTATTAATTATTCAATTATGGCTTTAATTCAGTTAGAGCTTGGTGTTGTTGAGAACCCTGATTTATCATCAGAAGAAGCTACAGAATTATATAATAAACACATGACCATTACAAAAAACTTAATGGAAAATAAGAACCATGATTACGGTGAGGCATGGAGAGATATGAGAGTAAGTTCCTTAACAGACTTAATTATTCAAAAGCTATTACGTGTTAAACAGATAGAGGACAATGAAGGAAAAACTCTCGTTTCTGAAGGTATTGACGCTAATTATCAAGATATGATAAATTATGCGGTTTTTGCAATGATTCATTTAAATGAATAATATGATTAATTAAAATTTAGTTTCATGTTTATAAAATTAATAGTTCATCTTACCAGAATATTTGTTGGTGCCATGTTTGTTTTTTCTGGCTTTGTGAAATTGGTTGACCCGATAGGATCCCAATATAAGTTTGAGGAATATTTTGGAGCAAGTGTATTAAATTTAGAATTTTTGATTCCTTACGCACTTCCTTTTTCAATCGTATTGATTATTGTAGAAATTATGTTAGGAGTTTCGTTACTCCTTGGCTATAAGTCTAAAAGAACTATTTGGAGTTTACTAGGGATCACTACTTTATTTTTATTTTTAACCTGGTACTCTGCTTATTACAACAAAGTCACTGATTGTGGATGTTTTGGAGATGCTATAAAGTTGACACCTTGGGAAACATTCTGGAAAAATGTAATCTTAATAGGACTTATTTTATTGTTATTGATTAGAGTACAAAATGTCAGAGAGATTTTTCCAAAGAAACTAAATGCTTTTTTAATTTTAGTTGCTCTGGTCAGTTTCTCATACATAACATTTCATGTATTAAATCATTTGCCTATAATCGATTTTAGAGCTTATGCTGTTGGAAAAAACATAAAAGAAGGCATGAAGTACCCTGAAGATGGTAGTATTCCACCTGTTCATGATTTTATGCTAGAGGATACTCAAAATGATTTAGCACCAGAAATTTTAGCAATGGATAAAGTATTATTAGTTATTGTTTATAATGCTTCAAAATCTTACAATAAGGGTTTTGCCGAAGTAAAAAAAATTGCTGATAAAGCCATAACCAAAGGATATAATGTTTATGGAGTTTCTGCCTCTTTTGAGGATGATTTAATTCTCATTCAAAATAATTATGATTTACCATTTGATTTTTTATTTTGTGACGAAACTACTTTGAAAACTATGATCAGAGCTAATCCTGGTGTTATGACACTTAGCAAAGGTACTGTTACAGGTAAATGGAATTGGAAAGATATTGATGATATTAATTTATAATTAGTATGAGGCAATTATTTTTTGTTTTTATTGGAGGAGGTTTGGGTAGTGTTCTTAGGTATATTATTGGTAGATATCTAAACCAAACTGGGTCTGGTTTTCCATTGGGTACATTTACTGCAAATATTTTAGGAAGTTTGCTAATTGGAATTATCATTGGATTGGCAGCTAAAAATAATACCTTATCACAAAATCAAACGCTATTATTAGCTACAGGTTTTTGTGGAGGGTTTACCACTTTTTCAACATTTGCATATGAAAACCATGTTCTTTTTAAGAGTGGAGATTTTACATCTTTTGCCCTGTATACCTTTGCAAGTTTTATAGTAGCTTTCTTGGCTGTTTTTGCGGGTATGTATTTGTCTAGAATGCTATCCTAATGATAGATG
>CBFHOD010000068.1:0-3080 GCA_965657365.1 Flavobacteriaceae bacterium
CTAGTACCCGTTTTAAATTTTAATGCATCGTTTCTTGGAATAACAAATGAACCAATTATTCTACCTGAGCTGTCAGTTGTTAATGTACTTGATCCGCTAGGGTGTGCAGTGGCTCCTTCAAATGTTCTAACTTCTGTGCTATCAGCAATGTCAGAGAATTCTTGGAATGCTTCAGCTTTAACAAATGAGCTAACATCAACTCCATTAAAGAAAGGAAATACTTTCGTATTTGGCTTTAATAACTGACCATCAAAGAATACTTTAATAGATCTCATAAATGGTAAGAAATTAACTTCTACTACTGAATTACCAACTTCCTTAGTTACTGTATCAGCAACTAGTGATGTATTAAATCCATTTCTTGTTTGTGACGATGTTGTTGTCACAGTACCTAAGTTTCTGAATGGTCTTCCCCTACCTCTAACACGAGCACCAAGAAATGACCATTCATCGATTTCTGTACCAGTCCAGTTTGTTTCCCACTCATTCCATACTGTTCCTAGAATATTTTGCTCTTCAGCCATTTGAACAAATTGGTCAAATGCTGCTGTATCATCAATTACAATGTCTGGTCTTACATCAACTTCTTTCCATACATCTGACTCTGGAGATAGCTTAACAGTTCCACCCCAAGTAAATACATCGTATGGGTTAACATTTATATGCGTTGTTGCATAAGGTTGTGATGCAAATTCTAGATTATCAATAACATCCATTGTTACTATAGATTTATTTTTATCACACTTATTAGTTTGGCCATTATTTTCGCCAGTTACTCTTATTAAATTAGCAACCTGTGAAGAACATTTAGGTCTTAGTATTCCCTGACTTTTATCTATTGCTACATTATAATCTGGGTTGGTTGTGTCACCTACATTGTGTCCATAGAATCCATCTACTAAAATACCATTTTTAAATCTTTCATCATTACCATCGAAAATTTGAGTATCATTTGCACTCTTTTCTAATAATGATAATGATGTGTAATATTCTAAGTTCTTAACTCTTTTATCGATATTACCAATATCTCTCATAGTATATCGTTTATTATCTACTAATCTTGTATCAATATCTTTTACATCGAATACATAAGCTGGAAGATCCATATTGGCAATAATGATTGCGTCTTCTGGATCCTCAGGTGCAACAGGATTTTCTGAAGCTACACCTTGAATAACTTTAAAGTCACCATTTAATGTTTGAGCTAATTTATCTCTTCTTGGTAAATAATAGTGTAAGTCAGCTGTAACACTAGAGTTAACTTTTGGATTTAATCCAACAATGGCTCCTGTGCCAGTAAAGTTATCAGCAGCATCAGCTTTTCTTGGCCTAAAATCAATACAATCTCTTAGTTGAACTAATCCTTCTCTTGCACTATTGAATGTTCCAATCTTATCGTAATTAGCTGCACCGTATGATAGGACTGAGAAATAATCACCTGAACCATGTAACCAATATTCATATACCACAACCATGTTACCAACTGCAACTGGTTGTGTTCCAGGTATTTTATTTATTTTAGAATTTGCATAAAAGTGTTCTCTTTGTCCATCATCTAATGTAAACCTATCTGTAACAACAGTTCCAGATGCATCAGTGATTGAAACAATTTTATAAACATCAGCTTTATTTAATGTGTATGAAGCTGCATTACCGTTGGTAACATTAATGTTTGGATGTGTTTGGTTTGTCTGTAATGTTTTAGTTTTTTGTGCAGCAGTTTTTCTAACAGTTGCAATAACATGTGCGTTACCGCCAGTTAAACTCATACCGTCTGCATCAATTTCTAAAGTGCCACTACTATTTGTGTCGAATGTTACTTCACCACCAGATTTTACTTGTGTATCTGAACCACTAGCTCTATGTGCAACAAAAGTATCTGTGGTTGCACTAACAAAGCTTTCTCCTGAAGCAGCATTAACAGTAATTTTATTACTGTCGACTGAAACATTTTCAAATCTTTTTCTTACATCATAGGTAACATCAACTGTGGTGCCACCATCTTGATAAGTATCTTTAATTGCATCGTATGGTAACTTCCATACACCGCCTTGGTTTTTAGCTTTAAATCTTTTACCTTCTTTACCTGATACAAAGTCAGCTACAAAGTTAATGCTGTGTGATGAGTCAACATATCTTACAGATTTAACAGCACTAAAGTTTTCGCCTGTGTCCATTTTAACATCGAAGATATATAGATGTGCTACTGAATTACTAACATGTACAATATCTTTTACTCTGGCTGTACCAATTTTATTACCTGATGCTTGTGTACCAGAAATGTTTACGCTGTGTAAATCAATATTATCTAAATCATCAACAGGTGGCAATCCTTTCATTCCAGTTTTGTTTAACTGAATATAGTTACCACTTACTAATGTTGTTACTGTAGCATTTTCATATCCTACATCTGTAGCATTCCTTGGCTTGGTTGCTTCGACATATGTTGTAGCTAAATTTTCATTTCTAAATCCTTGAACATAAGCTACATTTGGTTCAACACCAATTGCAATTTTATTTGCATCACCACCAGCTGAAGCTAATTTTAAACCATTATTAGTATTATCATTTAAATGTTCTTTTATATCTAATTGATATGGTCTAACTGAGTAGTTACCTGACTCTTCAAATGTTCTTCTAGCTAATCTCTTAGTTAATTCTGTATTACCAGTTTGGTCAGTTTTGTCGACCCTAATAATTCCATTCTTAACTCTTAATAGTATAATAAAGTTATTGATTGTTCTACTAGCTTTTGCTAAAGCATCTTTTGCTAATACTGCTGAAATCTTATATCTGTTAGCGCCAGGTGCAGATGCGTTAGATGTACCGGCCGCGTTATCAGCTAATGATGTGTCATCACTTGCTGTAATTTCAGATTCTGTTACGTTTAATCCAACTAAATAGCTTGGTGTATTAGAATATGCATCAAGAACTACATCAGATCCAGCAACATAAACATATGAACCAGAGATAAAGTAAACACCTTCAGCAATAGAAGCAATGGAACCTACGCCAATAGGTTGTGTTGCGACGCCACTAACTGTAGCACCTGTTCCTAAAACTTTACCAAATCTTACAGT
>CBFHOD010000068.1:3177-6118 GCA_965657365.1 Flavobacteriaceae bacterium
TTTTATTTGTAGCATCAATTTCTACCAAATACGCTTTAGCACCTGAACCACCAGATGCAGCTTGAATAACTTGGTCGACCACAAATCCTGTAGTGTTCTGACCAGAAGCTAATTGTAAACCTTTAGTTGCTTTTAATGTGGTAGCTGTTGCAACTGTTGTTCCACTAGAATATGGATTCTTAATAATTGATATTTGTCTAAAATCATTTCCTACTGTAAAGTCAGAACCATCATTACCATCAAGTTGAACATTTAATGCTACAAAGAAAGCACCAAGTTCTCCAACCGGGTCTGTTCCATGGCCACTTGGAGGAGATATAACTGCTCTTGCTTGTGCGCCAGAACCAGCTGTTCCGCCAGAAGCATTGTTATGTGTAATTGTAATTTTAGCTTTTGTATAATCTGTACCTACAGCATTTAACGCAATAGCTGTAATTGCTCCACCTGTAACTGTAACACCAGCATCAACAACTGAAGCAGTAGTACCATCTCCTTCAATAGTAACTGTAAATACATCTGCAGCATCGTAATTAGATCCACCATTTGTCACAACAATTCTTTCGATACCGGCAGCTGTTGATAACGCTCTTGAATTAATTTGTGATAATTGTTGTGGTCTATTTACGTTTGTATCTGCAAGTGCTGGTGATTCAGCCAATGTCTTAACTGGCATAAATGATTTAGTTAAGAACTTTTCTGAATCAGCTGTAGTAACAGTGTACATATATTTCCATCGGTAGCCATCTCCTCCGGCTGCTGGAATTGCTGCACTTACATGAGTTGGTTGAACTGATGTAGCTCCTGCTCCTGCTTCAATACATTTATAAACTTTAAATTCAGATGTGATAACATAAAATTTATCATCGTAAATATCTGAATCTTTTGAATCCCAAGCGACGTATGTGTTACCGTCTGCATAGTCATGTCTTGGTACAACATGAGAGACATCAGAAGCTGTAATCTTCTTCAATGCAATCATTTGTGACCAAGCATCATTCGTATCATTGATATGATCGCCTGGTGTGAATGGAATAGTGTCCGTCAAATCGCTAGAGTTTGTAGACCAAACATCGGATTTACCGATACCTAGATATACACTAGTGCCTGACGCTACTATATCTTCTTTAAAGTTCTCTGCGTTTAGAACTCTAAATGGGGTTGTAATTATTGCTGCCATATTTTTTTACCTATTAATCTATTTCTATAAAACTGCTAGTGTTATAACTATTTATAACAGTTTTGTAGTTGTTTTGTATAATATGGTCACTAAATAAGTCTATTCTTTGATTACTGTCAAACTTTTTAGTACCATTATAAAAACTATTTCCTTTTTTATTAAAGTAATTATTATTAACTCTATCAAGAGTATTGTGTACGTGAGTTATAAGATACATTATAGTATCCCTAGCTCTTTTTTCCGAAACGGCTGAAGATCCAAGTGTTACTCTTGGGTCACTGACATAACCATTTCCTATGTTACTAATATTTATGCTACTTATTTCACTCGCTTTTAACAAAGCTTTTGCTGTAGCATTACCATCAGTAAATGTAACTGTTGGCACAGTAGTATAACCACTACCTTGATGATGTACAGTAACGCCATCAATCTTACCATCATGGATATTAGCAAAAGCTTCAGCCCTATCCTTTTTAATTGTTATTGAAACATTATCGATATAAACTATACCATTACTACCATCCCCTTGGAAACCAACATAATCGGTATTGGTTGGTAAGCTATTATTAATGTTGTATTCAAACTCATAATCGGCCCAATCAGTTGTAAGTGTTTTTCTTTGCCAACCTGAATTACCATGTTGGTTTGTAGAGTAAGCCATCTCAAAGAAAGATGCTCCACCACTACTTGGCTTTTTAGCTCTTACTTTTACTTTTACTGTATTATTAAATACTCTACTTATAAATTCTGGAGAGTATAAATCTAGCTCAGCTACGACTCCACCTACAGTTCCAGATGCATTAGTATCTAATCCACCGTTAGTTTGTATTTTAAGAGATTTAGATCCAGTATCTGCTACGGTTGAATCTATTGAAGCTGTATGTGACGCACCTTCACTATGTCCAGGTGTAATGATTCTCCAGCTTGTATAATTATTATTAATAGATGCATTTTCAAAATCATCTGTAAAGAATGAAGGAGCTGTATAGAATGTTGTAGGATCACCAATAACAATACCTGGAGTTATAGTATAACCCGAACCTCTATTAGTAATTTCTATTTCATTAACACCTGTAGGTTCTAAAACAAAGTTTGCAACAGCTTGTACATTTGATGATAATAAGTTTCCATCTTGGTCAACAGCTGTTGGTGCACCTAATACAATGTTTGGTGGAGTTCTATATGTTTTAGGAGCGATACCAGTTAAATTAATTCTTGATAATTTACCAGCATTACTGTTAGCTGCAATTGCAACAGAAGCTTCTGTATAACCTGAGCCTCCGTTATTAATTGTAACTGACTCTACTTCACCTTCAGCATTTATTACAGCTGTAGCTGATGCATTACTACCAGTACCTGATATAGTAACACTAGGTGCAGATGAATATCCATATCCTTTATTCACAACTTCAATATTATTTACAGCACCGTTATTTAACGCTATAGCAAGGACAGCATTTTTGTGAACCTTAGCTTTAGCTTCTGGTAAGAATTGTGATACAAACATTTCTACTAATAACGGAATGTCTTCAACACCGATAACGCCTGGCTGTAGTCCAGGCATTGACGATTTAGTTATACGATTACTTCTTGCAAAAGCTTTAATGGTTTGAAATATATCACCACCTGTAGACGCAACTGAGTCGATTCCAACTTCTTCTGTTTCTAACGCATCCGTTTCTGCATTACCAAAACTACCAACTGAATCAAGTGCAGCCTTTCCTTTTCTAAATGCTGTTAATCCATTTGGTGTAGTAATCTGTC
>CBFHOD010000068.1:6214-8145 GCA_965657365.1 Flavobacteriaceae bacterium
CTGCAGAAGCTCTTAATGTACTATCCCATGGATATTCAACTTCAACATCGTCATCGAATAATAATCTAAAAAAGATTTCAATAGAATCTTGTGAACCTCTTACTTTATAAAAGTCAATTATTCTTTTATATAACTTTCTTTTATCAGTAGTTAAATTACGAGGAATAGCTTGTGCTATTTCTTTCTGCATGAGATCTAAATAGTTAGTAGAGTTCTCATCAATATCCATAGCCTGTTCAATACTATTAAGAACATATGATGGCCCTGGACCAACATAATATTTAATTGGTGTAACAAAGGTAACAGCTGTGTTATTATGTGCTGATAATCCAGTAATAGTTAATGTCTTACCAATCGGGTTTGTTTCATTAGCTAATGAACCTGGCAACTCATTGCCGTTGGATATAGTAATTGATTCGTCGTCCAGCGTTAAGCTATTCCCAGCTGCTGATGTTAATGTAGATAAAGAACCCGTACCATCAATAAAGAACTCATTGTTTTCGTTTGTGTTTGGTACTCTGAATTGTGCTTGGCCATTGATAACGATATCAGTAAATGTTTCGTTCTCCGTATAGATGAACTCATTCATATTCATATATTCATAATATCGTTTCAATAAATTTTTAATTCCACCATCACCAATATTCGCTAGAATTTCGGAAGGAATTAGATTCTCGATCGAAAGGTCTTCTCTCGTTTTTCTTTTAGAAGAGCCTACGGATTCGATATATCCTGGTGATGATTGTTCTGCCATATTATCTTAACCTTGTATTTGTAGTATAATCAATTGAACCAGAAGACCCTGATGTTGTAATAGTATCTACCTGAGCTGTTACTAATACTTTAGATGGGTCGATGTTTAATAGCTGATTTCTTTTTGGAGCTATGTCTAAACTATCTGGTGTTACTGTAATTCTAATAGATGCTGTTGTGTCGGGGGTGAAGCTGTGTAATGTAACAGTTCCCTTATCAACATCAATTGTACCAGCATCTTTAATGACTGTAATGTTTTCGTTCTCAATAATCTTATATACGATTACTGTTCTATTAGTTGAACCTGCGATTGGTATATCACCAAAGAAATGTGGAACACTGTTTATCATAAATGAAGTAGAGTTTAAGATAAAGTCTGTTGAGCTACCTGACTCATAGAACGGTGCAGCAAATGTTAATGAGAATGAATTCTGCCCTGAAACATTTGATGGAGTGATATCTTGGAACATATAAGGACGCACTGTACTATTTAAAATAGAGGGGTCTGCCGCGTCAATTAATTTCAGTAACTGAGAGTGCCTGAATACTCCATCAAATTTGTTAAGGTTATTAAAATTGTAGTCTGCGATGACATCTTTAACAACTGTTTGTAAATCTACTGAGCTTCTATCTGTGAGGTTAGGATTATATTTAAAGAATACGTCTAACTCTAAATTCGTAAATGCTGGATCCACAATCTCTGGTGTAATAGAGACAATGTTCTTTCCTTTCAATACACTATCTCTAATCTGTGTCTTTTCTGCCTCTGTTAGTTTTTCAGCAGTCAGTGGTTTAATACTAATATAAACTCTACCAAAATCAACAGGGTCATTATCTTCTCCACCCCATGTAGAGATAGATGAGATATTAGAAAAGTTCTTTAATAATATTGCTCTGTAATCGTCTGATGTTACCGCTCTGTTCTGTGCAGTAAATGTTAATGGTGCATTAAATCTAATAGATTCAAGAGATTCTTTTTCAACACCACCAGCTGCGGCGACATTAGTAGTAATACTTGTAATATTAAAGTTAGCATTACCTGCACCAGCAACTTGGTCAACAGCACTAAATACTTTTGCACCGTTTGCATCTTCACCTTTCGTAAAGACATAATCCAGAGTTACAATATTATTATTGATTGGCTTTCTTCCAATGATACCATCGCCGAAATAAACTTC
>CBFHOD010000069.1:0-3304 GCA_965657365.1 Flavobacteriaceae bacterium
CATCAGAGGCATATTCTAACTGGCTAAATGCTCCAGCCCAACGAACTTTACCAATATTGTAGTAGTTTATTTTTTGCTCATCTTCTGTACTTCTGAAAACATTCCATTGTTGAGCTAAATCAGAACTATACGCTGTAGATTGAATATTTAAAGGATTGTTAATGTCATCATTATCTCTATATCCATCAGCCCCTAAAAGATTGTCAACTCTTCTGTAGTGATATCCTTTGTATGAACGAACATCAACTCCAAAATCAAAAGTTAAGTTCTCATTAATTTCTGTACTATAATTAGATAATAGACCTACCCAGTTGTGAGAATTTACAGAAGCTCTTCTAATAAATCCGTTTCTTCTTTCTAAACCGTTTGGCATACTAGAATCTCTTAATTCATCATCATTTACAATTTGTAAACCTGTAGATGGGTCAGCTGGGTTTGAATAAGAATACCCACTGCTAAAGTTTCCGCCTAAACCAGAATTAGCTCTTACGATTTCATCCCATTCAACTAATCCAGTGTCTGGATTTCTGAATCTGCTTGAACTAGCAAAATTTCCACCCATTCTTCCAATGTCTCCTGTTCCACCACCACGACCGAAAGATACGTATGCAGAGGTAGTTAAGTTTGAAGTTTCATTGATGTCCCAAGACCAGTTAAAAGAAGAAACTGGTTTGTGGTAAAAGTTTTTTCTCCAGTTAAATTCTTCACCATTTAAATATCCATGGTTGTAGTTATATTTTTTACCATATTTTAGGTAGTCACCTATATCCGCCATGTTGAAAAAACTAGTTGTTCTTTGGTTGTGCGTTTGAGGTGCTCCTGTTAACATGAATTGGAAATTATGATCTCCTTTATCCCATCCAAGACCAACAAAATAATTGAATCCTTCAAATTCAGTTCCGTCTACATATCCGTTTCCAGCAGTTCTACTCATCAAGAAAGATGCAGCAAACCCATTTTCGTTTTTACCAGTATTGTATGAAGCTAAATTTTTAAAGTATCCGTCGTTACCTATTGAAGATGCAACTGACCCTCCTTCTTCTAAGTCTGTAGTCTTTGTAATGATATTTATAGTACCCCCTACTGAAGATATTGCTAATTTAGAAGAACCTAATCCTCTTTGAACTTGCATTGCAGTTGTTACGTCAGATAAACCAGACCAGTTAGACCAATATACTTTACCGTTTTCCATATCATTAACAGGAACCCCATTAATAAGTACAGCAATATTTTCTTGTGCAAAACCACGAATTGTAATTCTAGAATCTCCAAAACCACCCCCAGATTTGGTTGCGTATACAGATGGAGTGTTGTTTAAAAGTTCAGGAAATTCTTGAGATCCTAACTTATCTTGAATTTCAGCAGCTTTGATTGTAGATTTAGCTACAGGTGTTTGTCTGTCTTTTGCAATGTCAACAATTCCTCTTAAAACTACCTCTTCTAAGATGTTACCATCTTCGTTTAATTTAACGTTTCCTAGGTCAGCTGAGCCCGTGAAAGCAAGCTCCATGGTTTTAAACCCTAAATAAGAAACTACAATAGTTCCACTTTCTGACGAGGTGGTTAAAGTAAATTTCCCATCAAAATCAGTTTCAGTTCCGTTAGTTGTGCCTTTGATTACAACAGTTGCTCCTGGTAATCCTTCATTGGATTCGTCAACGATAGTTCCAGAAATTTTTGTTTGTCCAATTACTGTGGCAGCGATAAAAAATAAAGCTACAAATAATAAGTTCTTAAAGTTTTTCATTATTGAATATTAATGTTATTAATTCTCTGCAAAAGTCTGTTATTTTGAGAGCTGTAATGTTAATTTAATGTTAAAAATTAGCAAAATATTAACTTTTTAAAAGGTAGTTTTTTTTATATGAAAACTCTTTTTTTTAAGGTTAATTGTTAAGTTGTTTATTAACATAAACTAAAACAAAAGTATAAAAAAAAAACAAAAGAGAGTTTATTCCTTATTTAAAAGCTTTTTTGCCAATTCTTTTCCTAGTTCTACACCAAACTGGTCATAGCTATAGATGTTCCAAATAACACCTTGAACAAATATTTTATGTTCGTAAATCGCAATTAATTCTCCTAGAGATTCTGGGGTTAATTTTTTAAACAAAAGAGCATTACTAGGTCTATTCCCTTCAAAAACCTTATAGGGTAGTAGCTTGCTAATAGTTGAGCTATCTCCAGAAGTTTTAAGCTCCAGATGAACCTCTTCTTTAGATTTTCCAAAAGCCAAAGCGTCCATTTGTGCATTATAATTGGCCATTAATTTTTGGTGATGATCGGTTAACCCATATAAAGAAGTTTCGTAACCAATAAAATCTGATGGAATTAATTTTGTTCCCTGATGCACCAATTGCATGAAAGCATGCTGCATATTGGTACCGGTACTCCCCCAAACAATTGTTCCTGTTTGATACTCTACCGGGTCTCCATTTCTGTCTACACTTTTACCATTACTCTCCATAATGGCCTGTTGTAAATATGGAGCTAACTTTGTTAAGTACTGAGTGTAGGGGAGGATTGCTTCAGATTCTGCTTTATAAAAATTGTTATACCAAATACTTAATAGGGCTAAAATTACAGGAATATTATTATCAAATGAACTTTCTTTAAAATGGAGATCCATTTTTTCTGCACCATCTAAAAGAGATTTATAATGATCAAAACCAACAGATAAACTTATAGATAGCCCTACAGCAGACCATAGAGAAAAACGTCCTCCAACCCAATTCCACATTGGGAATACATTTTTAGGGTCTATACCAAATGCATCAATAGCATCTGCATTTGTAGAAACGGCTACAAAATGTTTGGCAATGTCAAACTGAGATCCTGACTTTAAAAACCAATTCTTTATCGTATTTGCGTTAGTTATGGTTTCTTGTGTTGTAAATGTTTTTGATACAATCACAAATAATGTAGTTTCAGGGTTTAATTTTTTTAAAATTTCAGAAACATGATCTCCATCTATGTTTGAGACAAAGTGAGTTGTTAAATGATTTTTGTAATACTGTAACGCTTCTACAATCATATCTGGTCCAAGATCTGAACCTCCAATTCCAATATTTACAATGTCTGTTATTTTCTTACCAGTATATCCTTTCCAGTCTCCGGAGATTACTTTATTTGAAAAAGCTCTTATTTTTCGAAGTGCTTTTTTAACCTCAGGTCTTATGTCTTTTTTGTTGATTAAGATTTCCTCTTCAGCGTTACTTCTTAGCGCTGTATGCAGTACTGATCTTCCTTCAGTAACATTAATAACATCGCCTGAAAAGTATTTATCAATTGCATCTTTAAGCGCTGA
>CBFHOD010000069.1:3402-7460 GCA_965657365.1 Flavobacteriaceae bacterium
ACTCATTTGCCAGTTCAACTAACAAATCAATTGTTTTTTGATGAATCCTATTTTTTGAAAAATCTAAGACTAAGTCATTAAAAGCAATTGAGAATTGATTTTCTCGATTTGGATTTTCTTTAAATGCTTCTTTCAGAGAAAAAGAATTCATCTCTTCAAAATGAGAATCTAATTTTTTCCAGGCTGTTGTTGTTGTGGGATTTATATTATCTAGTGACATTTTTATTAATTTATTATTTTGAGAATTCTATATTATCTAACTGAGTCTCTAAAGGCTCTATGAATTTTAAATAAATTGGTTTGAGGCTCTTTTTTAGAGGTTTAGCAGCGGGAAGTTTTTGTTTAAATGGATCTACCTGCCTTCCATTTTTCCAAAAACGATAGCAAACATGAGGCCCACTAGTATTTCCAGTCATTCCAACCCAACCAATAACATCTCCTTGTTTAACATATTGACCTCGTTTAACTTTTCTTCTGCTCATATGAAGATATTGAGTAGAATAGGTGTTATTATGTCTAATTTTAACATAATTCCCATTTCCCCCTTTTCTTCTCGATTCAGTTACCTTTCCATTAGCAGTTGCCATAATAGGAGTTCCAACTTTAGCGGCAAAATCTGTCCCTTTATGAGGCTTTACTCTCCCATAATATGCGATCTTTCTTCTTAAATTATATCTCGAGGAAACTCTATATTGAAATTTAATAGGAGATCTTAAAAACTGACTTCTCAACATATTTCCTTTATCATCGTAGTATTCAGGAATTTTCTTAATGGAGTTAGGGACGAATCTGTAGGCATAGAAATCTTTATTATTATGATCGAAAAGCGCTGCTTTTACTTTTCCATAACCAACAAATACACTGTCATCTATAAATTTTTCTTCATAAATTAATTTAAATCGGTCTCCTCTTTGAAGTTTTAAAAAATCTAAAGTCCAAGCATAAATATCTGCGACATCATTGGTTAAATTTGGATTTAAATGAAGACTATCCATGGCCTCAGACAGTGTAGAATAAATTTTACCAGAAACTTCTTTTTCAATAATTTTTATTGGTTTTCTGTATGTATAGGCAAGAATGTTAGCGTCTTTAAAATTTACTATTGTGGCACTTGCTTTACTGTTCTCATAGATAAAAATTTCTGCTTTTTCAAGTGAATCTTTACTTGCAAGGATCATGTAGGGTATTCCAGCTCTAATTCTTCTAACATCAAACGTGTCTTTAATCTTTTTTGCAATGGCATTTATTTTAGGATAATAAACATGATGTCTGTCTAGAATAATTCCAAAACTCTCTCCTTTTTTAATGGTGTCTTTAATCACCTTAAAATCGTTTAATTTATAGCCAAATTCATAAATAATTTTAGGTGTAGAAAGAATAGTCTCATTAGAGTTGGCTTCAGTGTCTCCTTGGTTATCTTTACCACAAGACAGAACAATTAATAAAACAAAAAGAAGAATATTAAATTTTTTCAATGTTGTCAGATTTTATTCATCTAGGAGAACTCGGTAAAAATACAACTTAATCGGTCATAATTTTAAAGGAATTTGCTAATCCTTTAAAAGCTTTTAATTCTGCTCTCAAAGATCCAACAGCAAGTGCTGCTTTTAGTCTAACAGGTATTTTATTTTTATCATCCGTAACCCATATAGTTACACTTTCACTTTCTTTAAAAACTCTTCCAGATTGAACGATGGGACGCAATTTGATTGTTTTTATTTTTCCAAACTTAGTTTTTATATACTCTTTACCTAAAAATCGTAGTTTAAAAGTAAATGTCTTGGAGTCAAAAAACATATTTAAATCAATTTCATCACCAGTTTTTATAGTATCAATATTGACAGTTCTCAAATAGTAAAAGGCTGAAATCATATCTTGTACATCACCAAAAGAGACTTCTTTTTTAGTATTGTATTTAAAATCCTCAATTGTAGCAATTTTTGTTTCTTGATTAAACCTGGTGTCTCTTTTAATAATATAACCACCTTCGTTAACATCTCTTTTAAAAAGATATGGTGCTACCTTGTAGTAGTCAAAGTAGGATTCATAGGTATCTCTTACTTTAAAAAACCACCCAATAAAGTCACTAGTTTTACCAAATCCTTTTGCATAAAAAACTTTTTTCCCGTTTAAATCTGTTTCTTTTAGAGTAAGTTCTGCAGTGCCAGCTTTAAAAAAACCACTATAACTCATTTTATATTTTAACCATTCTCCGTCTTTAAAAGGCTCAGCTATTTCTTGTCCATTAATTAGGGTACTTGAAAAGAGGAAAAGGCAGACTAAAAATAATTTTTTCATACACATCAAACATATAAAAATTGAATGAGAATCAGCTGACTTAGAAAAATAAATACTTCCTAATTTAAGGATGGGAGCCTTTTTTAACTAAAAATTATCATTTATTTAAAATGTACCCCAGTTTTTTAATTCTTCTTTAGACCATAAATAGGGATAAAAGATTCTGCGTTGGTATTTGGGATGTAAGTACTTCCTCCAACTACTTCCTCCGGTAGCTTCTAATTCTTTTTCTTTTCCGCCTAAATATTTTCCTGCAGCATCATAATGTGCTAATACCCATTTAACATTCACAGTATAATCATAATGACGCATCGCTTTTATTAATGTAGCATCCTTTTGAATTTCATCAGGTAATTGTTTAAATTTCTTTGATAAGTTACATTCGTTATAATCTTCCATAAAGTCTATAAAATCTCCCATATACTTTTTGTCAAATAATTTTATTAATACTGATTTTTCACCCGTTGAATGATTTTTCCCAGCTGCTTGCCAATACAAGTGGTCATAGGCATTTTTAAATGGAGAATTACGATTAATAGTACCTCTATAACGTGCATCAATTAAATTGATGAGCTCTGTGGAGGCAAATTCTATCTTGCGATATTGGGCACTTTGAAAGCCGCTTGCAGGAGTTAAAGTATTTCTAAATTTCAAATATTGTTCACGCTGCATTCCATCTGCCATCACACTAAATGAGTTGCTTAACATGTCAAAATATCTACTGATTCTCATCAAATGCATTGAGAACTTTTCTGCACTAATCTCTCTAGTTTTAGCCACTTGATCAATTTCCCATAACACCATTTTGAATAATAATTCATTTACTTGATGATACATAATAAACACCATTTCATCGGGTTGATCTGTTCTTGGGATCTGTAAGCCTAAAAGCGCATCGGTTTGAATATAATCCCAATACGTAATTGGAGTACTCCAGAGTAACCCCTCTAACATAGCGTCTAAAGGAACGCCTAGCTTTTTATACTTTTCTTCAATGGATTTTAATAATTTATCTTTGTTCATATGTGTGTAGCGTTGTACGCTATTTTATCTTATAAAGTTCCTCTTTTGGCCTGCTCTCTCTCTATAGACTCAAATAAAGCTTTGAAATTTCCTGCACCAAAACCTTTAGCTCCCATTCTTTGTATAATCTCAAAAAACAAGGTAGGCCTGTCTTCGATGGGCTTTGTAAAAATTTGTAATAAATACCCTTCCTCATCTGCATCAATCATGATTCCTAATGCTTTTAATTTTTCGACATCTTCCCTCAATTCATGGCTAAATTCCTTTAAACGACCGGGAACAGCATTATAATATTCTTCGGGTGGAGTTGATAAGAATTCAACTCCTTTAGATTTTAATTGACTTACAGTTTTAAGAATGTCATCAGTAGCTACAGCGATATGTTGTACTCCTGCACCCTCATAAAAATCAAGATATTCTTCAATTTGAGAGCGTTTCTTCCCCTTTGCTGGTTCATTAATGGGAAATTTTATTCGACCATTTCCATTAGACATTACTTTGCTCATTAATGCAGAGTACTCGGTATGAATCTGCTTGTCATCAAATGACAAGAAGTTTTCAAACCCCATTACCTCTTCATACCATTTTACCCAAACATCCATCTGATTCCATCCTACATTACCAACCATATGATCAATATACTTTAGCCCTGCAGTTGGAGGGTTGTAATCGGTTTTCCATTCTTGAAAACCAGGCATGAAGATTCCATGATAGTTTTTACGTTCAATAAACATATG
>CBFHOD010000070.1:0-2533 GCA_965657365.1 Flavobacteriaceae bacterium
GGTTGATCTACATTCTTATCTAACATCACTGCTATATGGTACGACAGTAGCTGAAAAGGGATGGTTGTTAACAAAGGTGTAAGTGCCTCCTCAGTTTCCGGTATTTCAATTACATGATCTGCAATTTCTTTTACCGTAACGTCTCCTTCGGTAACAATAGCAATAATTTTACCACTTCTAGATTTTATTTCTTGAATGTTACTCACTACTTTCTCGTAATGTCCTTTATTCGTTGCAATTACAAATAGTGGCATGTCTTCGTCTATCAAGGCAATAGGGCCATGCTTCATTTCTGCAGCAGGATAACCCTCTGCGTGGATATATGAAATCTCTTTTAGTTTTAATGCACCTTCTAATGCTACAGGAAAGTTGAACCCTCTTCCAAGATATAAACAGTTTTTAGCATCTTTATAAATACGTGCTATTTCTTTTACTTTGGCATCTATTTCAAGTAATTTTTGAACTTTCCCAGGAATCAATTCCATTTTTTGAAGATATGCTTTAAATTCAGAATTTGAAAGTGTTCCTTTTTCTTTTGCCAGTTTTAACGCAATTAAAGACAATATTGTAATTTGTGTTGTAAAAGCTTTTGTTGAGGCAACTCCAATTTCAGGACCTGCGTGAGTATAAGCACCCGCATGTGTTTCCCTGGAAATTGATGACCCTACGACATTACATATCCCAAAAATAAATGCTCCTTTAGATTTTGCTAGTTTTATGGCTGCTAATGTATCTGCGGTTTCACCAGACTGAGAAATAGCAATAACGATATCTTTTGGGGTAATGATTGGGTTTCTATATCTAAACTCTGAGGCGTATTCTACCTCGACAGGTATTCTTGCTAAATCTTCAAGAAGATATTCTCCGACTAGTCCTGCATGCCATGAGGTTCCACAGGCTACAACTATTATCCGTTCAGCATTTATAAATCGTTCAAGGTTGTTGTCTATCCCTGACATTTTTATAATCCCTTGGTTGACTAACATTCTACCTCTATAGGTATCTGTAATGGCCTTAGGTTGTTCATGGATTTCCTTAATCATAAAATGATCATATCCTCCTTTTTCTATTTGATCTAGATTTAATTTGAGTTTTTGAATCGTATAATTTACAAATAAGTCGTCCTTTATTCTTCTTACTCTAATATCTCTTCCTAACTTAATAATTGCCATTTCTTCATCTTCTAAATACACAACATTTTTAGTATGCTCTATAAAAGGTGATGCATCTGAAGCAATAAAAAATTCTTTATTATTATTTCCAACTCCAATCGCAATAGGACTTCCTAGTCTTGCTACAATAATTTCATTTGGTTTTTCTTTGTCAAATACTGCAATTGCATAGGCTCCTGTTACTTGAGTTAACGCTAATTGCACCGCTTTTCCAAGTTTACAGTTTTCTTTCTTTTTAACTTCTTCTATTAAATTTACCAGTACCTCTGTATCTGTATCACTATGAAAAATGTAGCCTCTTTGTGTTAATTCTTTTCTTAGCGTATCATAATTTTCTATAATCCCATTATGAACAATTACTAAGTTACCAGATTGAGATGTATGAGGGTGAGAATTTACATCATTGGGAACTCCATGAGTAGCCCATCTAGTATGTCCTATTCCTATGGTTCCTGATTTTGATTTTGGGTTGTTATCTATTATTTGTTCTAAAGCAGCTACTTTACCTTTAGTTTTGGAAAGATTAATGTCTTCTCCGTCATAAATCATGATACCAGCACTGTCATAGCCTCTGTATTCGAGTCTTTTTAAGCCATTTATGATTACTGGATATGCATCTTTATTGCCTATGTATCCTGTGATTCCACACATATTTTTTGATTTTGGGGGGTGATTAATTTAACTATTTATTCCTCTTCTGTCTTGAGGGAGTATGATATTTTTAATTTAGGTTTCCTTGATGTGTTTTGTGTATTGTTGTTCAACAGCATGATTGCTTTAGGGTTCCAGTTATAATTTCTAACAATCGTATCTATAGTTGATGTTGGAAGGTCGGTTGGATTTAAAACTCGAACACCAAGTGTTGGAAGGTTGTCTGTATTTCCAGCTAATAATTCTGAAATATAATCTGTAATCTTAAAGGTATAGCTATTCGGGATATTTTCATCATTTACATTTAATGCACCTCCTACTTCATTTACCCCTTCAGTTATATAATCTGTAATTTGACGAGGAGTTTCTAGTCCTGCGCTATTTAACCCATCTCTATATATAAATAACTGGTAGGGTATTGCTGTTGTATCTGGCTCTATAACGTCTTGATCTACATAAATTGTAATACTCGCATCATTAATTAACCAATTCTTTGTTCTCAGTTCTTCAAGATCGTCAGGAATCCCATTTAAATCGTTATCATCACCAAGAATTTTTAACTGAGCCATTGATCCAGAAACCCCTTGAAGAGGAATATTATTGACGCCTGGTGTTTGCCCTGGCGTTGTTTTATATTCATTAGTTCTAATGCCTGATAATAAAAAGGTGTCTGTCTTCTTTATGGTGTCGTAAACAACTGTTCCTCCATC
>CBFHOD010000070.1:2631-7420 GCA_965657365.1 Flavobacteriaceae bacterium
TATATTCATTAGTTCTAATGCCTGATAATAAAAAGGTGTCTGTCTTCTTTATGGTGTCGTAAACAACTGTTCCTCCATCAACTAAAACTGTATTTGTGTAATAAATATCAATTAAAGGTTGAAGATTATTATTATTGAAACTTAGCGATATTAAAGAACCGTTATCGCCTTCTGCCTGTATTTTTATCCCTCTAAAGTAATTATTAAAAGCCTCTTGAGATGAAAAGTTTGAAGTTTCATATTGATCAAAAAGTAATTCTTTAATGACATCCTCTTTTAATGGGATGTTAATAGATGGATTTGAATTTGGATATACAATAGTGTCTGTTGTATATACCAATCCTGTACTAAGCCTTCTTTTTACAAACTGAGCAGTATCTCTTCTGTTAGGCATAAACTGCATGTCTTCAACGCTATTTAACTTCTCAGTTGAAACTTCATAGTCTTGGTCTGAATAATACGAGTTAATTAGAGCAGGTGTTGTTGGATTTAAACCGCTTAAATACGTCTCTAATCGAAAAACATTTAACGTAAAGGGTTGATTTTGATCTCCAATAATTGAATCTAATATATAATCAGAATCAAGTATTGCGGTGTTTAATATGGAAGCATTATAGGGTATTCTTAACAGCACCGTATCAATGGAGGTAATCGTTACCGTATCTAAACCATACTCTTGATCTACTTTAGTAAGATCAAAGGGAATGCCGAGTTGAGAAATGATCGATGCTTCAATTTTTTTGTAATTATTATTATTGTGAACCCCTAATAAATACTGTCCTAAAAGACCTCCAATAGCTAGCCCATCTGCCCGAACTTTTTCTGTATTTTTAGCAGAAATTTCTATTTCGAAAATAGTATCATTTGTAGTAAACTCACCATTATTAACAATTGATGTTCCAATATCAGTAAAATCTTCTTCACAAGAAACAATCAAACCTAAAAGAAACGCTGTAAATACAACATATACTGTTGCTTTCATATATTTTCTTAACATAACCTCTCTAAGTTTACTCTTCTGAAATGAGTTCTTTATAAAAATTTAAATACGATTCAAAAGAATCTTCTTCCTGAAATGAAAGTCCAGGAATGTCTGTTTTTTCAATTTCTTCTGAAATTTCTTCAGGGATCTCAGAGCTTCCTTGAACAATTGCATCGGAATTTGAAACAGCACTTTTAATAATATTTATATAGTTTGGGTCTTGTAAAATATGGATTTTATCATCTGAAATCTTATCAAATTTAATTTTTTCTGCAAGCTCATTATTCAGTGAACCTTCAAAATCTTTATTGTATACAGAGGTAATAATTTTGCTTTCTGCAAACAAAGGCTCATCGCTGTAATATTCTTTAATATATAAAGGCAGTAGTGATGCCATCCATCCATGTACATGAATAATATCTGGCGCCCAATTTAATTTTTTTACGGTTTCAACAACTCCTTTCGCAAAGAAAATAGCTCTTTCATCATTGTCTGAAAAAAGCTGATCATCTTCGTCTGAAAAAATAGCTTTTCTTTTGAAGTATTCGTCATTATCAATAAAATAAACTTGCATTCTTTCCTTTGGAATTGAGGCTACTTTAATAATCAAAGGCATATCCATATCATTGATTATTAAATTCATTCCCGATAAACGAATAACTTCGTGTAGTTGATGTCTTCGCTCATTAATTACCCCAAAACGAGGCATAAATATTCTTGTCTGTACACCTTTAGAATGCGCTTTCTTTGCTACATTGAATGCAGTAGATGCTATCTCTGTTTCTGGCAAGTAAGGTACAACCTCTGAAGAAACATACAATATTCTCTTATCTTTCATTAAATTTAAGCCTTTATATAAGTTCGCAAAAGTACAAAATTTTATGCAAAAGTCGTGTTAAAATACTAAGTTTGCGATCCTAGACTATATTCTATTATGAAGGTTTTTAAAACTAAGGACGAACTTAAATTGTATTTTAAAGAATTTCGTTCTGAAAACTCTAAAATTGGTTTTGTTCCAACAATGGGTGCTCTCCATAAAGGGCATCTTTCTTTATTAGAAGAATCTTTAAAGAAAAATGACTTTACTGTGGCTAGTATTTTTGTAAATCCAACTCAGTTTAACAATAAAGAAGATTTAGACAACTACCCGAGAGCTCTAGAAAACGATTTAACCCTCTTGGAAAATAGTTCTTGTGATGTTGTCTTTATTCCTTCAGTGGAAGAGATTTACACGGACAATATTTCATCTCAGCAATTTGATTTTGATGGTCTGGAAACTGAAATGGAAGGGAGATATAGAGAGGGTCATTTTAATGGTGTTGGCACTATTGTAAAAAAATTATTTGAAATTATACTTCCAACCAATGCCTACTTTGGGGAAAAAGATTTTCAACAACTACAAATAATTAAGAGGTTGGTAAAAAAAACAACCTTAGATGTAAACATTGTCTGCTGTGCCACTCATCGAGAAGCTAGTGGTTTAGCCATGAGCTCTAGAAACGCTCGCCTAACTTCTCAAGAAAAGGAGGCAGCCTCAATGATCTATCACACGCTTTGTAGTGTAAGGAACAATATAGAAAAGCTTCCCTTATTTGCTATTCATAAATGGGTTTTAGAACAATTTGAAAAACACCCGCTTTTTGAGTTGGAATATTTTACCATAACAGAAGAAGAAACTTTAAAAAGTGCAACAAAAATATCACCGAAAAAAACCTATCGTGCATTTATAGCAGCATATGCCAGAAAAGTTCGATTAATAGATACAATTTCATTAAGCTCTTAACTTTTTTTAGTGTGTTTTAGCATTTCAAATTTTAAAAAAGTAGTACTTTTGCCGGATGTTAGTTCAAGTTGTTAAATCAAAAATCCACCGTGTTAAAGTAACAGGTGCCGATTTAAATTATGTGGGAAGCATTACGATAGATGAAGACCTTATGAATGCTGCCAATATCATAGAAGGTGAGCGTGTTCAAGTTGTTAATAATAATAATGGCGAACGACTTGAAACCTATGTGATTCCTGGACCAAGAAAAAGTGGTGAAATTACATTAAATGGAGCAGCGGCTAGAAGAGTTGCTGTTGGAGATGTTTTAATTTTAATTACCTACGCTTTTTTAGATTTTGAAAAAGCAAAGATATTTAATCCATCACTTGTTTTTCCTAATGAAAATACTAATTTACTCACCTAATTTTGAATTTTAAGATTAAAAAAATATTAAAAATAATTATTCCTTTACTTTTTGGAGGAATATTAGTTTGGTATTTATTTACAATTATCCCTCCTGAGACCCTTTTTGAATATTTTAAAAATGCAAACTATTGGTGGATTGCTCTAGGGTTGTTTTTCGGAATTTTAAGTCACTTATCTAGAGCATATCGTTGGAAATTTATGTTGGATCCCTTGGGTTATAGGCCTCGATTTATTAATAGCACTTTAGCGGTTTTAATTGGCTATTTTGTAAACTTAGCCATCCCTAGGGCTGGAGAAGTCTCAAGAGCTACCGTGATGACCAATTATGAGGGTATCCCATTTGAAAAAGGATTTGGAACTATCGTAGCAGAACGCATTGCAGATTTAGTTATGATGTTTTTGATTATAGGAATTACACTACTAATTCAGTTTGATTTTATAATTCAATTACTAACAAAAAATGTAGATCCGATTAAAATAGGTGTTATTTTAGTTGTGTTTGTGGGCATTGGATTCTTGTTTTACAGCTATGTAAGAAAATCTACAAAGGGTGTAGGGCTAAAAATTAAAACCTTTGTAAAAAGCCTTATTGAAGGAGTTACCAGTATTTTTAGAATGAAAAATAAATGGGCTTTTATTTTCCATACCATATTTATTTGGGTCATGTATATTTTAATGTTTTGGGCTACCATACCTGCCATTAATGGGTTAGAAGTTCCGTTTGGAGGAATTTTAGTAGGATTTATTGCTGGAGGATTTAGTATTGCAGCAACAAACGGAGGTATTGGTTTGTATCCATTAGCTGTTGCCGGTGCCTTTACATTATTTGGGGTACCCGAAGAACCTTCTACTGCATTTGGAAGTGTGATGTGGGCTGCACAAACCGCTATGATTATTATTTTTGGTGGACTCTCTTTTTTACTTTTACCAATTTGCAACAAAGCAAAGTAATTTTCTTTTCTTTGTGTAAACTTATATAAAATGGCGAAAGCTAAAACTACTTTTTTTTGTCAGAATTGTGGAACTCAGCATGCAAAATGGATGGGGCAATGTAGCGCATGTAATGCATGGAATACTATTGTTGAAGAAGTGGTTCAAAAAGAGATCCCTAGAGCATGGAAACAATCTAGTGGAATAAAGACCATTTCTAAACCCTTAAAAATTGAAGAGATTAAATTAAATGCCGAAGAACGAATTCCAACAAAAAACAATGAATTGGATACGGTTTTAGGTGGGGGCTTGGTTAAAGGATCTGTGACATTACTGGGCGGTGAGCCTGGCATTGGAAAATCTACACTAATTCTACAAGTAGCACTTTCAATCTCTCATAAAGTTTTATATGTTTCTGGAGAGGAAAGTCAATCTCAAATAAAAATGAGAGCAGAAAGAATTCAAAAGCATGCTTCGAATTGCCTTATTTTAACAGCCACAAATACTCAGGAAATTTTTAAAAATATTGAGAATACAACTCCTCAAATTTTGGTTATAGACTCGATACAAACCTTGCATACTAATTCCATAGAGGCTTCTCCTGGAAGTATCTCTCAGATCAGAGAAACCACAGCGGAGTTAATAAAATTTGCTAAAGAAACAGCCACCCCTGTTTTATTAATTGG
>CBFHOD010000071.1:0-7341 GCA_965657365.1 Flavobacteriaceae bacterium
TACAGCAATAGCTTCAATTTTTTTAATGGTTAATTTACTCTCTAATAAAGCTTCATTAATTAATGGGTGTAGCATTTCTGCGTGTGAATACTCTCCAGTATTGATTTCCTTCAAACTCATTAGCTCACCGCAATTTGCAATGCTAACAGAGCAATTTTTAGTAGACGTTTCTATGTGTAATATCGTACTCAAAAACTTTTTGTGTAAAGATAAAGTATAAAAAAACGGCAACCAAAAGTTGCCGTTATATCTCTAATTTAGTTGTTTAGTCTAGATTTAAATTTCCATTATAAAACTGAAGCACCTTGGTTTTAAATACAAAATCATATTTGGCTCTAATTAATGCAGATTCGGCACTCACCAATCGAGTTCTTACCAAATCAAAGTCAAATAAAGTACTAGCTCCTAAATTATAACTCTCTTGTGCATTTTTAAAGGCCTCTCTTTGTGATTTCAATGAAATGGCTGCTGCTTCAAAAGTTTTTGAGGCTGCTTTAGCGTCTGTAAATGCTTGCTCAATAGTTTGCTGTAGTTGAAGTTTTTGATTGTCTAGGTTTAATAGAGACAATTCTTTATTAATGTAGGATTTAGCAACATTATTTTTGGTTTGAAACCTATTGAATATTGGAATATTTAAAGATAGCGATACCCCATAAGTAACTCTGTCTCTAAGAACTTGTTGAAAGAAGTATTCATTTTTTTGACCAGGAAATAAATTATTCATCTGGTTAAAATAGGAGGTTCCACCGCTAATGCTATAATTCAGACTTGGTAAAAAAGCTCCTTTAGATAATTCTATATTTAAATCTGCATTTTGAATACCTAATTCAGCATTTTTAATTTGAGGTTGATTGGTTAATGCTTTCTCATAAACAACTTCAGAAGAATCATATAGCAAAAGACCGGAGGGTGTATTTACATTCATGTCTTCTACGTCAAAACCTGCTGAAGATATTTGCAATAATTGAGCTAAATTTAGCAATGCTAAGGTGAGTGTGTTTTCACGAGCAATTAAGTTTTGTTGATCATTGGCAGCCGTAGATTGAGTGTTTAAAAGATCACCTTTAGGGATAATACCAGCTTCATATCTTTGGGTTGCTGCTTCAACTTGTTTTTTACTAATTTCAGCTTGTATTTTGGCTACAGCTAAATTCTCTTTTGCAAAAAGAATATTTAAGTACCCATTAACAACAAACAGAGAAACATCATTTTGTGCTTTTTCAAGATTTAGTTTACTGGATTCTACACCCAATTGAGCTTGTTTATAAGAATTTAAATTTCTAAATCCATTAAATATAGTACCATTGACTCCAAGATTAAACCGAGCGTTAAAATTGGTAGTATTTTTTAATACTCCTGTTTGGTCTGGAGATAATCCTGAATTAATTCCTCCACTAGTACTTGCTCCGATACTTGGCAGAAAATTTCCTTGAGTAATGGCAACATCTCTTTCAGAAAGAGAAATACTAAGTGCACTTTGTTTAATTGAAATATTATTTTCCAGCGCGTATTCTACACACTTTTTTAATGACCATTTTTCTTGTGAGTAACCACTAGTGATCATAAAAATTGAGGCAATTAATAAAAATTTTATTTTCATTTTAGGTGTTTTATTTTTTTTGAGTTCTTGGAACCTACTTCGTGTTTAACGCTATCTCAACTTCAAACGCTTACCATAAGACGATCAAAATTAGAATATGTTACACGTAACGGCTCTTATTGAAATGTTAATTTTTAGCACCTTTTTTATATCGATATATAAAGTAGAACAATACACCAATTAATAGGTAAGGAAATACCATTAAATAAGTAATGCCATTATTAATACCCTCTGCCATTGTAACATCTCCAGTTTCAACCACCGCTTTACACATTGCACATTGTGAATAGGAATAAGAGGTATTTGAAAACACGAACACAAATACAAGTAAATAGTTATAATACTTAGACATAGTATGGAGATATCATTAGGTATACAATTACGCCTGTTATTGCCACATACAACCAAATTGGAAAGGTGATTTTAGCAATTTTTTTATGCTCAGTAAATTTTCCAAATTTTGCTCTCATTAATGTAATAAGTACAAAAGGAATTACAACTACTGATAAAACAATGTGAGTAATAAGAATGAAATAATAAAAATATTTGATGATTCCCTCCCCACCAAAAGAAGTAGAATCAGATGTCATATGATAGGCAATATACATTAGAAGAAATAAAACTGAACAGAGTATAGCAAGACTGTTTAGTTTTTCGTGAAGATTCTTATTCCCTTTTTTAATAGCTATTACAGCTGCAACAAGTAAAATTGCAGTAACTCCATTTATAGTTGCATAAATAGGAGGTAAAAAACTAAGAGGTTCAACATCAAACCCCAGTTCTCTTAAATTGATACCAAATAAAGCAGCTACAGCTACTGGAATAATAATAGAAAGAATTGTAATACCTCTCTTATATTTTTTTTCTGTTAATTCGTTAGTATTCATCTAGTAGTATTTTTATATCTTCTTTTAATTCATTTATTTGATTTGGGAACCCATTTTCTTCAATAGCCCTATAATATAGTATTGGATTTCCTTGTGAATCTTTTCGTGACCTGATCACTCCTTTTTTATCTACTAAAGCAAATAATCCAGAATGCTCAAAACCACCGTGTTCTATATTTTCATCTATTCCAGCATACAATTTAAAGCCATTATTAGATAAATTAAAAACAGTTTCTTCTGATTTCCCAGTTAAAAGATGCCAGTTTTTATGAGTGATACTATTAGTAACGGCATAATTTTTTAACACCTCTTGCGTATCAATTTTTGGAGTAATAGTTATTGAAGCTATTCCAACATTTGAATTTTCAGCAAACTCTTGTTGAATTAATAACATTTGCTCGTTCATCAAGGGACAGATCGTTGGGCATGTGGTAAAGAAAAATTCAACAACATAAACCTTTTCTTTATAGGTTTCGTTAGTAATAGTTTTACCGTTTTGATTTATAAATTCAAACGGAGGAACTTTGGTGTAAACAAATAATTGGCTTTCACTTTCTGTATTGTTTTCTTGTGTCTTATTTAGCCTGTTAGTATCTATTAAAGTCTCATTTGAGATTCTATCATCTAGGTTTCTAACCACATAAATACCAAATATTAAAATGATAAAAGAGATGCCAATATATGAATTCTTCATGCTCATATACTTAGTTTTTTCTATCTGCTTTATTTTTATTTTTAAAAGCTGCTCTATATTCATAAAGTAAAACTTTTATATCATCTTCCATCTTATTATTCAACTCAGCAACAGACTCTATGTTGTAACCATACATTATTTCGTTTTCTTCGTCACCATCGTTAGCTCTTCCTCTTAGATTAAGTTCTTTGTCTATAAGGTAAACCTGGTTTGAATATAATGAAGAATCTAACATTTTGTTGGTTTTTAAATTCCTATATAGTGTTAAAATTGTATCTCTATTTCTGGAGATGAAGTTCCATTTAGACATATCTGTAAAAGCACCCAAGTCAGATTTTAATTTCTCAACGTCATCTTCGGATGATTTTGGATACAGAGCAATGATTTGAAAGGGCCTGTATCCATAAAATTCTTTATAAATCTTTTGGTTCAAATTAAAAAAACCTCCTTTTTTTGTGGCTACATCATTTCCTAAAAAGCATAATACGGTAACGTGGTCTGTAAGAGAAATAGAATCTTCAAGGGCATCCAAAGAAACTGTATTTGTTAGCGTAGATAATTTCTTAAAGTTATTAATTCCTGTAGAGAGAATTAAAAAAAACAGCAAAGGAAACACAAACAATGCAATGAGTACAAAACGTTTTTTTGTGATTTTCATAATTAATGATAAAAAAAGGCGGTTAAAAACCACCTTAATTATTTTTTGTTACCAACGCACTAATGGTGCTAATGTGCTATATAGATATTCTCCTTCAATTATTAAGAGTGTAACTAAATAGACAATTAAAAATACTGCTGTCCAAACAACAGCTCTTCTGAACCATGTTTTTTCACCCTCCATATGCATGAATGACCATGTTATCCCGTAGGCTTTGGCAAGCGTTAAAATGATGAATATCCAGTTTAAAGGGCTGGTTCCAAGAAAACTTGTTAAATGAAGAACTCCCGGTTTGTAGATCCCTAATATAACTTCTACAATTGTAATTGCAGAAAGTATCCAGAATACATTCCAGATTCTTTTTGTATGAGATTGTGCGTGTGCCATGTTTATTATATATTAAAAAATTAAACTAGGTAGAAAAAAGTAAATACAAATACCCAAACTAAATCTACAAAGTGCCAATATAATCCAACTTTTTCAACCATTTCATAGTGCCCTCTTTTTTCATAAGTGCCTAGAATTACGTTAAAGAAAACAATGATGTTAAAAATAATTCCGGAAAAAACGTGAAAACCATGAAAACCTGTGATAAAGAAAAAGAAATCAGCAAAAATTGTATTTCCATATTCATTAACTTCAAGGTTTGCTCCTTCTACAATTAATCTTGTTTTAGCCAATTCTTCAGACCCCGCTTCTCGGCTAAGCGTTGTTTTTTGTTTCTTATCTAAGTCAATTAATTCTGTTCGTATTTGAACATCAGGGTTTGCTTCATAAGAGCTGATAATTTGAGCAATAGAATATTGTGAAATTGTGCCTTCGTCTTCAAACCATAGCCCATTACCTTTTGTATGTTGAACTCTAGCATTTCCTCTGTCGCCAACAACAAAGTCAGCTAAAGCAATTTGCTTGAATATTGCGTTACCATCTTTATCAACTCCATTTTGTTTAGTGAATTGTAAAATTTTTCCATCTGTAGTTTTTACAGCTCCGTAGGTTCCGTTAATAAAAGTATTCCATTCCCAAGCCTGTGAACCTACAAAAATGACACCACCAATGATGGTTAATAACATGTAAAGCGTTACTTTTTTCTTATTCATTTGATGACCAGCATCTACAGCTAATACCATGGTTACTGATGAAGCAATCAAAACAAACGTCATGAAGGCTACGTAGATCATTGGAAATTCACCATGAACAAAAGGGATGTGAGTAAATACTTCATCAGCGATTGGCCATGAGTCAATAAATTTAAAACGAGTTAAACCATAAGCGGCTAAAAATGCAGAAAATGTTAAGGCATCAGATACGATAAAGAACCACATCATCATTTTCCCATAACTGGCTCCAAAAGGTTTTACTCCTCCACCTCCCCAAGTAGGTTTCTTTTCATTAGGTACAGCAATGTTTGATTCCATATTTTTTTAATATAAAAATTCTTTAATAAGTGGCAAAATTAATCAATTTTATCATCTAATAAAATAGAAAAAGAAAAATAAATAAATCCATAAAACATCTATAAAATGCCAGAAGATAGCACCAAGTTCAAACCCTAATAAATCATCTGATGTATATTTATGGTTAAAATGATTATAAATGACTACAAGTAATACGATAATCCCGGCAAATACATGAAATGCATGCATTAAGGAGATACCTATAATAAAAGATGTTGAAACTGTACTTGTAGGCCCTGTAAAAAATAAACCAGCACTTCTCAAATCTTCAAAACCAGCATACTGTTGCCAAACAAATGCAATTCCTAGTACAAAAGTGATTAATAAAAATGCAATAGATAGTTCTCTTTTATCTTTTTTAATAAGCCTTTGAGATATGCTAATGGTGATACTACTTAGTATAATGAGTACTGTACTTATATAAAAAGCATCAGGTAGCTCAAAAGTAACCCAGTCATCTCTTCTCATACTAATTACATAGGCACTTGTTAATCCTGCAAAAAACATCACCATACTAATCATGGAAACCCATAACATCGGTTTTGCAGATTTTTTTCTTCCTACGGTTAACTCTTTCTCTAAGTCTTTTTCGCTAATATTCATATAGTTAGTGTAAAAATTTATCGATTACGTATATAATTTGAATCATTGTGATGTAGATAACACTTGATAACATTAATTTTCTAGCTTCAAAATTGGTTTGTTTTTTGTGAAGTAAAACTCCATAATACAGCATTAATAGTCCAAGAAGAGCTATAATAACAGCCGTAATTGGATGAATATAAAATGCCCCTGTCAGTTTTAACACTGGTGCAACAGAAACTAGTATCATAATTATGGTATACAAAATAATTTGCTTTGTTGCTGATTGATCTTTTTTATCCATGGGCAACATAATAAATCCAGCCTTTTTGTATTCCTCAAACTGTAACCATCCTATAGACCAAAAGTGAGGAAATTGCCAAAAAAATTGAATCATAAATAGAAATCCAGCTTCTATTCCAAATTCATTAGTTGCAGCAACCCACCCTAACATGAACGGAATTGCTCCAGGTAAAGCCCCAACAAAAACGGCTAGGGGTGAAATAGGTTTCATGGGTGTATATGCACAAGTATATAAAAAGATAGATATTGCTCCAAAAAGTGCACTTTTTGGATTGATACTGTATAAAATCCCTAGCCCAACAATTGCAAATAATATGGCAAAAACTAATGCAGTAGTCTTAGACATTCTTCCTGTTGGGAGAGGCCTATTCATAGTTCTTTTCATTAAAGCATCTGTATCTTTTTCAATAATTTGATTGAAAGCATTTGAGGCAGCTACCATTAAAAACCCCCCTAGACCCAGCAAGAAAAGAACTTGATAATTAATAACATCTATAGCTAATAAATATCCAGCTATAGAAGAAAAAACAACACTTAAAGATAAACCTACTTTTGCAAGTTGTTTGTAGTCTGAGAAGACCTTCTTAAGGGAAAATTTGGTGTCGATAGCAGTAGATAAACTCATTATAAAATAAATCGAATGCAAAGATATTTCATAATAATTGAATTCCCATAGATTTTGTAGAATATTCAGTTAAAATAAAATTAAAATAATTTTTAAAAGTCTTTGTAGTTTCCTTTTTTGTTTTAAATTTGCATCCCATTCTTATGAATGGTTGTTCATTAAAATACGACTACGCGAAAGTAGCTCAGGGGTAGAGCATCACCTTGCCAAGGTGGGGGTCGCGGGTTCAAATCCCGTCTTTCGCTCTATTCTACAAAAATATACCAATGCAGAAGTGGTGGAATTGGTAGACACGTTGGACTTAAAATCCAATGGGCAGTAATGCCCGTGCGGGTTCAAGTCCCGCCTTCTGTACAGATGAAAAGCTCGAATATTTTAGTTCGAGCTTTTTTTATGCCCAAAATTGAAGCAAATTTATTTGTGTAAGTTTTAGGGCGAATGAGTCATTAATAAAAGCAAAAAAACTATGATGTATGGCATGATCGTGAGGTAAAACAAAAATACCACCACCAATAATAATATTAACAATGTTAGC
>CBFHOD010000072.1:0-7124 GCA_965657365.1 Flavobacteriaceae bacterium
GCTCCTGCTGCGTTAGAAATTAATAACGTATTAATTCCTAGTTGTTGCATTGTTCTAATGCCATAGGTTACCTCCCAATGAGTGTACCCTTCGTAAAGATGAAATCTACCAGACATGATGACCACTTTTTTTCCTGAAAGAGTTCCATACACTAATTTTCCAGAGTGAAATTCAACAGTCGCATTTGGGAAATGAGGAATATCTGTGTAAGCAATTTCTTGCTCAATATCAACTTCATCAATTAGTTGATGTAAACCTGTGCCAAGTACAATTCCTACAGTAGGTTTTGTAACTCCTTTTGAGACTAAAAAACGACTAGTTTCTTCTAATTGCTTAGTTTTCATGAATACTCTATTTATTGGTTAAAATGCGTCTTTAGATTTCATTATTTCAGTCCAAGAACTTTCATTTGTTTGCAGAAATTTAGTAAAAGCAGGGTGATGTTCTATGTCTTCTATTACATCAACATCATTTAACATTGGTAACAAATGTACATCAACTTTTTCTAAATTTTTTAAAGTATCTTCTCTAACAGTTGATGTCCCCCAATTTTTATTTTTAAAGATTTTTGGGTGTAATTTTTTTAAACCGATTAGATAATATCCTCCATCTGAAGCAGGGCCTATTACAACATCATTGTTGTCTAATTTTTTGAAAGCATCACTAATAAGTGAGGGTTTTAAGTCGAATAAATCACTCCCTATAAGTAAAACTTTTTTGTATTTTTTCTTGAAACCATCGTCAATAGCATTTTTCATTTTTTCTCCAAGATCATTACCAAATTGTTCTCTTTTTTGATAATTTGATCGATTCCAAAGATCATCTTCTATAATTTTTTCAGAATAATAAACTGTCTTATCACAAGATATTTTTTTAGTAACCTCTTTAGTTTTTTTTAATAAAAATTGATAAATATCTAAGGCTGTTTTATCTCCAACGGATTTTGCCAAACGTGTTTTTACTTTTCCTAATTCTGGATTTCGGGTAAAAATTAGTAATAGATTTTTTGATTTCATTAGGCAACAACTCCTTGACAACTACTTCCAGCACCAGCAGTGCAACCATAGCAATGCTGATTGATCATAATATCTCTATTTTGTATCAGTTTCTCGTTATATTCTGATATATGTTTTACTTTGCTTGCTACTTTTAAGTTGAGCATTTGATTAAAATCGCAATCAAAGAGCCAACCATCCCAACTTACAGAGAGCGTATTGGTGCACATTACGTGTTCTACTGCTGCAGGATTATAGGCCTCTACAAGTGAATACATATAATCTTCGTAGTTTTCTGAAGCAATTAAATAATCTAAAAATCTGCTTATAGGCAAATTTGTTATGGCAAATAAAGCATTGAAGTCTATGTTAAATTCTTCTTTAAGTCCTTTTTTAAAATCATTTTCTAAAGCTTTTTGATTTCCTGGTAAAAAAGCACCTGAGGGATTGTAAACTAAATCAAGTTTTAAGTTACTACCTGGTATTCCATAGCCTACAGCATTTAATTCTTGAAGCGCTTTTATAGATTTATTAAAAACACCATCACCTCTTTGTTTATCAGTTTTGCCTCTTGTCCAATGTGGCATAGAGCTTACAACATGAATATTATGTTTTTTAAAGAACTCTGGCAAATCATAGAACTTTTTATTAGCTCTTATGATTGTTAAATTGGAGCGAACAATAAAATCTTTTATACCAACTTTAGCAGCTTCTTCTACAAACCATCTGAAATTTGGATTCATTTCAGGCGCACCACCTGTTAAATCTAGTGTATGCGCTTCAGTTTTTTTGATGACACCCAAACATTCCTGCATGGTTTCTTTAGTCATGATTTCTTTTCTATCTGGACCAGCATCTACATGGCAATGAGCACAAACTTGATTACACATATATCCTACATTTATTTGTAGAACCTCTAGTTTTTTTGGGCGAAGAGGGAACTGATTTGTTTCTTTTATCTTCTTGGCAAAAGTTGGTAATTCTCCATCAGCAAATTGACCATTGGATAAAATATCTAATTGTCTTTTTGTATTGGCGAGATCATTATTTCTAGCTAAAAGTGATTTTTTACTCATCCTACATTTCCAATTTATTCACTTTGTTCATCATTTGAACTCCATGTACTAAAGTAGCACCACTTTTAATGGCGGCACCCACGTGAACAGCTTCCATCATTTCTTCTTTTGTAATTCCTCGTTGTAAACCGTCTTTTGTATAAGCATCTATACAATATGGGCATTGTTCTGTATGAGCTACAGCTAATGCTATTAATGATTTTTCACGAGCAGTTAGAGCTCCCTCTTCAAATACTTTTTTATAATAATCAAAGAATTTATTTCCAAGTTCCTCACTCCATTCCGTAATATTGCCAAATTTTCTTAAATCGGCAGAGTTATAATATGTTTTAGACATAAAAATTTTATTTAATGTTCAAATTCCAGTCGTAAGTTAGGTATTTTATGCTTGCTCTTTCACTTACTTTTATGCTTGCATATTTATTTATATAATCTATAATTGTTCCATTTTTTGTAAAATCATTGTAAAACCAATCAAATATTTTTGATAGCTTTAAGTTGTTTTTGCTTATTTTATTTCTATCACTATCATTTATAAAATTTAACATTAAATTGTTTAAGGCAGTTTCCACATTATCCTCGGAAAAGGCAAAATTCCCTAATTTTGGGCAAGACACAGAGGCACAATTAATACCTATATGAATTCTTGGGTCATTGAATTTTTTTCGTAAGATTTCATGCTCAATCCAGTCTAGTGTAAATTTTTTTTCTCCAATTTTAATGAAAGGAATCTTCCAAGCTATTTCCCCTTTCTGCTTGATGTCTTTAATGCTCTTTAAAGGATAATTATTTAAAATGATTTTAATAGTATAAGCATTGTAGGTGTTTAACCAATAAGCCTTTTGTTTATTCAAAGACCAATTTTCATTGGGTTTAGTCTTTTGTAGGAACACTAAATAATCATCTAAGAGTGTTTCATTTTTTTTTAAAGATTGATAATCTACCATTCCATCTTTATCAACATTTGTTTTCAGTAAACTGTCAAAAATAAGGGTTTGACCTTGCGTCGAAACAAATATTAGCATGCATATTAATGTTATAAATTGAGTTTTAAATATATCATTTAGATATAAATTTGTAGTGAGTTTATACTTCATAAAACAAATTTAAATTTCTATTTCTTCTCCTATTTTTAAACTAAAATGTTTTCTAAATGAAAATACAATAACATATAAAATAGGGGTGTCTAATACAGCTATCATCATTTTAAAAATAACCCCACTAACCAATAACCCATAAAACTTTTCCCAAGCAATAATATCAAAAGAACAGAGCAGAACCAAAACAGTCAGTGTGTCTATAATTTGAGAGGCAAAGGTTGAAAAATTATTTCGTAACCACAGGTGTTTTCCTTTTGTTAACGTTTTCCAGAAATGATATACTCTAATATCTATAAACTGAGCAAATAAATAGGCCATCATAGAAGCTAAAACTGCTAAAGGTGCAGCGCCAAAAACTTCAATAAAAGTATTGTCATTAACTACAGACCAAGAAGTAGATGGAGCAGCCATGGAAACATAAATAATTCCCAAAGAAAATAAAGAAGCAAAAATCCCAGCAATTACAACATGATTAGCCTTCTTTCTCCCGTAAATTTCTGATAAGACATCTGTAATTAAAAAAGTAATAGGATAGGGTAATAAGCCAACAGAAACTTCAAATAATTTAACTCCAAAAACTTCAGCATCAAAAGGATACCAGTAAAAGAATTTTTGAAAAATTAAATTAGAGGTTACTAAAGAAGCAATAAATAAAGCCGCTAGAATTAGATAAATAACTTGAGCTTGAGATTTTTTTTGTGAAATCATACAAACGAAATTACTAATTATTTATCATTAGAAACTCAAGTGATTTAAACTATTTATTAAGATTTTTTTTGACCTACTAAAAGTCTTCATAATCAGATAAGAAATACCTACTTTTGTGCCTATAACTTAAGAAATTAATTTAGATGAAAGCATATATTTTTCCAGGCCAAGGAGCTCAATTTACAGGTATGGGTTTAGATTTATACAATAATTCCCATATGGCTCAAGAACTTTTTGAAAAGGCAAATGAAATTTTAGGATTTCGTATAACGGATATTATGTTTGAGGGTACTGCTGAGCAATTAAAACAAACCAATGTAACTCAGCCAGCTATTTTTTTACACTCGGTAATTTTAGCAAAAGTTCTAGGTGATACTTTTCAACCAGAGATGGTTGCAGGACATTCTTTAGGTGAAATATCTGCTTTAGTAGCTGCAGACGTTTTATCATTTGAAGATGGGCTTCAGTTGGTTTCTAAACGGGCTTCAGCAATGCAAGAAGCCTGTGAAATTACACCTTCAACTATGGCTGCAGTATTAGGTTTAGAGGATCAAATTGTCGAGCAAATATGTGAAGGTGTTGATGGAGTAGTTGTGGCTGCAAATTATAACTGTCCGGGTCAATTGGTTATTTCTGGTGATGTTTCAGCCATTCAAAAAGCCTGTGAATTATTAGCTGAAAAAGGTGCAAGAAGAGCATTAATTTTACCAGTTGGAGGGGCATTTCATTCCCCAATGATGGAACCTGCAAGAGAAGAGTTGGCAGCAGCGATCGAAGCTACGAATTTTAATGAGCCTTCTTGTTCAGTGTATCAAAATGTGCCAGCAAAAGCGGTAAATAATGCCGCAGAAATTAAAGAAAATCTAATGAAACAATTAACTGCACCAGTAAAATGGACGCAGTCTGTTCAGTCTATGATTGCTGATGGTGGAACACAATTTATTGAAGTTGGCCCAGGTAAGGTTTTACAAGGATTGATGCGAAAAATAGATAGAAATGTTGAGGCAATCAGCGCTAGCTTTGAATAATTTCAGATTACTGTTTTAATTGCCATTTCCAAGCGGCCAATAATGCTTCCTCTAAAGTTTTTTCTGTTTCCCAACCAAGTTCAACTTTTGCAAAACTAGTATCTGCATATGCTGAGGTAATATCTCCCTCTCTTCTTCCAACAATTTTATAATTCAGTTTTGTTTTGGACACCTTTTCAAAAGCTTGGATAACCTCTAAAACAGAACTCCCAGTTCCAGTTCCAACATTAAACACCTCAAAATCTTTTTTATTTTTATTTTTCAATAATCTTTCTAGTGCAGCTATGTGAGCTTTTGCCAAATCTACAACATGAATATAATCTCTAACAGCTGTACCGTCTTTCGTTGGGTAGTCATCTCCAAAAACAGATAACTCTTCTCGAATACCAGCGGCAGTTTGTGTTACAAAAGGAATTAAATTTTGAGGGACTCCCAGTGGCAATTCTCCTATAAGCGCTGTTTCGTGAGCTCCAATTGGATTAAAATACCTCAGAGCAATAGCTTTCAAGCCATTTGCTTTACAACTTTCCTTAATAATTTCTTCACCTATCTGTTTGGTATTTCCGTACGGAGATTCTGCAGGTTTTGTGGGTGCATTTTCTGTAATAGGTAACTCATCTGCTTGACCATATACGGTACATGAAGAGCTGAAAATAAAGTTAGATAATTTGTGTTTTTTCATCTCTTTGAGAAGATAGACTAAGGTGCTTATATTATTTTCGTAATATAATAATGGATTCTTTACGCTTTCCCCTACTGCTTTTGATGCAGCAAAATGGATAACCCCTTCTATTTTGTTATTTTTAAAAAAACCTTCAACTGCAATTTTATTACGTAAATCAATATTAGAATATGAGGGTTTTACTCCTGTGATAGCTATGATGCTCTCTAATACTTCAATTTTTGAATTGTATAAATTATCAATAATAACAACTTCATAGCCTGCTTGTTGAAGTTCAACAACAGTATGAGAACCGATAAAACCTAAGCCTCCTGTTACTAATATTTTTTTCATATGGGGTTTTTTTAATTTTAAACTATCCTACAAAATCATTGATTGTTTTTGTAATAAAAGCCAACTGTTCTTGATCTAATTCAGTGTGCATCGGTAAGGAAATTACCGTTTCAATTAATTCATTGGTTGTTGTAAAGTCATCTTCTTTGTAACGACTGTCTTGATATGCTTTTTGTGCGTGTAACGGCACTGGATAATAGATAGCATTTGGGATTCCATTAGCTAATAAATGTTGGTGTAATTCATTCCGTTTTCCATTTATTATTTTAATTGTGTATTGATGGAATACATGACAGTCACATGAGTCACAAATCTCACCACAATTTACTGTTGCATTAGATTTTGTAGTTGGTGTAATGATATTAGCATTTTGAGAAAAAGCATTGTTGTAGTAACGTGCTGCATCTCTTCTGGCATCACAATATTTGTCTAACAAAGGCAACTTAGTTTTTAAAACTGCTGCTTGAATACTATCCAGTCTAGAATTTACACCTACAACGTCATGATAATAACGTTTATACATTCCATGATTAACCATTCCACGAATGGTGTGAGCTAAATCATCATCATTGGTAAAAATTGCACCACCATCACCATAGCAACCCAGATTCTTTGAAGGAAAAAATGATGTAGTTCCTACATGACCAATAGTTCCAACTTTTTGTTTGCGTCCATCAGCAAAAGTGTAGCTTGCACCAATGGCTTGCGCTGTATCTTCGATTACAAACAAGTTATGCTTTTTGGCAATTTCCATTACTGCATCCATATTGGCGCATAATCCGAATAAATGAACTGGAACAATGGCTTTTGTTTTTGGAGTGATGGCTTTTTTTAAGGCATCAATATCGATATTAAAGGTATCTGGTTCAACATCAATTAGAACAGGGGTTAATTTTAATAGGGCAATTACTTCAACAGTGGCTGCAAAAGTAAAATCTACTGTAATTACTTCATCGCCTTGTTCAAGTCCCAAGCCCATCATGGCTATTTGTAATGCATCGGTTCCGTTTGCACACGGGATAACGTGTTTTACAGACAAGTATTTCTCTAAATCTTCCTGAAATTGGTGTACATATGGGCCATTAATATAAGCAGAGGAATTCAAAACTTCTTCAATAGAGGAGTCAATAGTTTTTTTGATATTTGAGTACTGACCTTGAAGATCAACCATCTGAATTTTTTTCATTGATACAGGTTTTTTA
>CBFHOD010000073.1:0-6866 GCA_965657365.1 Flavobacteriaceae bacterium
TCTGGTAAAACATCAGCTACCTTATCTGAAGATGGAAAGTCTTACAAGATTAATGGTCAAAAAATGTGGATATCAAATGCAGGTTTCTGTAATTTGATGATTGTTTTTGCTAGAATTGAAGATGATAAAAACATCACTGGATTTATTTTAGAATACGATTCAACAGACTCCAATGGAATTGTGTTAGGTGAAGAAGAGCATAAATTAGGAATTAGAGCTAGTTCTACACGTCAGGTGTTTTTTAATGATACCGTTGTTCCCATAGAAAATATGCTTTCTATTAGAGGTGGTGGATTTAAAATAGCTGTAAACGCCTTAAATGTTGGTAGAATTAAATTAGCAGCAGCCTGTATAGATTCTCAAAGAAGAATTACAGAAACTGCACTCAAATATGCAACTGAGAGAAAACAATTTAAAACTTCAATATCAAATTTTGGAGCCATTAAATCAAAATTAGCTGAAATGGCTACCAACACTTATGCAGGGGAAGCTGCAAGTTACAGAGCTTCAAAAGATATTGAAGATAGAATTAATGCTAGACTTGCCAATGGGAACTCACATAGCGAAGCAGAATTAAAAGGAGTAGAAGAATATGCTATAGAATGTTCTATTTTAAAAGTAACCGTATCCGAAGACGTTCAAGCCTGTGCAGATGAAGGTATTCAAATATTTGGTGGAATGGGATTTTCTGAGGAAACTCCAATGGAAGCAGCCTGGAGAGACGCGAGAATCTCAAGAATCTATGAAGGAACTAACGAAATCAATAGAATGCTTTCTGTAGGGATGCTTATTAAAAAAGCAATGAAAGGTCATGTAGATTTATTAGGACCAGCTACAGCAGTTGGAGAAGAATTAATGGGTATTCCGTCTTTTGATACTCCTGATTATTCTGTTCTTTTTGCAGAAGAAAAAGAAATGATTGCTAATTTGAAAAAAGTATTCTTAATGGTGGCTGGAGCTGCGATTCAAAAATTTGGACCTGATTTAGAAGAACATCAACAATTATTAATGGCAGCGGCTAATATTTTAAATGAGATATATATGGCTGAATCTACTTTGTTAAGAGCTGAAAAAAATGCAAAAAGATTTGGAGAAGATGCTCAAGATGTTCAAATAGCCATGGCAAAACTATATTTATACAATGCAGTTGAAATAGTCATTAAAAATGGGAAGGAAGGAATTATATCATTTGCTGAGGGTGATGAGCAACGCATGATGTTAATGGGCCTAAAACGTTTTACTAAGTATACCAATTATCCAAATGTGGTAGCACTTAGAAATAAAATAGCAGAGAAATTGAGTACTGAAAACAAGTACTGTTTTTAATTGCTATTCTTTTATTTCAAAATAATTTAAGTATTTAGTTTTTTGTTTAAGAAGACCGTCATTATGACGGTTTTTTTATTGAAATTAAATTACAAAATAAAAAAGAGGTTGTTTAAACTTTTTAAAAATAAGTGTGAGTAAAGAACTTAATTTTTTAATTCCATTCTTTCAGATCTGTATAAAATATCGGTTTGCCCCCAACCTGGTTTACTTCCCTTATTGGTACTTTTAAAAAATACAGTTGCCTCAAAAACTTCTGAATTGTCTTCAGGAGAGACTTCAACAATTTTAGCACGATGAATATTTTTTGGACTAACAAAACCAGAAGTCATTAATATATTATTTGTTTGTGGTAAGTAATCTACATCACTAACAATACTAGAAAATAATTTAACTCCTCTCTCCTTTCCATATTGCCAAACTTGCTTAAAAGTTTTATCTGTTTCATTAATCTGATATTCAACGGCCCTTGAATAGTTATTATCATTATTGTAATTTCTAAATGGACCATTGTCGAATACAATAATATTACCATTAGGTAATAAGTATGGAGCGTGAGGTCCCCAAGGAAAGTCAAAATCATCTGCGCTTTTATGCCCTGTTTGAATATCTTTAGCATAGGGAATTCCATCCTTATTTACAGCGGTTAACAAATAGGGCTTAGTTTTATATCCTTTACCTTTTCTACCTGATTTTCCCCAATTTTGCTTTGGTGACATAATCCATTTTAATTTATCATCCCACGAAACTTTCAACAATCCCTGGTTTCTTCCAGAAACTATAATAGTACTATCTCTAGAATCAAACTCTAATGCATTCATGTGCAACCAATCCCCTCCCCTAAAGAAATTTAAATCATCTCTACTAACATCTAAGTGTTTCGCTAAATCCCATTTTTTTAAAACTTTAGATTGTTGTCTATCATAATGAATCATAAAATCACTATCAGATAAAATAGTTTTTTCGTCTATCTCTATGTAGGCATCTCTGGTTCCTACGCAAAGTAATAAATCTCCATTTGGTAACTCTAATATATCGTGATGTATCCCATAATTGTTATCAATTAACGTTTTATGGATTTGCTTTCCCATCATATCAAATTCATAGATAGTTCTTCTTCCTGCTACTAATATATTTCCATTTCTGATTTTTTGAAATGGCCCTACCATAGCTCCATGAAAACTTAAATCTAGATACCATCTAATATTTCCTAAATCATCAAAAATTATTGGAGCAGATCTAAATTTTCCAAAATTGGCAAAATGAATATCCATAGCATGCATCCCAGGTTCCATTTTATCTTTTTCTAACTTATTAACTCTAATTGAGGGGAAAAATACTGGAAGTTCTTCTGTTTGAATTTCAATAAGGTCTACCTTTTGTCCGCCTTCATAATCTAAGGTAACTTCTACCCTATTGAGTTTATCTGGATAAAGACCAAGCACAGAAACCTCTACATCTGTTCTTAAACTATCTAAAGATTGTTCAACTGGTATATCTCCAAGAACTTTTACACGAACTCTGCAAGGCTTATCTGTCTTTATTTGTAACGTTGCGGTTAACGGAGATATTTTATTAGGATTTAGAGTAGTTTCAATAGAATACTCTACACCAGAATTATTACAAGCAACAAAAAATATTGAGAGAAAAACAAGAGTAAAGGTTATTTTTTTCAATAATGATATTTTAGTAAACATAATTAAAAGTATATAATCATTTGTATATATTATTTTCGACTACAATATACATTTAATAAATTTCAAATTAACACTGTTAGTATAAGAGTATTTAAAGTATTCTTATGCAAATAAATTAAGCTAAAGCACTCAAGTATCTTTCTGCGTCTAAAGCAGCCATACAGCCTGTTCCTGCAGCTGTAACGGCTTGTCTATACTCCTTATCTTGTACATCTCCAGCAGCAAAAACTCCTGGCAAGTTCGTCTTAGTCGTTTTCCCCTCGGTTATTAAATAACCTGTTTCATCCATATCTAATACTCCTTTAAACAATTCTGTGTTTGGCTTGTGACCAATGGCAATAAATATACCCATTATAGAAATCTCTTTTTTAACACCCGAAATATTATTGACAACTCTTACACCGTCTACAACATTATCACCTAATACCTCATCTAATTCAGTATTATATAATACCTCTATATTTTCGGTCTTATTAACCCTATGCTGCATTGCTTTTGATGCCCTCATATAATCTTTACGAACTAACATGGTTACTTTATTACAAATATTTGCTAAATAAGTAGCTTCTTCAGCAGCGGTGTCTCCAGCTCCTACGACGACCACGTCTTGACCTTTGTAAAAAAATCCATCACAAGTTGCACAAGCAGAAACACCACCTCCAATGAGTCTTTGCTCACTCTCTAATCCAAGATATTTTGCAGTTGCACCCGTAGAAATAATAACAGTATTTGCATGTATTATTTTTGAACCATCAACCACTACTTCATGAATACCACCAACCTGAGAACTTAAGACTACCTCAGTAGCCATTCCAAAACGAACTTCAGTTCCAAAACGCTCAGCTTGATTTTTTAAATCCTCCATCATAGCGGTTCCATCAGTACCATTTGCATACCCGGGGAAATTATCTACTTCTGTAGTAGTAGTTAACTGACCTCCCATTTGAAGACCTGTATACATCACAGGTTTCATATCTGCTCTGGCTGCATAAATTGCAGCAGTATATCCTGCAGGTCCAGAACCGATAATCAAACATTTAATTTTTTCAATATTTTCAGACATTATAATTCTATTTTTTTCAATTACAAATGTAATTTTTTTTGATTTTCCAAAAGATGGATTTCAATTAAATTTTTAAATTAATTATTAACCGAATTCGTTTATCAAATAGATAAATTTTTCTTTAAATAAAAACAGTTATTTAAGCTTATAATTTTAGTGTGTAGAAATAATACAGTAGATTTGAATTTTTAAATTATCTTCGGGGTGTAGCGTAGCCCGGTCATCGCGCCTCGTTTGGGACGAGGAGGTCGCAGGTTCGAATCCTGCCACCCCGACAATAGAAGCCTTGTACTCTACAAGGCTTATTTTTTAAAAATATTTAAACTAGCAATAGAGTGATGCAAATAAAAAACTCAAGGGATACTTTAAAAAGTGTATCAACTTCTATTGATAGATTTTATAACTATTAACCAAACTTAATGACCAACAAGACTGTATTGTAGATAATTTTTGAAATTTTAACAAATCATTTTGTTTAATACTTTGATATAAAGATTAAACATTTTGTATTTTTATGGCATAATTAAAAATTATGGCAAAAAAGAAAAAAATCACAGAAAATGACATCACTTCATGGTATATGGATTATGTCTTAAATCACAGTAAAAAACCTTCTTCTGTATACAGCTTTGCTAAAGAAAACAATTTTGAAGAAAGTTTGTTTTACAACTATTATGGTTCTTTTGAAGCAATTGAAAAAGGTGTTTTTAAGACCTTCTTAAACAACACAATCACACTTTTAAAAAATAGTGAAGATTATGAAAATTTTGACCCTCGTAACAAGTTACTAAGCTTTTACTATACCTTTTTTGAGAATTTGACAGCAAACAGAAGCTATGTTGTTCATGCTTTAGCTGAAAACAAGAATCAACTAAAATCATTGGCAACTTTAACTGAGCTTAAAAAATCTTTTTCAGAATATATTGAAAGTTTAAACATTCAAACCATTGATCTAAAAGAGGAACGTTTAGAAAAACTACAACAGAGGTCTATAAAAGAATCTGCATGGTTTCAACTTTTAGTCACTATTAAATTTTGGTTAGATGACACCTCTGCATCTTTTGAAAAAACAGATATTTTTATTGAAAAATCTGTAAAAGCTAGCTTCGATCTTATAGACACCACTCCTCTAAAAAGTATTATTGATTTTGGTAAGTTTTTATTTAAAGAAAAAATTCACAACAAATAACTCGAATGAAAACCATAGATAATATCCCCACATCAAAAATTCAAAGAGCAACAAGAATGGTGCAAACTGGCGCTAAAGTTGGTGTAAATTATATTAAATATTATGGCGATAAAATAACAAAAACTGAGCAAGAGGCTAAACAACGGCTCAATGAAAATAATGCAGAAGACATCTATGACGGCTTGAAAAAATTGAAAGGAAGCGCATTAAAAGTTGCCCAAATGTTGAGTATGGAGAAAAGTATTCTACCTCAAGCTTATGTTGAAAAGTTTTCATTGGCACAATTTTCTGTTCCTCCATTATCTCCCGCCTTAGTGATAAAGACATTTAAAAAATATTTTGGCAAACATCCTGATCAAATTTATGACAAATTCAATTCAACCTCTGTAAATGCAGCGAGTATTGGCCAAGTTCACGCAGCTGAAAAATATGGAAAAAAACTAGCTGTGAAGATTCAATATCCTGGTGTTGCAGATAGTATAGCATCAGATTTATCGCTTGTAAAACCAATAGCTGTCAAAATGTTTAACATTAGAGGTAAAGACTCTAATAAATATTTTAAAGAAGTTGAGGATAAATTGGTAGAAGAAACAAATTATTTACTTGAATTAGATCAAAGTAAAGAAATTGTGGAAAAATGTAAGCATATTCCAAGCTTAAAATTTCCAAACTATTATCCAGAAATTTCATCAGATAGAATAATAACTATGGACTGGATGAAAGGTGAACATCTGTCTGAATTTACTGCGTATAATAGTAATATAGAGTTATCAAATAAACTCGGTCAGGCATTATGGGATTTTTACATGCATCAGCTTCATAACCTAAGAAAAGTTCATGCAGACCCACACCCAGGTAATTTTCTAGTATCAAAAGAGGGTGATTTAATAGCCTTAGATTTTGGCTGTATGAAATCAATCCCTACAGAATTTTATATACCTTATTTTGAATTAGCAGTTGAGGACAACTTAAAGAATCCAGAATTTTTTACAAAAAAACTCTATGAATTAGAAATTTTAAGAGAAGACGACTCAAATGAAGAAATTATATTTTTCAAAGATTTATTTCATGAATTATTAAGTCTGTTTACAAAACCATTTAATCAAGATGTATTTGATTTTTCTGACCCTGAATTTTTTAATAAAATCACAGAACTTGGAGAAAGATACAGTAAGAGTACTGAATTGAGAAAAATGAATGGAAACAGAGGTTCAAAACATTTTATTTATATTAATAGAACTTTCTTTGGTCTTTATAATTTAATGTTCGACTTAAAGGCTAATAAAATTAAAATTAATAATTACAAAAAAATATAAATGCATTATACCAGAGATCAAATAAATGACCTTGAAAAGATTAAGAAAATTAACTTAATCAACTCATGCTCGGGCTATAAATCTGCTAACCTAATAGGAACAATTTCTAAAGAAGGAATCACTAATGTAGCTGTTTTTAGTTCAGTAACTCATTTGGGTTCTAACCCCCCTACTCTGGGATTTATTTTAAGACCAACAACAGTTCCAAGAGATACTTACAAAAACATCCTTGAATCTGGTGTATTTACCATTAATCATATTTTTGAAGACATTAT
>CBFHOD010000074.1:0-6783 GCA_965657365.1 Flavobacteriaceae bacterium
ATCTTTAATTATAAACCGATGCCAGTTTACAATACCATGAGGTATTAATCTTCATTTCTAAAGGCTATCCCTCAGTAAAAGGTAGGTTCTATACGCGTTACGCACCCGTGCGCCGGTCGTCAGCAAGTGCAAGCACTCCTGTTACCCCTCGACTTGCATGTGTTAAGCCTGCCGCTAGCGTTCATCCTGAGCCAGGATCAAACTCTTCATTGTATATTGTAATAATATGTATGAATAAGTTTCAAAAGAATTTGTTTAACGAAGTTAAACATGGTTACTTTACTCTTTGTTTACGCTGTCAATTTCAATAGTGTCAATGAACTATTTAAAGATCTTAAATCGGTGTAATCTCAACCAATAATCACCCTAAATTTTTGTAGAAATGTTAGACTCGAACTAACAACACTTTTTTCCTTTAATGCCTTCCAAAATCCCTGTGAACTTCGCTTGTTTTTCAAAGCGGTTGCAAATGTAAAAACTATTTTCTAATCAACAAGAAAAATATAATGTTTTTTTTAATCTTTTTGCAATACTATAATTCAATCAACTTAACAAATACAAATTAACTAAACCCATACCCCCAAAACGGGACGCAAAGATACCATTTATTTGAAAAAACAAACAAGAAATAAATAAAATATTTTTGCGGAATTGATAACATTAGTTCTAATAAACTAAAAACCTATATGTTAACGTTTGTTATTTTTTTTAGAAGTCTTCTTTTTATTCTTAGCAAACATCACTTTATACTCTTCTACATCGATTTTACCTTTTTTAGCAGCTGCTATTTTTGGGAAATCAATAAAGAGTTTTGACTTTTGATCTACTAATCTTTCGTCGATAAAAGCCCTTTGAAGAACATCTTCAATCAAATAATCTTCATTTATTGACTCAGGATGATATTCACTTTTAAGAGAAAGTTTAAATAAATTTGCAGTGGTGTTGTACCAAAAGGCTTTCCACCCACTTCTTAATGTTTTAATATTATTGAAGGCAGTTTTTCCAGTTTGTCTATATATTAGTTTTATTAAAATTCTCCCTTCTGTACGAGTCATTTTTTTTAATTGATCTGTAAATTCTCCTTCAAGATACTTTTGTGCTCTTTTGGTATACTTTATTTTCCCTCTTTTAGTTTTAATTCTTTTTAATCTAGAATTTAAAGAATCTAATCTTTGTGAGGCTGTTTTAGCATAAGGATAGGCTTTAAATACTTTTCTTTTAAACCAATAATAGTAACGGGCATCTGTAGGTGAATTAAAATCAAGTTTTGGTAAAATTGTTAATTCATCTAAATTAATGGTTAAAGTATCTCCAGTTTTTACCAAGATATAATCTTCTAGGTCAAGTGGAGCTGAATCCTTTTTTTGGGCTGTTAAAATCAAAGGAATGAAAAGTAAAAGAAAAAATATTTTTTTCAAAAGTTCTATTTTAGCTACAAAGATATTATAATAAACAAAACTTTATACATTATAAATAATACGTTCAATGGTAAATTATTCATAAAATTTACAATAAGTTTTACTATTTGTTTTTAGGATGTAAGAAATGGTTTATTTTTACAGAATTAGAAAAGATATTATGAGTAAAAAATCAATATTAAATACAGCATCAATTTCATTTTTGGAGAACTATTTAAACAATGCAGCCCCCACTGGTTATGAATGGGAAGGTCAAAAAATATGGATGAATTACTTAAAACCATATGTAGACGAATTTATTACAGACACTTACGGAACTGCTGTGGCTGTAATAAATCCTGAAGCTACCTATAAAGTTGTTATAGAAGGTCATGCAGATGAGATATCTTGGTATGTAAATTATATTTCTGACAATGGATTAATTTATGTCATCAGAAATGGAGGAAGTGATCATCAAATTGCTCCTAGTAAGATTGTAAATATCCATACCAAAAATGGCATTGTAAAAGGTGTTTTTGGATGGCCAGCAATTCACACAAGAGATAAAGGAAAAGAAGAAGCTCCAAAACCTGATAATATATTTATTGACTGTGGTTGTAAAACTAAAAAAGAAGTAGAAAAATTAGGTGTTCATGTTGGTTGCGTAATCACTTACCCAGATGAGTTTCATATATTGAACAAATCAAATTTTGTTTGTAGAGCTCTAGACAATAGAATGGGTGGTTTTATGATTGCTGAAGTTGCGAGACTAATCCATGAAAACAAAAAAGAACTTCCGTTTGGTTTATACATAACAAATTCTGTACAGGAAGAAATTGGATTGCGTGGTGCTGAGATGATATCACATACAATCAAACCCAACATAGCCATAGTTACCGATGTAACTCACGACACAACTACGCCAATGATTGATCAAAAGAAAGAAGGGGCCATAAAAAACGGTGACGGACCTGTTATTGCCTATGCTCCTGCTGTTCAACAAAAGCTCAGGGATTTAATCACAAAAACAGCTGAAGAAAAGAACATACCTTTTCAAAGAGCTGCCTTATCTAGAGCTACAGGAACAGACACCGATGCTTTTGCTTACAGCAATGGTGGTGTTGCTTCTGCTCTAATTTCTTTACCACTACGTTATATGCATACAACCGTGGAAATGGTTCACAGAGATGATGTAGAAAATGTTATTAAATTAATCTATGAATCTTTACTTAAAATAAAAGGTGAAGAAACTTTTTCTTATTTTAATTAAAGAAAATGCTACAAAATCAGCAACAACTTTTTGATATTCCTGAGGATATCAATTATTTAAACATAGCAAGTCAATCACCCTCTTTTAAGGCGGTTGAACAAGCTGGAGTTTCTGCTGTTTTAGAAAAAAGTCATCCCTATAAAATTGTAACAGATACTTATTTTGAACCCATAATAGAGCTCAAAAAACTATTTGCAGAATTGGTTGATGTAGAAGATTATAATAGAATTGCCAACATCCCATCTGCTTCTTATGGAATGGCAACCGTAGCTAATAATATTGTATTACATAAAGATGAAGAAATACTTCTTATTGAAGAACAATTTCCAAGCAACTACTATGTTTGGGAAAAATTAGCTGCAAAATTTGAAGCAAAAATTAAACTAGTAAAACGTCCAAAGACTGAAGTTGACCAGGGCATACTATGGAATAAAGCAATCTTAGATGCCATTAGCAATAAAACAGCTCTAGTTAGCTTGGGAAATATTCATTGGGCTAGCGGAACCTTATTTAATTTAAAGGACATACGAAAAAAAACAAGCAAACACAATTCATTATTAATTATAGACGGAAGTCAATCTATAGGTGCTTATGCATTTTCTGTAAAAGAAATTAAACCAGATGCTTTAATTTGTGCAGGATATAAATGGTTATTTGGTCCTTATGGGTGTGGCTATGGGTATTTTGGATCGTATTTTGATCATGGAGTTCCTATTGAAGAAAATTGGTCTAATCGGCTAAATAGTGAAAACTTAATTAATTTAACCAATTATGAATCTAATTACAAACCTTTAGCCAACAGATATTCTTCTGGCGAACATGCTAGTTTTATTTATGTAAAAATGCAAATAGCAGCGCTGAAACAAATCTTAAAATGGACTCCTAGTGCTATACAGGCCTATTGTGAAGATATTACACGAGATGCTGTTATTGAACTTCAAAAAATGGGATGTTATGTTGAAAACCCAAAAGATAGAACACATCATTTGTTTGGTGTAAGGCTTCCAGATGAATTGTCTCTAGATACTTTAAAAAAAGAATTAAATGTAGCAAAAATCTTCATTTCTTTTAGAGGGAAATATATAAGACTTTCCTGTCATATTTATAATACAAAAGAAGATTTTAACTCCCTGGTAGCCTGTATAAAGAATGCAATGAATTAGTTTTTATGGATGAATGGATTGATGTTTTAGATATCGAAGGCAATAAAACAGGAAAAACTTGTCAAAAATCTGTAGTTCATAAAAAAGGTCTATTTCATGCCACAGTCCATATCTGGTTTTATACCAGTAAAGGAAAAATTCTATTGCAACAACGTGCAGCCTCTAAAGCAATCTATCCATTACTTTGGGATGTAAGTGTTGCTGGTCACGTAAATGCTGGTGAAAGCTTATTAGCTGGAGCTATAAGGGAAGTTAAAGAAGAGATTGGATTAATAATTCTAGAAAATGATTTAAAAAAAATTGGAGTTGTAAAATCTTTCAAATCATACAATTCAGGGATTATAGATAATGAGTTTCACAATATTTTTATCTCTGAATTAAAAGAAGATATTGAAAATCTCATCCTTCAAAAAGAGGAAGTTGAGGCTTTAAAAACAGTTTCTTTATTAAGATTTGAAGAGCTCTTAGAAAATTCTGAACATAATTCTCACTTTATAAACTCTAACAAAGAATATTATATTTCTATACTAAAAGAAATCAAATATCTTATAAGAAATAAGACTTAAATTAATTCAAACTAAATTTTTGCTTGATAGGTATACAAATCAAAATACCTTCCTTGTGCTTTTATTAATTGTTTATGAGTTCCTCGCTCCGCTATTCTTCCACTTTCAATGACTAATATTTGATCTGCTTTTTTTATAGTACTTAACCTGTGAGCAATAACTATAGTGGTTCTATTTTTTACCAATTCAGATAAACTTTTCTGAATTAAGGATTCACTTTCTGTATCTAAACTAGAGGTAGCTTCATCTAAAATAATAATTTTTGGCGCTGCTAAAATAGCTCTTGCAATGGCCAAACGCTGTCTTTGTCCACCGGACAACTTTACACCTCTTTCACCAATTAAGGTATCTAAACCATTTTCAAAACGGTCTGTAAATTCGTTAACATAGGCAGCATTTACAGCATTTTGTAATTCGCTTTTTGTTGCATTTGGTCTCGGGAAAAGTATGTTTTCCCTTATGGTTCCCTCAAATAAAAATTCATCTTGTAGCACAACACCAAGATGTTTTCTATAACTAGACAGTTTAATTTTAGACATGTCTTGTTGGTCTATGGTTATGGTACCTGAAGTTGGGTTTAAAAAAGTAGCAGACAATCCTGCTATAGTAGACTTTCCAGAACCAGAACTTCCTACCAAAGCTGTAACCGAACCGGGTGGGACATGAAAATTTATATTGTGTAGTACCTCTTTTCCTTCCTCATAAGAAAAAGAAACATTATTGAATAGTATGTCTCCATCAACTTTTTTTAATGCTAGGGTTCTTTCTTTATCATCTTCCTCTGCCTCCATATTCATAAGCTCTTCTGTTCTATCTAACCCAGCCAAAGCCTCTGTTAATTGACTTCCAATATTACTCATCTGTACTATTGGCGCTATCATAAAACCTAAAAGTAATGTAAACTTCAAAAAATCTCCAGTGGTTAACTGGCCTTCAATCATAAAATAACCTCCTATTCCCATGATGCCAACTGAAGCTAAGCCTAATAAAAAAGTTGATGAACTTGTCATAACTGCTGTAGCTGTTAAACTTTTTTTTACATTCTGGAACAACAGGTCTACTCCTTTTTCAAATGTTTCATTCTCCTGGTTTTCTGCATTAAAAGCTTTTATAACTCTAACCCCTGCTAAAGTTTCTGTGAGTCTTCCTTTTACTTCTGCATTAATTTTTCCACGATTTCTAAAAATTGGACGAATGTATTTAAATGCTTTTAAAGCTATGACCCCAAAAACACTTACCGGTAAAAAAACAAATAATGTCATCCAAGGATTTATTTGAATTAATAAAACCAGAGATATGATCGCAGTAATTACACCTCCTACTAATTGAACAAGACCTGTACCAATTAAATTCCTGACACCTTCCACATCACTCATAATTCTTGAAACCAGGGCTCCTGATTTTGTATTATCAAAAAAACTAATTGGCAGTGATAAAACTTTCTTTTGAACTTGAGCTCTTAATTCTGAGATAAGATATTGTGCTTGAACACTTAGTATTCTGGTTAATAAAAAAGAGGTAATAGCTTGTATTAACAAGGCAAATCCAACAATCCACAATAAGTCATATAAGGAGTTCATATCTTGATTTGGGTAAATATCATCCAATAAATCTTTTGACTTTAGCGGGAGAACAAACCCAGATAATCTATTAATTAATATTAAAAACAATCCTATAAACACCAAATTACGCCTTGGCCAAATAATTGTTTTGAAAGCTTTAGCCATGGTGACTTTTTGCTTTTTTTTATTTTTTTTCATCTTCTAAATATATTTTATAAAAATAATTGACAAAGGGTATGCAAAACAAGTATTAAGTAGCATATTAACAAAAAAATAGGAACCTTAATTTTATTTGTCATTATTAGGAGGTCTAAATCTAAAAAATGAAATAATTATGATGTTTCATAGTAGATAAAACTATATTAGCCTTATGGATATAGAAATCATCACCAATCTTCTTGCCATTTATTGGCACATATTTTTATTGTTTTTTGTTGTTGCCATTCTGTATTCTTCTGTTGGATTTGGTGGCGGATCAAGTTATTTAGCAATTTTAGCGCTTACAGGGATTGTTTTTACTCAAATTAGGTTCATTTCATTAATGTGTAATATAGCTGTAGTTAGTTTAAATGTCTTTCATTTTCAAAAACAACAACTCTATGACTGGAAAAAAGTTATTCCTATACTATCTTTTAGTATCCCTTTGGCTTTTATTGGTGGATATATTGAGGTTAACAAAAATATATTTTTCATCTTATTAGGCTTTACGCTATTCATGGCATCTCTTGTGATGTGGTTTAATAAAAAAATTGTCTCAAAACGAATTAATACAAGTCATATTAATCTATCAAAAAACAGTAGTTATGCAGGTATAATTGGTTTTAT
>CBFHOD010000075.1:0-6544 GCA_965657365.1 Flavobacteriaceae bacterium
GTATCAGTGATCATAACTGGATCTCCATAAACCATATTAATAACACCATCTGGAACTCCAGCTTCTTTAAAAATGTCCATTAATACTTTTGCTGAAAATATTTGATGATCTGAAGGTTTCCATACTACCGTATTCCCCATCAAGGCAGCACTTGCAGGTAAGTTTCCTGCGATGGCAGTAAAGTTAAATGGAGTTATAGCATAAACAAAACCCTCCAAAGGGCGATATTCCACTCTATTCCAAACCCCTTCAGAAGAGTCTGGTTGTTCATCATATATTTGAGACATAAACTCTACATTGAAACGTAGAAAATCTATGTATTCACAAGCTGCATCTATTTCGGCCTGGTGCACAGTTTTTGATTGTGCAATCATTGTTGCGGCATTAATTTTTGCTCTGTAGGGGCCAGCTACTAATTCAGCAGCTTTTAAGAATATGGCAGCTCTTTGTTCCCAGGGCATTTGAGACCAATTTTTTCTTGCTTCTAAAGCAGCCTTTATTGCACTTTCCACATGTGACTGCTCCCCTAAATGATATTGACCAACAACATGTTGGTGGTCATGAGGAGGAGTCATATTTCTTGTTTTACCGGTTCTAATTTCTTCTTTTCCAATATACATTGGTACATCTAAAGCTCCTTTAAAATATTCAGCATATTGTTTTGCAATAGCTTCTCTTTCAGGAGAGCCCGGAGCGTATGATTTTACGGTTTCGTTAATAGCGGTTGGTACGTGAAAAAAACCTTTTCCCATTTTCTATGTTTTTAAGTTGTAATCGTCTAATTTTTATGTCGCAAAGTTACAATTTATTTGTTAGTTTTGAGACGGATAACTTTTACAATAATCTTTTGTGTAACTCAGTACAAGGATGTAAAATTTACTTATTTCTTTTAGAAAATGATGTGTTATAAAGTGTTGATAGCACTATGAACACTTCTTTATTTCAACTATAAATTTTTTAAATAAATACAACCAATGGACGTGAAATTATCACACTAGATTTTTTAGGGTTTACTTTTTTTCAAATAGTTGAAATGTTTTTGTTTTTAAGAATTAGCGTTCTCCAGTGTATTGAATAGATCCAACTCCAATAACTCTGTCAAACAACGAACCGAAAGCCTTGTGGTATACAATCACAGTATACATATTTTCAGTTTGTGAAAAATTACCTCTAATTTCAGATTCTGAAATCAAATTTTCAGCGGATTTTGTAACAAATGTGTAATTATAAAACCCCTGTTTTAATAAAAAGTTGACGTTGTATTGGTTAGTTAAAGGGTCAAAATTCATTTTATTTTCCTCATTAAGATTAAAATTATTGAATGCACCGAATACATAAACTTCTTTATTTTCAATCTCTTTTCCAGTTTTTAATGAGAAATACATCATTGCGTAATCTGCCTCTGTCTTTGGATTTGTTGCTTCAATATTTCGAACTATAAATTGACCATTAATATCAGGATTATAGCTGTACGATTTTAATCCTCTATTGATATAGGGGTATAAATAGTTGTGGAATATTTCTTTACGTTCGGATCTGGCAATACTAACACTGGCATTTCTAATATTTTTATTGTCAAAAAATAAGTACTCATTTCCTCCCCAAAAATTAGTTTTTTTGGTGTATTTGTATACAAGTTGATTCGGTTTGTAAAATTGAGGCTGAATTTTAGTAATTGCTGTTTTCCAATTTTCATTTTGTAAAATAGCTACATGAATTTCTTGGCTAGGATTATTAATTTGAAGACGAGAATGATTTACCAAAAATTGAACGGTTTGTTCTTTATCCATATTTTTTGTGTTTCTGCTTCTACTAGCTGATACACCAACAATTGCAATATTTTCATATAAAGTAAAGCGTCTTGTAAAAACCACATCTCCAACATCATCTAAAATAGAAAGAAGATAATTTCCGCTTTTTGTAATTCTTGTGTTTTGATTAGGAAATTGTACAGTATAATGCGTGTAGTTTTGAAATGTGTTAAATGAATTTTCTACATCAAAAATTACATTTGATTGAAATCCATTTATGTATTGGTTTGATATTAAGTTGCTCTCTCTCCAGTCGTGAGTCATTAACTGTATTTTGTAATAATATTCTTTTTGATCTCCATCTAAATCATCAAAGTTCAATTCTATGGTCTTACCTAGAGGAATAATATGATTAAAAGTGGTTTTATCTAGGGGTTGAAGTTGAATAGATTTGATATTTGATGGTGCTATTTTTTGAGCATTAAGCATATTGAAGATTTGTAAGAAAAAAAATGTAATAAGTATATTTTTCATGAAAATCTTATGGTTTTATTAAATAATTATTAGGTGTATTTTATACAAATTTAATCAATATAAAACAAGATAAACAACACTTCTATTTAGAATAGTTATAAATAAGTTTAAATAGCTAATTTAAAGCTTCATTTGTTCTAACATCCTAAGCAAAATCTTTAAATTTGCATGATTTTTTTACATAACTAATTTCGAAAGTAACATGTCAAAAGACATTCGTATAAAAAAAGGTTTAGACATTAAACTAGTTGGTGAAGCAGAACTAACTACCAGTATTTTACCTGTTAAAGGTATGTTTGCCCTAAAACCTCAAGACTTTCACGGAATCATTCCAAAACTTATTGCTAAAGAAGGTATTGAAGTACAGGCAGGAGAATCAATTTTTTATTCAAAAAGTGATGATCGTATCTTATTTCCTAGTCCAGTTAGTGGAAAAGTAACTGAGGTTATTCGTGGAGCAAAACGTAAAATTATTAGCATTAAGATTGCAGCTGATGGTAAACAAATATTCAAAGATTTTGGCAACCAAGATGTAGATAAAATGTCTGCAGAAGAAGTCAAAAATCACTTATTAAGTTCAGGTTGTTGGCCCTTCATAAAGCAACGACCTTTTGATGTCATTGCAAACCCAAACCAAGCACCAAAAGCAATTTTTATTTCTGCATACGCTAGTTCACCACTAGCAGCTAATTATGATTATACTTTAGCTGGGAAAGAAGAAGAATTACAAGTTGCCTTGACAGCGATTTCAAAATTAACAACTGGTAGCGTTCATGTTTCAGTTGGTAAAGATTCAAATTCACCTTTCACTGGGCTTAAAAATATTCAATTACACAATGTTTCTGGGCCACATCCCGTAGGAAACGTTAGTACTCAAATTTCACAAATAGACCCCTTGAACAAGGGAGAAGTAGTTTGGGTAATCAACCCTCACGATCTTTTAGTTATTGGTGAATTATTGTTAACAGGGAATTTTAATTTCTCAAGAACTTTAGCGTTAACAGGTTCTCAATTTGAGAGACCCTCTTATGTGTCAGTTGTTGCAGGAGCATCTATTTCGGATGTTGTAGCAAAAAATATAATCATTGACAATACTAGAATTATTAGCGGGAATGTTTTATCTGGAACACAAGTTTCCGAAGATGATTTCTTGGGCTACTATGACAACCAAATTACGGCAATACCAGAAGGAGATGATTATGAGTTTTTTGGATGGAATAAGCCTGTTTTTAATAAGATTTCTCCATCTAGAGCATTAACTTTTTCTTGGTTAACCCCTAAGAAAAAATATGACTTAAACACAAATACAAACGGAGAACATAGAGCTTTTGTAGTTACCGGTTCTTATGAGAATGTATTTCCTTTAGACATGTTTCCATTACAATTTCTAAAAGCGTGTATGTATCAAGATTTAGATGAGATGGAAAATTTAGGCGGGTATGAAGTTGCACCAGAAGATTTTGCTCTCACAGAATTTATTTGTGTCTCTAAACAGCCTCACCAACAAATTGTGAGACAAGGTTTAGATTTAATGAAAGAAGAATTAGGCTAAAAAATAAATATCAAATGAGCTTAAAAAGTAATTTACATAATTTAAAAGAGAAGTATAAAGGAACAAAGATGGCTCCAGCGTTTAACGCAATCCATACTTTTTTATACTTACCAAACGAGGTAACTCACAACGGAACTCACATTAAAGCAGCAGATGATTTAAAGCGTACCATGAATACCGTAATCATGGCCTTAATTCCCTGTTTGTTGTTTGGTATGTTTAATGCGGGTTATCAACATTATGCAGCTATAGATGCTGCTAAAGGAATCACAACAGAATTTTCTTTATTAGGAAGTTTTATTACCTGGAATAATTTTTGGATTGGAATTATTAAAGTACTTCCGTTAGTTATTGTTTCTTATGGCGTAGGATTGCTAGTAGAATTTATTTTTGCTGTTATAAAAGGGCATGAAGTAGAGGAAGGATATTTAGTAACAGGAATGTTAGTGCCATTAATAGTACCTATAGACACTCCATTATGGATGCTTTCAGTAGCCGTAGTTTTTGGAGTTGTTATTGGAAAAGAAGTCTTTGGAGGAACAGGAATGAATATTTTAAACCCTGCATTAACCATTAGAGCATTTTTATTCTTTGCGTATCCAACTTGGATGAGTGGAGACAAAGTATGGGTATATGATGCAGTGAATAGAGTAGGAACAGCCGATGCAATTTCTGGAGAAACAATTCTAGGAAGTTATGCACAAAATCAAGAAATAGTATATTCTAATTCGGATATATTCTTTGGTTTTATTCCAGGTTCAGTTGGAGAAACGTCTACCTTTTTAATTTTATTAGGTGCTGCTTTTTTGATTTTTACTAAGATTGGTAGTTGGAGAATTATTCTATCTACTTTTATTGGAGCTGCTGTCATGGGAATCATTTTTAATCAAATAGTTGCATTAGATATTATTACTGATTCCAGTAAATTTTATGGGTTAATGAATACCAATTGGTGGCAACACCTAATGATTGGAGGCTTAGCCTTTGGAGCTGTTTTTATGGCAACTGACCCTGTAACAGGTTCGCAAACAAATAAAGGAAAATGGATCTACGGTTTCTTAATTGGATTTATCTCCATTATGATACGTGTATTCAATCCAGCATATCCAGAAGGTGTATTCTTAGCTATTCTTCTAATGAATGTATTTGCACCAACAATAGACCATTACGTTGTCCAAGGGAATGTAAAGAAAAGATTAAAACGTTTAAAAGCTAAAACTGCATAGTTATGTCTAAAAAAACAGATAGTAATTCATATACAATGATTTTTGCCATAGGAATGGTATTGGTTGTTGGTTCTTTATTAGCTTTTTTAGCATCGTCTTTGAAACCTAATATTAGTGAGAATAAACGAATAGAAAAGCAACAAAACATTCTGTATGCCATGGGTGTTAACGAAAACGATGAGTCAAGCGCTATTTTCGTTTCCACATCAGTTGCAGAACAAGAATTTCAAAAATATATAAAAAAGCAGCTAGTTATTGAAGGCGATAATTTTTCAGAAGATGATAAAGCCTACATGATAGATGTGAAAAAAGAAAAATCAAAAGCAAAAAACGGAGGCACTAGAAAACTCCCTCTATTTGTTGGGGAGAAAGATGGTAAAACGTTCTATATAGCTCCAATAAGAGGTAAAGGGCTCTGGGATGCTATTTGGGGATATATTGCTATGGACGAAAATATGATTGTTCAAGGAGCATATTTTGATCATAAAGGAGAAACACCAGGTTTAGGTGCCAACATAAAATACCGCTTTTTTATGGATGATTTTAAAGGAGAACATTTATTAGATGTTTCAGGGAATTTTAAAGGAATTCGAGTAGCTAAGGGAAATAATGATCCTAAGAACGATGAGAAAACAGATTATGAAGTTGATGCCATAGCAGGAGCAACTATAACCGGTGATGGAGTTTCAGCGATGATTAAATCTGATTTGAAATTATACGTTGATTATTTCAAAACATTAAAACAATAATTTTATGGGACTTTTATCAAAGAAAGACGCAAAATTAATTACAGATCCACTAACAGATAATAACCCTATTACAATTCAAGTACTAGGAATTTGTTCTGCGTTAGCTATTACAGCTGAATTGAAAGCTTCAATTGTAATGTCTGTTTCTGTATTATTTGTTTTAGGTCTAGGAAACGTAGTGATTTCATTAATGCGAAATATCATTCCTTCAAAAATTAGAATTATTGTTCAATTAATAGTTGTAGCAACACTTGTAATTATCGTGGATTTGGTTTTAAAAGCTTTTGCTTATGAACTCAGTAAGACACTCTCAGTATTTGTAGGTTTAATCATTACTAACTGTATCATTATGGGACGATTTGAAGCCTTTGCCCTAGGAAATGGGCCTTGGAAATCTTTTTTAGATGGCGTTGGAAACTCTTTAGGGTACGCAGTTATTCTAATCATAGTAGGATTTTTTAGAGAGTTATTAGGTTCTGGAACTTTATTAGGAATCCAAGTTTTAGGAGATCCAATTGAAAAAACAGGATTGTATGCTTTTGGATATGAAAATAATGGATTTATGTTATTGTCTCCAATGGCCTTAATTGTAGTTGGCTTAATTATTTGGGTACAACGAAGTAGAAACCAAGCATTAATTGAAGAAAATTAAAATATCATGGAACATTTAGAATTATTTTTCAAATCGATATTTATAGACAACATGGTCTTTGCAACATTTTTAGGGATGTG
>CBFHOD010000076.1:0-6159 GCA_965657365.1 Flavobacteriaceae bacterium
TGTAATGAGTAATTCATTTACCAATCAAACATTGGCTCAGATAGAACTTTGGACAAATATCGCAGCTTACAAGAATGAAGTATATATGTTGCCAAAACATTTAGACGAAAAAGTAGCGAAATTACACTTAGCAAAAATTGGTGTAGAACTTACAGAGTTGCGTTCAGATCAAGCAGATTATATTGGCGTAAAACAAGAAGGTCCTTTTAAACCTGAGTACTATAGATACTAAAAAATGTATTCTTTTACATAAAAAACCTCTCCATATGGAGAGGTTTTTTTATGATGCTAAGTCTCTTCTAATTTAACCCGTAACCATATCCATACCCATATCCATATCCATATCCATACCCATATTTATCAATAAATTTATCTGGTTTAGTATCATCAGTAATTATATACCCTATATTTTTCAACTTATATTTATTCTTGTACTCTACTACATAGTTTGCTACTTTTTTAGATGAAAAGTTTTTTCTAAACACATGAATAATATAATCTGATTTTTTTAACAATTCTAAGGAATCAACCATAAATAGGATAGGTGCAGTATCAAAAATTATATAATCATATTTTTTCTCGAGGTATGAAATTAAATCATCAAATTTACCATTACTATAAATGTTTATTTTGGCATTAGTTTTTGTTCCAGCAAAAAGAGTATCGATTTGATTTTTTCTAATTTTATAGTCTTCAAATAGTTCAATGAAATTATTTTTATCATCTTTAATTATATCCGTTAATCCTTTATGTTGAACTTCTTCATTGTCAAATAATTTTGATAAATCAGGATTTCTTATATCAGTCCCAATAAGAACAACTTTTTTATTTGTTGCAGCCAAAAAGGTTGAAAGACTAAAAGCTGTATGTGTTTTTCCTTCATTTTTAATACAGGAGGTAATCATGATTGACGTTCCTTTTTCTGATTGCGGAATCACCATATTAAAATTATGATAAATTCTTTTTAGCAGTTCGTTATGTAATGATTTATTTTCAGGTGATAATTTATTTTTAGAAAACTTAATCACACCTAAAAAATTCATATTTGTAAGGTTTTCTTTAAGATATTCTATATCAATAAAAAATGTTCTAATAAAAAACAAACTAAGACTAAATCCAACCGGAAGAAATAATCCTGCAAATAAAAAATAGGCCAATGTTTTTGATTTATTTGATGCTAACTCTAATACAAAATCAACATCATTAATCAATTTGATATTTGATTCTAAAGAAGATAAATTAATTAATGCCTCTTCTCTTTTTTGAGATAAATATGAATGTAAGTTATTTAAAAGCAAGAGGTCTCTATCTAGATTACTTAATTCAGATTCTCTCAATGGAATAACACCTACTAATGAATTGCTTTTGCGCTTGTAATCATTAAAGCGAGTTAACTTCATCTTTAACTTATTTGTATAAATGTTTAAACTATTTAGAATATTTGATCGTAAGTCTATGAGTTGGTTTTGTGATTGAATTACTAATGGATTTTTTTCTGTAGCTTCAACAAGTAAATTATTTTTCTCTAAAATAATTTTGTTAAACTGAAATACCATTTCATTAATATTTTCATTTTCAATACCAATGTCGGTGGGTAAAAGCTCAAAAGAATTTTGTTTTTCTACTTCATTTAATAATTTAACAGAGAGTTCACTCTGCAATTTATTTTTAAATATTTTTTGCTCAATTTCATTTAAATTTTTTAAAACAGAATTTGTTTGAGCTTTAGGCATAAATACACCATTTGAAATTTTAAAATCAGAAATTACAGTATTTAATGAATCAATTTTTATTTTTAATTTAGAAATTCTTGAATCAATAAAATTGATGGATAGTTGGTAAACATTTTTTTTCTCTTTTAAATTGTGTTCTTTAATTCCATCCACAATCCCTCTCAAAATTTTTGAGTTTAACTTTTTATTTGGCCCAGCATATGAAACCTCATAGGTGTTCGACTTTTTAGGTTCGCTTATTGTGTAATTTGATTTTATTCCGTTGATGGTATTTTTCTTGTTGAATTGTTTAATTAAGTACGTATCTGTGCCTACATAATTTAAAAACTTTGTTTTATAAACAAAAATTGAATTTTCAAACTCACTTTTATTTTTTGAAAATGAAAATATTTTATCGTTTACAGTAATGATAACATTTTCTTTATCATATCTAATACTACATTTATTTTCATTAATGGTGTCTTTAAAAAGAAATTCAAAGGGCAGCGATTCTTTTGTTAAAAGTGTATTGGCTTTCCACCTATTTTTTTTAAAATACCTGTAATTAATTCCTAATTTCTCTATTACTTGGTATAATATCAGTGTTGATCTAAAAATTGAAACCTGATCTTGACTTTTAAGGTTATTATTATAAAGAAATTGATATTCATTATTATTGATAAAGGAGGAGGGGTCAGATTGATCTTCACTAACTAATAATGTCGCATTAGTTTTAAATATATCATGATGATAGTAATTATAGACAAATCCGGTAATAGTAAATATAATTAAAGATAAAGCGATTAGCCACCTATGAGATAATAGAGTAAATATGATTTCAATAAGATCGGTTTGATCTTCTGCAGTATGTGTGCTCTCTACCTGCATTACCTTACAATTAATACAATTATAGATGTTAACAATGATAGCACTCCAGCATTTCTTAAAATCCCAAAATCAAATGCTAATGAGGCCTTGTCAGGCCTTACATAAATTTTATCGTTTTGCTTTAGAAAATAATATGGTGAGGTAAAAAACTCATGGGAGGTTAAGTCTACATATTGAGTTTCAATTTCGTTATTAGAACTTCTAATGATCATAACTTTAGTTGGGTCTGCATTTTTATTGAAATCTCCAGCTCTGCTAATAAGTTCAGTAAAAGAAATATTTTGATTTATCACTTCAAATGTTCCAGGTCTAGCCACTTCCCCTAAGATTGAAACCCTAAAGTTTAAAATTTTAGTTCTAACATTTGGGTTTTGAATATATTCCTTCAATTTTAATTTAATAGCCTCAGAAAATGAAGAGCAAGTCAATCCAAAGGCTTTTATTTTTCCAAGGATTGGAAGGTCTATATACCCTAGACCATCAACTAAGTAACCCTCTAATTTTCTTGCTTCTGCATTCCGATTTGTTCCTGTTTTATCAATTGAATTTTGTGAAAAAATTGAGGTACTTTGGTTGTTTAAAGAAGAAATATTTACATCAATTAAATCTCCATAAGTTATTACAGCCTCTGGAATTTTTAGAGTTATATTTTCAGGAATATTTTTAAATAACACTTTACTATTAGAGCAGCTAGTCACTAAAAGAAATAACAATATTAACGGTAAGTAATTTTTAAAATTTAACACGTGAGGGGAATTGTTCTTAATTTTAAAGCATAATTACAATTATTTTTATGTAGAGATAAATATTTTTATTTTTAATAAAAGGTCTATTTTTTAAAAAAATATCTTTTTTATGCAAGGCCTCTATCTGGAGAGTGTGTTAGGAATCTATTCTTTAAACATTGGTTTCACTAGGGAAAAGTTGTTATGGATAAATTTATTGGTTATAATACCTATTTCAAAAATTTATACTTGTTCTTAAGGAGGTATGTTTCTGAGTATCCAGTTCTTTCAGATATTTCGGATATTGATTTTCTGTCACCTAACATTTTTTTTGTCAATTCTAACCTTTCTTTTTTTATGTATTTAGCGGGTTTAAAATTCTTATTTAAACTATTAATTTCATTGTAATCTAAGTTAAATTCGACTTCTAACATTTTTAAAGTAACACTCTTCAAATTTTTACGAATGAATCGTTTAATACTAAATATTAACTGTTCATCTGTAATATTTTTTTTGTTTAAGGCTTTTATAATTATAATCAAAATAAGTACAAATAATACAACTCCAATAAACAGATAGCTATTGTTATTATTCATTTTAAAATCTTTAAAGATTAAAGATTTCTCAAAATCATTTACATCATTTATTGAGTATATACCGTGAATGCTTCCAAAACTTATTTTATTATCTTCCTTATAAATTGCTCCTCTATTAAATTCATCTACAATATAATTATGGAATATTTTTTGTTTTGTTTTTTCAAAAATACTTAAGCCTTTATTTCCAGATAAAAATATCAAATTTTCATAATCTGAAATTGTGTGTGCTGTTGTTTTAATAGGGTATTGGCTCTCTAATTTTAGACCTTCCTTAGTTCTTTTTAAAATTAGTAGTAAATTATTTTTTGAAATTGCATAAAAATAATTTCCATCAAGATCACTCTCTAAAATATCTTTAATCTCAAACTTTATATTATCCTCTATTATTTCTGTACTATTGTCGCTTACATTTAATGAAATGTATTTTTTATCGTCTATAAAGTTAAATTCTCCTCGGTCTTTAATTCTGGAATCTATCTTATTTCTAAGAGGTATAATTTTGTTTTTACTTTCATAAATTAACTCAAAAACATTTTCAGTATAATCATACTTATAAATCCCTTTATCTGAAACAACTAAATATTTAGAATTATTTAAGGCATAGATGTCTGATATCGCTCCATACTCACCTTTTGTTCTTATTGAATTATCATTATTGTATAACTTAGTTTCTATATTGTCTTTATAACTTAACAAACCATTATAACATACAAATGTGATACTGTCATATTCTTTAATTTGTCCATCTGTATAGGTTATTTTGCTTAATTTATTACCATTAATATAAACACCTCCATAGGTGCCAATTGCATTCTCAGAAATTGATCTTACACTTCCTATAGAGGTAAATTTATATTTAAGGCTATTGTATATTAATAATTTTCCTCTTGCTATAACATAAAGGTTGTTGTCTAGGTATGCAAAATCTGTTACTGTTTCTTTGTAAAGCTCAGGATACACATTTGGTGATTCAATGAATTTTATTTTAAAATTATTATTTTTTTCAAAAATTGAATTTATTGGACCAGAAATAGATTTATCAAAAAGAATTAAATCATCACCAGATTCATTAATTTTATGAATCCCATTACTTGAACTAACATACAATTCATTTTCATAAGTAACAAAATTGTAAAATATCTTATCATCATATATTTTATGAATTGAAAAGTTATTGGCAAATAGTGCTATAAAGCTTATTATGAATGTAATATGACTCATGTAATTTTGATTTAACAATACAATGATACTCGATATTTATTATTGCGACAAAAATTAAATTCTTAATAAATTATCTTTTTTATTTAATTTTTGTCAAAATTATGAGGGATTTAAATTTATGCTAATAAACTCACAGATCTGCAACTTGATCTTGTTAGGGTTACATGAGATGTTTATTTACACTAGAATAGTATAGATATCAAAATTCAATTCTTTTACATAAAAAACCTCTCCATATGGAGAGGTTTTTTATCTTTAGCATCAAATAAGCTCCATGGCATTTTCAAAAAAAATAGGCTTACTCTTAGCTCCAATATTATTCTTTATAGTTCTAAACCTTCCTTTTCATCTGGTTTCTGAAACTGGAGATGCCGTAATTGCTGTTGCTATTTGGATGGTGATTTGGTGGATTACCGAAGCTGTTCATATTGCAGTAACTGCGTTGTTACCTCTTATATTATTTCCATTATTAAAAGTAATGCCCATTGCAGATGTAGGGGCCAATTATGGAAGTCCTATTATCTTTCTATTTTTTGGGGGTTTTGTATTAGCTCTAGCCCTAGAAAAAGTAAATCTTCATAAAAGAATTGCACTTACCATTATAAAAATGACGGGTACAACCCCCAATAAAGTTGTTCTTGGGTTTATGATTGCTACCGCATTTATGAGTATGTGGATTAGCAATACCGCAAGTACCGTTGTGATGTTACCCATAGCCATTTCTGTGATAAAATTACTTATAGATGACCAAGACGGGTTTACCAAAGGAGATAAAAACTTTGCTTTAAGTGTGATGCTTGGTATTGCCTTTTCTGCCAATGCAGGAGGTATTGCTACGGTAATTGGAACGCCACCAAACTCTGTATTAATAGGCTTACTAGAAAGTGAATACAATACACAAATCTCTTTTTTAAAATGGATGACTATGGGATTGCCATTTTCTGTCATCATGGTGAGTTTGTGTTATTTAGTATTGGTAAAAATTATGTTTCCTTGTAATGATATTCAGTTTTC
>CBFHOD010000077.1:0-6054 GCA_965657365.1 Flavobacteriaceae bacterium
GATATTGTTTTTTATGGTTTGTTTTGCGTAAGGCTTAGGCATAAAATGATTTAATTCTACGGTAAAAATACCATAAAAAATCTAAAAAGATCTTACAGCTCTAATTTCAAAAGTTGAACCATACTTACTACTATAATATTGAGCATTAGTAGAAATTGCATGACACCAAGCCTTTAAATAATTAAATTCAAACGAACTCCAATAGGTGGTATTTAATAGACTTATTGGATTACTGTTCAAATAAACTAGGTAAATAAGGTTTAATTCTCTTTTGGAGGGTAAACGCCAATCTCTAAATTTAGCTCCATCTGAATCATGATTATCAGGATCATTAATTTTATTAGTAGAGTCATACCAATTACCAAAACCTTGATCTTGCATAGCAACCACTACTCCATGAGTACCATCTGAGTTGATGTCGATAACATACCCCCCTAGTTCTGAATAAAAAGTATTGATTTGATAAGTTGTTTCTCCTACCCATGCATATTCTCCACTAACAATTTTTAAAACATCACCCTCATTTCCTCCTGAGGGAAGGCTAATTTTTGCGGTGTTGGCAACTATCGCATCGGATTGATCGGAAGTAATGCCGGTCTTTGCTGTATTTGCTACTATTGCATCGGATTGATCAGAAGTAATACCAGTCTTTGCGGTATTAGCCACTATTGCATCAGCTTGACCGGAAGTAATGCCGGTCTTTGCGGTATTAGCCACTATTGCATCGGATTGATCAGAAGTAATGCCGGTCTTAGCAGTGTTAGCAACTATTGCATCAGCTTGATCAGAAGTAATGCCGGTCTTTGCAGTATTAGCAACTATTGCATCAGCTTGATCAGAAGTAATACCAGTCTTTGCGGTATTAGCCACTATTGCATCAGCTTGACCGGAAGTAATGCCAGTCTTTGCGGTATTAGCCACTATTGCATCAGCTTGATCGGAAGTAATCCCGGTCTTTGCAGTATTGGCTACTATTGCATCTGCTTGATCGGAAGTAATACCGGTCTTAGCGGTGTTAGCAACTATTGCATCAGCTTGATCGGAAGTAATACCGGTCTTAGCAGTATTTGCTACTATTGCATCTGCTTGATCGGAAGTAATACCGGTCTTAGCGGTATTAGCCACTATTGCATCGGATTGATCGGAAGTAATGCCAGTCTTAGCAGTATTGGCTACTATCGCATCGGATTGATCGGAAGTAATCCCGGTCTTTGCAGTATTTGCTACTATTGCATCGGATTGATCAGAAGTAATGCCCGTCTTAGCGGTATTAGCCACTATTGCATCTGCTTGATCGGAAGTAATGCCAGTCTTAGCAGTATTTACTACTATTGCATCAGCTTGATCGGAAGTGATACCATTACCTGATGCTTTGGCATATAAAGCAAATGGAACACTCATTAATTGACTTACTCCAGAAATACTATAATTATCAGCTCCGTTTGGATCTGTTTCAACTTTAACAAAATAAGGACCATTAGTCCAATCTATACTACTAAAATCATAAGAAGTTACCCCTGTGCCAATCTCTAAAGCAACCAATCCATTCATATTTGTAACAACAGAATGTGTTTCAACATATACTTCAGAGCCTGTTTCTGAATTTTGTAATATACTCACCTGAATCCCAACAAGTTTATCTACTAATAATGTATTACTTGCGTCTCTAACTATGGCTTGATAACTCATCTTTTCTGGAGTTTGAGCAAACGCTACGTAGCTGCCTATTAAAAACACTAGAAGAGGTAAAAATTTTCTCATAATTATTCTTTTTTTATAATTTTAAACGTCTTAATCGGTTTATTCAATTTTGTTATTTTAAGCAAATAAACTCCCATAGATAAGTGCATCATTTTTATTTGTGTAACATCAGAGTTAATTGCTTGTTTAGAGATAGATTTTCCAGAAAAATCAAAAAGAGTGTATGCAAGATTATCAAGAACTACACTATCGGTAATTTTTAATATAACAAAGTCTACTGTTGGATTTGGAAAAGTAATTGCTTTTAAACTTATATTAATAGGGGCTGTAGTACTTAGGGTAAAAAACTCGAAAGCCTGTTGAACACCTTGAGTTAAATTAACAGTAGTTCCGATGTTGGTAGAATAGAATACTTGTCCTAAAGTGTAACTAGAAGAGCCCTGTGAACTAGAAGCTTCACCACCTGTGGCGGGAATAGCATTTTGACAATCTGCTATAGATGCTGAGAATAGGAATATAATTCCTAATATAAGTGATTTCATTTTAGAGGGTATTTAGTTTAGCAACTAAATTTTACTGAGGGAACTTTATCAAAAGTAATACAAATTAGCAAAATTATAATGTAACATTAAAATTAATTTGTTAAAAAAAACCACATAAATTGTCATAATTAACTTTGTTTTACTAAATTTAGTATTTAAGATAACAAATATAATTTGCTAAAAAACAGCCTATTAATGAGCAACTACAAAAATATTGTACCTTTTTTATTTCAGAAGCTCCTTTCAGATAAAACTAGAACTACAACCGAAAAAATTATTTTAAATATTGCATTATTTAGTTTTTTTATTCATTTATTGATCATTTATCTGTTAAAGTTTGATGTAATACAATTTAACTCAGACACAGAGTTATTGAATAATCCAATATCTGCAATTTATACTCCGTTTTCTTTTATTCTGATTTATGAGGTATATCTACTTATATACTATTTACCTAAATCGTTTACAACGTATATTACTAAACAATATGAAATTATCACTCTAATTATAATAAGAAAATTATTTAAAGACCTATCCTCTTTAGAACTTTCATCAAATTGGTTCGAAATTAAAGGAGATCTTCAGTTTACATATGACCTAATAGCGTCATTACTTCTTTTCTTATTTATATATTTATTTCAAAAACAAGGAAAAAAGAAAGTAAAACAACAAATAAATTTAAATCCAGATATTGAAAAATTTGTTAAAAAGAAAAGATTAATTGCAGTTATTCTTGTGCCTTTATTTTTATTTATGGCATTAGATACTCTTCTAAAGTGGTCTAATGGAATGTCTATTACCACCAATGAATTCCCATCCTTAGAAAGCATTAACAATCTCTTTTTCGATCAATTTTTCACGGTATTAATACTTGTAGATGTTGTTTTACTTTTAATATCATTCTTTTACACGGATCAGTTTCATAAGATCATTAGAAATTCTGGTTTTATTATTTCCACTATCCTTATTAGAATGTCTTTTGGTGTAAGTGGTTTAACAAATACAATACTAATTCTTGTAGCTGTATTATTTGGATTGGCTATTTTATCTATTCACAACAAATATGAAAAAAACTCCTTTGTTTAAATTTTAATCAAAGTTTTTAGACATAATTAATAAAAAATTTTGCCAACCATATTTTTTTTCTATTTTTATCAAAAATAGTATTCAATGAATTTAATCAAAAAAATAGGATGGTCTAGCATGATAATGTTACTGCTATGTTTTATCATTATTCTAGTTGCTGAATACTTATTCCTGTCAGGAGATAAACTACACGGCATTTTCATAGGTCTTTGGGCTCCAACTTTATTAGGATTATTAATTTACTTAAAACTAATAGGACATGAGCGCAGATAACATTGTTTTATATTTTTCAGTATTTGTTGTTGCCTTTGTTCTAATTTGGGCATTCTTTATGATTCGTCAGTATGACAAAACTGGACGTAATTAATTAAGAAAATTAATATTTAAATTATTATTATTAAATAATTATACATAAATTTGCCTGACCCCAAATATTAGCAACAATGTTCAAGTTTTATTGCATTAATTATTTTTTTAAAAAATTTTAATAAAACCATGAATTAGATAAATATGCTACCCCTCCTTAAAAAACATTTTTTCTCACACATAAATTTGACGCACTACAATCAGAACATTAAACTTGTTCTAATATATAATCATGTAACAACTATTTTGAAGTTACCTGGTCATAACAACTATTTTAAACTAAAACATATTTAACACAAATAATCAATAAAGAAATTTAATACAATTAAAATCTCTATTCCCTAAATTAAGATTTAATGAAAACATTAATAAATAAGTATTTACAAATACGAACTACCCCACCGATTCAAATTATAATTACTAACAAAACAACCCTTTTATTAATGACGTTGTTTTTGTTGTTTATACAATCTACCCAAGCCAAAACTAAGCTTACAGGAAACTTTCTGATAAATAATACCATATCTAGTATACCTTTAGAGCGGGAAGAGGGTATTATATATAATAACAAAAGTGAAAAAGAAGGTGATGTTACCTCCATTTCTAATGATTCTAAAAACACGTCAAAAAATAGCACTTTTAGGGAAGTTGCTAATGATGATTTTAAGAGTATCGAAGAAGGAAGTAACACTTCACAATTCTACTATATATTAGAACAAAACTTTAAAAATGCTATTTCTTTAGAAAATATATCAGTAGCCAACCAACCTTTTCCAAATCCAGACACAGATGGAGATGGAGTAACTGATGATATAGACGTAGATGATGACAATGATGGTATTTTAGACACTGTAGAAAATGGATATGAAGAATTTTGTATAGACAATAATTACAATTCTGGCTATTATGAATACATTGTACCCAGTGGAATTACCAATTTATCTGTTACTCTTCAGGGAGGTAAAGGTGGAAACGGAGGAAACGATGTATATAATGCCCCACAAGTCCCGCAAGGAGCACTTGGTCAGACACTTAAAAGCACCATTACGGTAATACCAGGATCTACCCTAGAGATTTATGTTGGTGGAGACGGTATTGATGGGATTCAATCCAACCAAGGTGGTTACACTAGTCAAGGAGGCACCAATCTTCTAGGTGGTCTTTTTAATGGCGGTAGAGGTGGTCAAGCCTCAACAAATGGAGGTTGGTCTGGTCACGGAGGTGGCGGTGGAGCTGCTACTGTTATGAGAGTACCTCAGAGTAATGGAACATACATAGAATATGTTGCTGCTGGTGGTGGTGGCGGTGGTGGTCAAGGTCAAAGTTCAAATGGTACAGATGGTGGTTTATGCTCAAGTGTTAGTTCAGGTACTGGAAATGGCGCTAATGATCCAAATGATGGCGGCGGCGGCGGTGGCGGCGGTGGCGGACTTCTCCGTGGTAATGGAGGCGCTGTAGACGAACCTGGAGATAGAGGAGCAGACGGCGGTTGTAACGGATCAAATTATTTTCCTGGTAGCTCAGTAGTAACTGCACTATCAGGAACAAAAGTATCTATATGTATTGTAGATATAGACAAAGATAACGATGGTCTTATAAGTAGTTTAGACCTAGACTCAGATGGTGACGGTATTCCAGACAACATAGAAGCACAAAGTACAGCAGGTTTTACTGTTCCAGCTTCTGATAATGCTGCTACTTACACAACAAACAATGGGCTTAACTCTTCCTATAGTACCTCTAATGGAATAACACCAATAGATACAGACGGAGATGGTTTGCCAGATTTTATAGATTTAGATAGTGACAATGCACAAACAGATGACACAACAGAAGCAGGACTAACAGTTAGTAATAACGATACAGATAATGATGGTTTAGATAATAATAACGACAGCAACAACAGTGTATTTGGTCCTGCAAATGCAGGAATTACAGACCTTATAAGTACATACCCAAACAACGGACAAGACACCAATTCTAGAGCAGCCTGTGAAAATGGAACCATCATAAAAGAACAGTATGTAATTTCAGCTACAGGAAATGCTAGTACTAGTTGGGGACAAAACGATGGTGTAATTGGTGCTCCTGATGAAATTGGAGCTACAGGTACAACTGCTAACAGAATTTCTTTACGTGGCATTAATGCTCCTATTACCTTAACCTATCAAGACACCTTTACTGGTGGAGCAACTATTACATTTTATGGACGTCATTGGAATAATAGTTATGTCGATGGTTTTACAATCGCTTTTTCTGAAGACAATTCAACTTGGACTTCAGAATCTTCGTCTCAAAATATTGGAAGTACATCTTACACAACATTAAACTATACAATACCAAATAATTTTTCTGGAAA
>CBFHOD010000078.1:0-1160 GCA_965657365.1 Flavobacteriaceae bacterium
CGTTACTTTATGGCTGGTTTTTTTATTGTTTTTTCTTTCTTTAAATTTTTAAACTTAGCTGGTTTTGCAGAAAGCTATGCCATGTATGATGTACTTGCAAAAAGAGTACAAGCATATGGGCTGGTTTATCCTTTTCTAGAACTATTTCTGGGGGCTGCCTACCTCACAAATTTTGAACCTACTATTACCTATATAGCCACCATATTTTTAATGAGTTTTAGTAGTATTGGAGTAATACAGAGTGTCTTAGACAAGAGAAAAATTAGATGTGCCTGTTTAGGAGCCGTTTTTAATTTACCAATGAGTACGATTACCATTATAGAGAACTTAATAATGGTTGTGATGGCCTGTGTGATGTTATGGAAGGCATAGATTAAAAATATTGAATCAACTATTTATTTCACACAACCCAAAACAAGCTGGTAGTATTCTGATTGTACTCAAAATACATGTTCAAATTAAATAATTTATATTTGTTTGTAATTCAGATTTTAATGCTTTAGATGCCACAGATAGAATTCCAGGTGTAGATACGTACTCGTTTGATGGAAACACCTTAACATGTGACGAAATCTCACGAACAGTTTTATTTGAATGTGATGGCGGTATAATGCTAAATGAAAATAGTTATAAACTTTGGAGGTTAAACTCAGATTGCCAATAAAAATTAAAAAAAGTAGTTAATTTCAAAACGCTTCCCAACAGATCAATATAGTATTGACTCCTGTAGTTCAACATTTTTTTCTATTTTAGTTTATATGAATTATGCAACTTAATTTGGGTCGCATTTGGCAAAAGTATTTCTATACAAATGAAAAAAATAATAGTTTTAATTGTCTGTAGTGTTATTTTTTGGGGCTGTTCTCCTGAGAAAAAAACAGAACGCACCCCAAATATAATTTACTTTCTAGCCGATGATTTAGGCTATGGAGAGCTGGGCGTTTACGGGCAATCGATCATTAAAACACCCCATATAGATGCATTGGCTAAAAATGGAATGAGGTTTACCCAGCATTATTCTGGAGCTCCAGTTTGCGCGCCGGCAAGATATATGTTTTTAACAGGAAAACATGCGGGACACGCTTACATAAGAGGTAACGATGAATGGAATGAAAGAGGGGATGTTTGGAACTATAATGAGGTTTATCTTAACCCGGGTT
>CBFHOD010000078.1:1256-2881 GCA_965657365.1 Flavobacteriaceae bacterium
ACGCTTACATAAGAGGTAACGATGAATGGAATGAAAGAGGGGATGTTTGGAACTATAATGAGGTTTATCTTAACCCGGGTTTAGAGGGGCAAAGACCCATCCCTAAAAACACGGTTACCCTAGGAGACCAATTAAAAAAAGCGGGATATACAACCAGTATTTTTGGAAAATGGGGATTAGGAGCACCTGAATCTGACGGCATACCCACCCTGCAAGGATTTGACTTTTTTTATGGATATAATTGTCAAAGACAAGCACACAATCTGTATCCTGCACATCTTTGGGAAAATGACACTAAAGTTTTATTGAATAACCAATTGGTACCCCCAAGAACTAAATTAGATGCCCTGGCAGATCCCTTAAAAGAGGAAAGTTATATAAAGTTTACTCAAAATGACTATGCACCTCAAAAAATTCAAGAAAAAGCATTGTCTTTTATTGAAGCTAATAAAGACACTCCTTTCTTTATGTATTATGCATCTCCACTACCCCATTTGCCGTTGCAAGCACCAAAAGCCTATGTAGATGAGTACAGAAAAATCTTAGGCGAAGAAGAACCCTATCTTGGTGATGATAGTTATTTTCCGAATAGGTACCCTAGAGCAACCTATGCCGCTATGATCACTTATCTAGACCATCAATTGGGTGAACTTGTAAAATCACTAAAAGAAAAAGGAATTTATGAAAATACGATCATCATTTTTTCAAGTGATAATGGTCCTACTTATTTAGGTGGTGTAGACTATGATTATTTTGAAAGTTCAACACCATTTTCTAATGGCTACGGAAGAACCAAAGGGTTTGTATATGAAGGAGGTATTCGAGTTCCTCTAATTGTAAGTTGGCCAAACCATATTAAGCCTGGAACAAAAAGTGAGCACATCTCTGCTTTTTATGATCTTATGCCTACCATCTCTGATTTAGCCGGAGTACCCCCACCAAATTCTATAGACGGTATTAGCTTTAAACCTACCCTGCTTGATCAAGAACAAATGCCACATGATTTTTTATATTGGGAATTTCCTAGCTACAATGGACAGCAGGCGGTAAGATTAGGAAAATGGAAGGGAGTTCGCAAAAATATTTTTGATGGTAATTTAGAGATTGAGTTGTACAATTTAGAAACAGACATCAAAGAACAACTAGATATTGCTAGCCAGCACCCTGAAATTGTAGCACACATAAAAAATATTATGGTAGAAGAACATGAGCCGGCTTCTAACAAAAAATTCAAGTTTAAACAGCTTGGAGATCTGTAATACATCTCATCAGTATTTTTATAAAATAAACACCTCCCATTTATAAAAAAGAATAAAGACTTTAAAAAGTATTGTTTGTGTAGCGAACTACTATTCATTTTTACATAAACTAATATTCTAACACATTTTGAACAATTTTTTAGGTAGATTGACCGAAAACAGAACTATTAAACTTGTATTTAATCTCAATTTTGTTGTTTAATCTTGTAAATTTTCAATGAAAAAACATACTATAATTCATCAAATCTTAATTCTTCTTTTAACTACAAGTTTTATTTCCCAAGCCCAATCAGTAAAAAAGGCATCCAAACAAAAACAGCCTAACTTTTTATTTGTGTTGGTAGATGACCAACCTTTTGATGCTTT
>CBFHOD010000078.1:2980-5580 GCA_965657365.1 Flavobacteriaceae bacterium
AAGACATGAAGATTTATATGTAGGCAAAGAATTGCCAACTCCACCTTATGATACCCATAAAGAAACCTTTAAAGGAAAACCCGAATGGCAGCGAAAAAAAACTTTTGGATTTGAATGGAAAAAGAATTTACCCATACCTTCTGAATTACCAGAGCTAGAATGGCCTATTAATTATGATAGAAATATGCAGCTTTTACGATGTTTAGTTGCTATAGATGAATCTTTAGGGAAAGTATTAGCTACCCTAGAAGAAATGGGTGAGTTAGAAAATACTGTTGTTATTTATAGTAGTGATAATGGGTATTTTATGGGAGAACATACCTTTTTAGACAAACGCTTAGCTTATGAAAACTCCATGCGGGTTCCAATGCTTATTCGCTACCCTAAAATGATTAAAGAACATACTCAAATAAAAGAGCAGTGTCTTAATATAGATATAGCGCCAACGATTCTAAATTTAGCAGGAATTGAAAAACCTAATTATATGCAAGGAGAATCGATGGTGAATTTATTAGAGGGAAAAAAAGAGAAAAATTGGAGAGATGCAATTCTATTTGAATACTATGTAGATAGCTATTGGCCTTATGCTGGCCCTAACCAAATTGCTGTAAGAACTGAAAATTACAAGCTGGTTGATGCTTTTTTAGAAAATGATATTGATGAGTTATACGATCTTAAAAAAGATCCAGGAGAAATGAATAACCTGATCAATGTGGAAGCCTATGACAAGATAGAAGCAGAACTCAGAAATGAAGCAACCAAATTAAAACAACAATACAACTATAATCCAAATAGAGATTGGTGGTTAAAAAAAGTAATGAAATCTAAAAGGAAGAATCAAAAAAAATAACAGATCTTTCAAGTCTTTACTGAAATTTATTCTTATTGAGCTTCCTATGAAAAATTGTATTTTTACCATATAGGAGTAATTATTAATATTAACTTCCCAAATCTTGTTTTATGGTGAGGCGCTTTTTTTATATCATAGCTCTCTTGTTTTTTTTACTTCCAACGCTAGTATCTGGTCAGCAAATAAAACATTTAGGGGTTTATGACGGAATTAGAAGTGGGGCAATTAGAGCTTTTCAAAAAGACACCTTGGGCTATATGTGGATTGGTACATCACAAGGAATTAACAGATATTCTGGATATCAATTTAAAAACTATGACAAATTCCTAACCAGTGGTGTTGTAGATATTATCAGTAAAAATGGAAATCTTTTCATTTTAGGATCTAAAGGAGAACTTCTTCAGTATAACTATAGGCAAGACAGCTTTGAGTCTATTTTAAATTTAAAAGACCTTAAATTTTTGTCTTTTGGGCTTATCAATCAACACACCATAATTATTGGACTTCAACAAGGATTGATCATTTACGATTTAAAAACTAAAACCTTAAGCAAGGTTTTACATCCTAACAGCATGTTTAACCGAAGTATTCAAGTACATGAAAACAAGATTTACATTGCCGCTACAAAAGGAATTAATATCTATACTTATTATCAAAGTATAAATGAATTAGTACCCTATAAAACATACTTAGAAGATCATGAAATTCTTGATTTAGATTTTGACAATCAAAACCGGATTTGGGCAGGAACCTACCAAAAAGGGCTTTATGTGATTGATAATGAAGATGTTAAAAAAGTAAAAATTTATGATCAAAAAACAAATACACATACCATAAGGTCTATAGCATTTGATAAAACGAATAAAGCCTTAATTGCTTTAGAAGGTGCCGGTTTATTAATTATGGATGATCAATTTAATATTCTCAATAAATTAGAAAATACACCAAGTGAAACAAATTCACTCAGTCAAAATAGCATCTATGAAATTTTTGTTGATGAAGAAAATGCATATTGGCTTGGGTTAAGAGAAGTTGGAATTGATTTAATCTATCCTAGAGATAATGCTTTTAAAAATATTTTTTACATCCCTTATAAGCCCAATAGTATTCATAACAATAATATTCGTTCCATTTATTATGAGCCTGGAGGCAATGTTTGGTTTGGAACCGAAGATGGAATTAGCAAACGATCACCCGTTGGAAATTGGACCAATTACAATGCACATCCACTATTGGCCAACAAAGCAGTCTTAACCATAAATAAGCAAGGAGAAAACTTAATTCTTGGAGTTTACGGTATTGGTTTAGTAAACTTTAATCCTAAAACAGGAGAAACAACCACTTTTAAACTTAAAGAAAAAGAAAAAAAATCTAGACTAATTTTTACTACTTTTTTAGAAAATAATGAGTTATGGCTTGGTGGTTTTGATGGGCCTGTAAAACATTATAGAGATAATGTCTTGATTAGTACCTATAAAACAGGAAATGCTAGATCCATTATAGCTGGAGAAGATCCTATACTATATGTAGCGTCCTCTAGTGGTGTTTATGAAATTAATAAGCTCGATAAAAGTATCAATATTATTAAAGATGATAACCAACAAAATATTGATCAAAATCACGCGGTATTATTTGATAAAAAAAACAACTGTCTTTGGATTGGAAATACTCAGGGCTTATTTAATTACAGTCTCTCTACAAAGAAAATAAAACACATTAATACTGCATTAAATTTTGAACCTGGAACTGT
>CBFHOD010000079.1:0-5127 GCA_965657365.1 Flavobacteriaceae bacterium
AATACACAAAGAATAAGGTAGCTATCAAGATAAAAGGATTGGAATCCTTATCTTTATAGCTACCTTATTCTTTGTGTATTTTATTTATAAAATATTTGATAAATGGACAAGTTGGGTTGCCTATGTAGATACCATCACAACCGCAATTTTCTTTGTAGGAATGTGGTTAATGGCAAAAAGAAAAATAGAAAATTGGATCTTTTGGATTATTGGAGATATTATTTCTATCCCTTTATATTTTTACAAAGGACTTACATTTACTAGCTTTCAATATTTAGGATTTACATTTATAGCAATAGCAGGATATTTCGCATGGAAAAAGACCTTAGACAAGAAGACATTAATCTCATAAAAATAGTATTGTTTGGGCCAGAAAGTACTGGCAAAACAACACTCTCTATACAACTCGCTAAGCATTATAATACGGTTTGGGTTCAAGAGTACGCAAGACCCTATCTGCAAAAAGTGTGGAATCAAGAAAGAAGAACCTGTGAGGCTAAAGATATTTTACCTATTGCCTTTGGTCAGATGGCTTTGGAAAATAGACTTGCAAAACGAGCAGATAAAGTTCTAATTTGTGATACCGATTTATTAGAAACTAAAGTATATTCTGAAGAATATTATGGTGGATATGTAGATCCATTATTAGAAAAAGGAGCTCAGGAAAGTAGTTATGATTTATATTTTCTTACGTATATAGACACCCCTTGGGAAGCAGATGACTTACGAGATAGACCAGATCAAAGAGAAGAAATGTTTCTTGCTTTTAAAAATGCTCTTGAGGAAAATCAAAGACCTTACATTTTATTAAAAGGAAATAAAGAAGAACGGTTTAACACAGCTACTGAGGCCATTGATAAAATTATTGAAAATAAAAACAACTTATATTCGTATTCAGAGACCTTGAAAAATGAATAAAGACAGTATTTATAAAGAACTACGCTTCAAGGCAGTCAGAAGCTCAGGAGCTGGTGGGCAACACGTAAATAAAGTTTCTTCTAAGGTTGAATTATACTTTGACCTTGCTTCATCTGAAGCATTCACTGAAAAAGATAAAAAAGTACTTCTTAACAATCTCTCCAATAGAATTACAAAAGATGGGGTATTAAAAATTTCTTCAAGTGAAAGCAGAAGTCAACATACTAATAAAGAAAAAGTAATTAAAAGACTTATTAAGATGATAGAAAAAGGACTAATCGTTCCTAAAAAAAGAAAGGCGATAAAAATTAGTAGCGCTCAAAAAATTAAACGGCTAGACAGTAAAACCAAGCACGCAGTTAAAAAACTTCTACGAAAGAAACCTAATTTGGAATAGGAAACTTAAAATAAAATACATTTTTAATAAAAGAAGAAAGGCGAACAACAAGTTTGTTATTCGCCTTTAAGTACCAAAAGAGTATTATATTTTCCCCTCAAAAAATGAATAATCTATATTTTGGTTCTCAATAATTTTAACATTTAAATACCTAGTAAATGTACAAAGTAATAGAGGTTTCAAATTAAAAAAAAGATCAAAAAATAATAGCATACTAGACTAACTTCATATGATAATTCGAAAAAACTATAGCCCTCCCCATAAATGGGGATTGCTATTCCTTTTTCTTTTTTTTATTTTTGTAATACATTATAGCTGATCCCCTACTGCCATATATATGAAAACATCAAAACTACTAGTTGAAGAAATTAGAGAACGAATTAAAATAATACGAATAGAAAAAGGGTATTCCCAAGATTATATGGCTGACATGCTAAACATCAGTCAAAATGCTTATCATAAACTGGAAAAAGGGCATACTAGAATTCATCTAGAAAAATTTATCGACATTGCAAAAATTCTTGAAGTTGATTTTTCAGAATTATTAAAAGAATCTGATTATGTTTATGTTTTCTCTGGTCAATACAAAAAGAAACATCATAAAAATTAATCTCTAAGAGGGCTTTCTAAGATTAAAAAAAATCTTTTTTTTACATACAAACCCGAAATTCTATTATACCTTTGTAAAGTTCTCATAAAGGGGTGCTTTTTATAAGGCTGAGATCATACCCATTGAACCTAGAACAGGTAATGCTGTTTAGGAAAGCGAGTTAAATAACTATTTTATATGTTATTTAACAAGTGAAGAAGTAGAATACTTCAAAAATTTATTATTCAACTATAACACAAGAATAATTACCTCTTTTTATTCGTTTTAATTATTTTTAAAATGAAAAAAACCACCATTTTTTTATTCTTGTTTGTAAGTATACTTACAAACGCACAAAAAGTAACGGTTTCAGGGAAAATCGTTGACAAAAATCAAGAGGTTTTAACAGGAGCTAGCGTTTTTGTTAAAGAAACAAATCAAGGAATTTCAACAGATTTAAATGGAAATTTCAAATTTAAATTAAACAAAGGAAGCTTCACTATCCAGGTGTCTTACATTGGATTCAAAACCATTGAACAAAATGTTTATTTAGATAAAGACAAGGTATTTACCATTATTCTTTATGAAGATGATAACGTCTTAGATGAAGTATTGGTCTCGGCAGTAAGAGCTACCTCCAGTATTCCTGTCACCTACTCCAACCTGAGTAAAAAGGAACTTTCCAAACGTAATTTAGGACAAGACATTCCCATCTTATTAAACTACTTGCCCTCTGTTATCTCGTCTTCAGACGCTGGGGCAGGTGTTGGGTATACCTATTTAAATGTGAGAGGTTCTAATAGTGAACGTATTAATGTGACTATTAATGGAATTCCTTACAACGACCCTGAAAGTCATGGGACTTTTTGGGTAAACTTAGGGGATTTTGCTTCTTCAACAGAAAATTTACAACTACAACGAGGAGTTGGTACTTCTACCAATGGATCAGGTGCTTTTGGGGCTAGTTTAAATATCTTAACAGATGCTGTCTCAGAAAATGCTGGTGGTGAAATCTCCAACTCTTTTGGTTCCTATGGTACAAGAAAACATACTGTAAAATTTACTACTGGAAAAATTAATGAGCATCTTGAAGTTTCCGGAAGGTTTTCTAACATCCATTCAGATGGATATGTAGACAGAGCTTTTACCGACTTAAAATCATATTTTTTACAAGCCTCTTTTCAAGATGAAAATACACTCATTAAGGCAGTTTCTTTTGGTGGGGCTGAAAGAACCTACCAATCTTGGTATGGATTAGATCCACAACAATTAGAGCAAGACAGAAGACAAAACCCATATACCTATGAAAACGAAGTTGATGATTACAAGCAAAATCATTATCAATTCCATTGGAATGAACAATTAAATAGCCGTTGGTCTACTAACTTAGGGTTAAATTACACCAAAGGTGCAGGTTTCTTTGAACAATATAAAGCAGAAGAAAATGCCACAAATTTTAATAACTTAATTGAAGATGGTAGCGATGTAATTGTGAGAAGATGGCTAGACAATGATTTTTACGTACTAAATTTTAATGCCAATTATAAAGATGAAAAGGTAAATTTTATCTCTGGAATTTCTTATAGCAATTATACAGGTGATCATTTTGGAGAAGTGATTTGGGGGAGCAATTTAAGCAGTGGAACCTCTATTCAAGATCGCTACTATTTTAGTGATGCTAAAAAAACAGATATAAGTGTTTTTTCTAAAGCCACTTATAGTATTAGTGAAAAAATATCGGCATACTTAGATTTACAGGGTCGTTTTGTGAGCTATCAAACCGAAGGACTTACTTCAGACAGAAACCCTTTAGATGTAAATGCTAAATTTAACTTCTTTAATCCTAAAGCTGGGTTTATTTATAAAATAGCAGCCCAAAATAGTGTATACCTTTCTTATGCTAGAGCTAATAGAGAAGCCAATAGGAATGATTTTGAAAATGGTGTTTCTTCCCCAGAAATATTGGATGATATTGAGCTGGGATGGCGTTATAAAAGCGACCAAATACAGTTAAACACCAATATGTATTATATGAGTTATAAAAACCAATTGGTGTTAACGGGTGCCATTGATGATGTAGGTGCACCCATTAGAGCGACTAGTGGTGAAAGTTTCCGATTAGGTCTAGAAATTGATGCTGATATTAAATTAAATGACCAATTTTCAATAAAATCTAATGCAGCGTTTAGTACGAACAAAAATGAAGATTTCAAAGCACCTATAAATGGAAATTTAATAAATTTAGGAAATACTCCTTTATCTTTTTCACCAAATACAATTATTGGAAATATGTTTATATACCAGCCTAGTAGCAACCTGCAAATTTCGTTCTTGTCAAAATATGTAGGTGAACAGTTTATGAGCAACTTAAATAGTCGTGTTTCTGGTTTGGATGTTCTTGATAGTTACTTCACAAGCGATTTAAATTTTGTCTATGAGATAGCAACTAAAAAGGTTTTTGATGCCATTATCATTTCGGGCTTGATCAATAATATTTTTAATACAGAATATGTAGATAGAGGTTATTATTACACCTATGATTACCCAGACGAAAATGGCAATACAATTACTGGAGATGGCGCAGGTTACTACCCGCAGGCCACAAGAAATTTTTTGGTTGGTGTTACCTTAAAATTCTAATTTAGCATCGTAAAAAATCGAGACGGTTGTCTCGGTTTTTTATTTTAAATTTTTCCATTTATTAAACCCTCCTTTTAAATCATAAATTGAATCAAATCCTTCAGCTATCAATTTTCTTGCTGCTTTATTACTTCTTCCTCCAACAGCACAATAAATGTATAAAGGTTTATTTTTATCGAATGAAGTACTAACTTTAGCTACAAAATCCGAATCAAAAAAATTGATTAAAATAGCACCTTCTATGAATCCTTGCTGAAATTCTTGTGGAGTTCTTACATCTAATAGTTGTATTTTCTTTGTCAAAATTTTGGCAAATTCTTCTGGAGTAATCAATTGAGGTTTTTTAGTTTCTTGGGCACAAGAACTAAATGAGCATATCAACACCAGAATGAAAAATACATTTTTCATAAATTATTTTGAATTAGAACAAGCGGTTGCTTGTGTTCTCTTGATTGTAGTTTTCTTTATAGCTCCATAACCTCCTGCTACATCAATTACCTTATTATATCCTCTAGCTTTAAGAATTGAAGCTGCGATTACAGAACGATATCCCCCTGCACAATGCACATAAAAATCTTTATTT
>CBFHOD010000080.1:0-4962 GCA_965657365.1 Flavobacteriaceae bacterium
GTGGGTCCTTGAAGCATCGTAATTAGAATGGTTAACCATCTAGTGATCTGTGTAATTTTCTTTCTACCACTTTCTCCATCTTTTTGTAGTTTTTGTAAATAAGGAACAGCTATTCCCATTAACTGAACTACAATAGAAGCAGAGATATAGGGCATAATTCCAAGTGCCATAATCGAAGCTCTTGAAAACGCACCACCTGTAAAAGCGTTTAATAATCCTAAAAGGCCTGAGGAAGTACTCTCTTTTAATGCTGAAAGTTGTAATGGGTCTATTCCGGGTAAAGGAACACCTGCCATAAAACGATACACAGCAATTAAACCAAGAGTAAGAATAATTTTATTCTTTAGCTCTTCAATTTTCCAAATGTCTTTTAATATGGTTATAAAATTCTTCATTTAATAGATTCTTATAAAGTAACTGCTTGACCACCGGTAGCTTCAATTGCAGCTTTGGCAGTAGCAGTAAATTTATGAACAGTAATGTTTAACGCAGCTTTTAACTCTCCACGACCTAAGATTTTAACTAAGTCGTTTTTTCCTACAACACCATTTGCTACTAAAATTTCTAAACTAACTGTATCAGTTATCTTTTTATTGTCAACTAATTCTTGAAGTTTATCTAAATTGACTCCTGCATATTCCTTACGGTTTATGTTAGTGAAACCAAATTTAGGTACACGTCTTTGAAGCGGCATTTGACCACCTTCAAAACCAATCTTTTTGGAATAACCTGAACGAGATTTTGCTCCGTTGTGACCTCTGGTAGCTGTACCACCTTTTCCTGATCCTTCACCTCTTGCAATTCTTTTTCCGCTTTTAACAGATCCTTCTGCTGGTTTTAAGTTATGTAAACTCATCTTATATATTATATTAAATTTCCTTAACGGAAACTAAGTGTTTAACTCTATTTACCATACCAATTATTGTAGGAGTTGCCTCATGTTCTACAGTTTGGTTCATTTTACGTAAACCTAATGCCTCTAAAGTTCTCTTTTGATTTTGAAGGCGTCCGATTTGACTTTTTACTTGTGTAACTTTAATTTTTGTCATCATCTAAGGTTTAACCGTTAAATACTTTCTCTAAAGAAATTCCTCTTTGCTTTGCAATTGCTGCAGCACTACGTAATTGTAATAATGCATCAAATGATGCTTTTACAACATTGTGTGGATTAGAAGATCCTTGAGATTTTGATAGTACATCATGTACTCCTACAGACTCTAATACAGCACGAACTGCACCACCGGCTATAACCCCAGTACCATTAGAAGCTGGCTTAATGAATACTTTAGCTCCACCAAACTTACCTTTTTGTTCATGAGGTACAGTTCCATTTAAAATTGGAATTCTTACCAAATTCTTTTTAGCGTCTTCAATTGCCTTTGCAATTGCTGAGGCAACATCTTTAGATTTCCCTAAACCGTGTCCTACAACACCATTTCCGTCACCAACAACAACAATAGCAGAAAAACCAAATGCTCTACCCCCTTTTGTTACTTTAGTTACACGTTGTACTCCTACAAGTCTGTCAACAAGCTCTAATCCGCTTGGCTTAACTCTTTCTACGTTTTTATATTTATGATACATACTATAGACTTATTAAAATTTTAAACCAGCTTCTCTAGCAGCCTCTGCTAACACTTTTACTCTACCGTGATATAAATACCCGTTTCTGTCAAAAGCAACAGATTCTACTCCAGCTTTAGTTGCTAATTCTGCAATAGATTTACCAACAGCAGCAGCAGCTTCTTGTTTAGTACTTGCTTTAATATCTTTATTTCTTGATGAAACTGAAGCAATTGTTGCCCCGTCTACATCGTTAACTAATTGAGCATAAATTTCTTTATTACTTCTATATACAGACAATCTTGGTTTTGTTGCCGTTCCAGAAATAATTTTTCTGATTCTATACTTAATTCTAGTTCTTCTTTGAAGCTTTGATAATGCCATAACGCTTATAAATTATGCAGATTTACCTGCTTTTCTTCTTAATACTTCACCTACAAACTTAACTCCTTTACCTTTGTATGGCTCTGGTCTACGGAAACCACGAATTTTCGCAGCTACCTGTCCTACCAATTGCTTATCAAAAGAAGTTAATTTAATGATTGGATTTTTACCTTTTTCTGATATGGTTTCGATCTTAACTTCTGGAGCTAATTCTAAAACAATATTATGAGAAAAACCCAATGCTAAATCTAATTTCTGTCCTTGATTTGAAGCTCTGTAACCTACACCAACTAATTCTAATTCTTTAGTCCATCCTTTACTAACTCCTTCAATCATATTAGAAAGTAAAGCTCTCATTAAGCCGTGTTGGGCTTTATGATTTTTACTTTCAGATGCTCTATCTAAAGTGATAATAGCATCGTTTATATCTACAGTAATACCTTCGGATATTGTTTGAGTTAATTCACCCAATTTACCTTTTACTGTAATTCTATTTTCGTTTACGTTTACATCTACACCTTGTGGAATGCTAACCGGATTTTTTCCTATTCTACTCATCTCTTAGGTTTAATGAACGTAACATAAAACTTCTCCTCCAACATTCTCTGCAATGGCTTTTTTATTTGTCATTACACCTTTAGATGTTGATACAATAGCAATTCCAAGCCCATTTAATACTCTTGGCATTTCATTGGCGCCAACGTATTTACGTAAACCTGGTGTACTAATTCTTTGGAGTTTTCTAATTACTGACTCTTTTGTGTCTTTGTCATATTTTAAAGCTATTTTAATGGTTCCTTGAACAGTACTATCATTAAATTGATAACTTAAAACATATCCTTGATCAAACAAAATTTTTGTCATTTCCTTCTTCAAGTTTGAAGCTGGAATTTCTACTACTCTGTGTCCTGCAGATATTGCATTTCTAACTCTTGTTAGATAATCTGCGATTGGATCTGTATACATATTTATTTAAATTTCGATTACGGTTTTCAATTACCTCTATTTACCTACAGATTTCTCTGTGATAACTGAACCTATAATCAGTTAATTTTTATTTTTCTCAAAAATTAGAGCATGCAAAACTACAAATTCTAACTCTATTAATGAGGATTATCTTAGATTTCTACCAGCTTGCTTTTCTCACACCTGGAATTAACCCTTGATTTGCCAATTCACGGAAAGTCACACGAGACACTCCAAATTGACGCATATACCCTTTAGGGCGACCTGTTAGTTTACATCTATTGTGCATTCTAATAGGTGACGCATTCTTTGGTAATTTTTGCAACGCATCATAATCTCCAGCTTCTTTTAAAGCTTTTCTTTTTTCAGCATATTTTGCAACTATTTTTGCTCTTTTACGTTCGCGAGCTTTCATTGATTCTTTAGCCATCTCTTAATTTTTTTTGAATGGTAAACCTAATTCTCCTAATAATGACTTCGCCTCTTTATCAGTATTGGCAGATGTTACAAACGTAATATCCATTCCATTGATTTTTTTGACTTGGTCAATATTGATTTCTGGATAAATAATTTGTTCTTTAATTCCCAAATTGTAATTACCTCTTCCATCAAACCCGTTCGCTTTTATTCCGTTAAAGTCTCTTACACGGGGTAAAGAGGCAGTAACTAAACGATCTAAAAATTCATACATTTTGTCTCCACGTAAAGTAACTTTGACACCAATTGGCATCCCTTTACGCAATTTGAAAGATGCAACATCCTTCTTAGAAATTGTAGATATAGCTTTCTGACCAGTTATCGTAGCCAATTCTTCCAATGCATAATCTATTAATTTCTTGTCAGCAATTGCAGCTCCAACTCCCTTACTAACTACAATTTTCTGTAGTTTTGGGACTTGCATAATATTGGTATAGCTAAACTCTTCTGTTAAAGCACTTACTACTCTACCTTTATACTCTTCTTTTAATCTTGGTATATAACTCATGATTATACTTATTTTTTAGTTTTTTTAGAGATTCTAGTTTTAGTATCTCCATCAACTTTATAACCAACTCTTACTACAACTCCTTCTTCTACTAACAATAAGTTAGAGATATGGAGTGAAGCTTCTTTTTTTACGATACCTCCTTGAGGACTTTGAGCACTTGGCTTGGTGTGTTTTGAAATCATATTTACACCCTCTACAATAGCTCTATCTTTATCCTTTACGATTTGTAAAATTTTTCCTTCAGATCCTTTATGATCTCCTGCGATTACTCTTACAGTATCTCCTGATTTTATTTTAAACTTCTTCATCTTGTTTCTGGTTTAAAGCACTTCAGGTGCTAATGATACAATCTTCATAAATTGTTTCTCACGTAATTCACGACCAACTGGTCCAAAAACACGAGTTCCTCTCATTTCTTCTGTAGGACTTAAAAGTACACATGCATTGTCATCAAATCTAATATAAGATCCATCTTTACGACGAACCTCTTTCTTAGTTCGAACTACAACGGCTCTTGATACTTGTCCTTTTTTTACGGTTCCATTAGGAGTTGCAGACTTTACAGAAACAACAATTTTGTCTCCTACTCTAGCGTAACGCTTTCTTGTTCCTCCTAAAACTCTAATCACTAAAACTTCTTTTGCTCCAGTGTTATCTGCGACTTTTAATCTTGATTCTGTCTGTAACATATTATTTAGCTCTTTCTAGGATTTCTACTAATCTCCAACGTTTTGATTTACTCATAGGACGAGTTTCCATTATCTTAACGGTATCTCCTTCGTTGCAATCATTCTGTTCGTCGTGAGCAACATACTTTTTCGTTTTTAATACAAACTTACCGTACATTGGGTGTTTTACCCTCTTTACTTCTGAAACAACAATGGATTTTTCCATTTTGCTACTAGAAACAACACCTATTCTTTCTTTTCTAAGATTTCTATTTTCCATCTTTAAAACTGACTTAGAATTATTGTAATTCTCTTTTTGTTAATTCTGTTGCAAGTTTTGCTACAGTTCTTCTTAAGCTTCTTAACTGCATTGGGTTTTCCAATGGAGTAATG
>CBFHOD010000081.1:0-1305 GCA_965657365.1 Flavobacteriaceae bacterium
TAATAGATACATCACCTGTTTTGTCTGATAAATTTTGATTAGATCCGTTAGCCATAATACTATTTATATGCAAAAGGTTAGCCTTTGTATTTTTCTCGCGAGATTTTTTTCAAAAAAGCGGAATGTACAAAAAAGCGAGCAAGCTAAAAAATTATGCATCTGGTATAGAAGAGTTATTCGTCTTACCAGAATTCGCTCCTGTTCCTGTATCCATAGAAGTTGTTTTATGTTTATGTGTAGCCAGCGTAGGACTATTACCTGCATCTGTACTTACATCTCCTGTACTATGTGTTGTACCATTAACTACTAGATTACCATGTATTGTAGTATTACCAGTTATATCAACAGTAGTATTAGAAGCATTCACAAAAACTGTTCCGTCTGCAGCAACATTTATTGTAGTACCCGTCTTATGTTTTATATTAATTCTTTCTGCACCATCTGTATTATCTAATTCAATCAGATGGCCTGCTGTACTCTTATATACAGCATTCGTGTTTCCAGACACTCTCGCTTCCGCTGGAATATCTTTCTCTCCGTCACTTTGAGAAGAAGCAACACTGCCTAATATAACAGGATCTTGTGCGGATGGACCATCACGAAAGAATCCGATAACCCATGACCCTGGTACTAGCTGATGGTTTGAGCCAACACCTCTATGTCCAGCGTTAAGCGTTGATTGCATGACCGTAGCCCATGGCAGTTTATCTGTTGGTACCTCTCCTTTATCTGTGGTATGGTAACCAAGGCATCGTACCTTTACTCTATTTAGATATTCACTATCATTAATGTCCTCGACGATTCCTGTGAACCATGCAAACTGTCCGCCGACAAACATATCATCTTGTAGTCTCATAATTAATTTCTCCTGAATCTTTCTGTATGGTGAGCTCCTGACTGTAGCCGTCCTCAAACCTGTGTATTAGTTTAGTTATTATATAGTCCCCTGATTGTACTTTATCGATACCAGCGCCTTCTGGCTCTTCCTTATTACGATATACAACTAAGTGTATTTTAGATCCGACGCCTAAATCAAAGTTGCCTGGTATCATTATCTCATGTGTAATAAAGTTCATGTTCTCTAAATGTGCTATGCCTTTATTCAAAGATATATCTGTGCCACTATAGTAGTTATTACCAGCCTTTGTATTCTTAGATATAAAGAAATGTTTAGCATCTGTGTGTTCGGTTCTGTGACGGTCTAGCACCTTTGTATTATTATTGTTCACATAAGGCTTGTTATCATTTAATCGATTAAGTTGATTCTTTTCACTATTAAAGGTAGATGTATTATACTGCTTTGTA
>CBFHOD010000081.1:1404-4839 GCA_965657365.1 Flavobacteriaceae bacterium
GGCTTTGTTAATGTCTTCACTGATTCATTCATAACATGTTCACTATAGCACTTGAGTGTATATGTACTACGGCTAGTGCCACTCCTTTTAAAGTTAATAATCTCTCCTATAAAGCAAGTAATAGAGTGCTTCTCTGTCTTGTCTTCTCTGCGTCTTTGCATCTCTAACTCTATTCTCTCGCCACCTGTAATCTTTAATCGTTCTAATAGATTAAATGTATCGCCCATCTTAATGATATACTCTACTGTCGGACTATTGAGAGATTCAATCCCTTCAATCACGGCAATAAGCGCTTTTATGTTAAAGTTATAATTTTTTCTCGGTAATATAACATTTGAATATAGTCTCGCAGAAGTTATATTATAGGAAGTTGGTGTAGATGCATACCCTTTATTATTTACTTTATTTGACTTAAGCATTGATTAATTTCTCGAATTCCTCTACGAATTGCCCTATATAATCAGGTTGTAACACTCGTATACGGCTTCTTGATTCATTTTGTGTATTGATATACTGTCTATTTGTTTTAATTTCATAGTTATTAGAAGGAATTGCTACGTCTGGACCATATAGAGTGACTGCATCGTCTGATACCATAAAGGAAGGAGTAATATATCGTTCTTCTTTATCGCCAACTAAGTGATAGTGATGAGGTGCGTCGGCATACTTATATACTTGATATGCAGATACTGAGGCTCCTGATAATTGTCCTGTAATGAGTTCGTTCTCTACAAATGGTCCATTAGTGACTTCTTTAATGACTAATTGATTGAGATCCATATTCTTTTTCACTAATTTACCGCTGGCTCCTGAGACTGAACCTGTTACTGTTTCATCTATTTTATATCTTGTCGCATCTGTGACAGAAAAATTCCTGTTCTCGCCTGCTAATGAGTTAGTGAATTCTTGTATACCACCATCGCTATCTCTCTCAATGTCTGGTCTTGTGGTGATTACTGTTCCGTTATACTCATCGTCAAGATACGCATGCAGGACTTCTTGGCTCATTGGCCATGAGCGATATCCATCATGTAAGAATTCGTTAATGACAAAGAATGTCCAATAATATTCTTGTGTCCCGTAAAGTCGCTGGCTTACTATGTCAGGCCTTTCGCCGTTCTTAATGTTATAAAATGTATATAACGATGGCTGATCGATAAAGTTTTGCAGTGGTCTTACACTCCTAAAAGTGTTTACCATTTGCATGACACGACCATCTTTTTTAATATCGACTGGTACGAGAGGGAAGTTTTTAAAGAAATTCATGCTATGCTCCTACTGGTATATCACTCGGTGGTGTAAAGTTTTGTTCGATTTCACCAGGATTAACGTCTTCGATATCGTATAAATCGCTTCTTGTTAACTGTCTTTGCTCCTGGAATGAGAGTTCTAATTGTATATCTGAAGGTGAACCATCGGCATGGAACATGTTTCCGCCTTGTGTATTATAACTTGCGGTGAGTCCAGTCAGATAAGAATCAAATAATCTTGGCATATTTTTATTTACTTCGTCGCCAGAAAGGAATTTAATCCTAAAAATAGGTGGATATTTCAGTGCAAATTCTGTTTCTCCCTGCTTCTTAGCGTACATATACTTTCTAAAGGTATGTTCTATTGTCTTTGCAACTCTAGCTTCCTGTGCTGACTCTGCTATCATCACAAAACTAAAGGAAAAAGTCCTTATCGCTGAGCCTTCAAATGTCATTGTTTGCTGATTATTAATGGCAACTCCTTCTTCTTGCATCGCTGCATCAAGTGCTGAACCACTTAATCCTAACTGTCCCATGACAGCTGCACCGATTGCAATGTCCTCTGCATCGGCTTCGTTTGTTTCTTCTTTACTGTTATCGATTAAATTTTTAGTTGCATTGATAACTCCTAAATCAATTGTACCAAAGTTTGCCGTATCACCAAGTGAAAAGCTTTGAGGTATATACATATGAATCTTAAAGATATCCTCGTCTAACTCCTCGCCAATGATTTGAAATGATACATGATTTGCAACACCGTTATCGATGTCTGCTCTCAGTGTGCTTGGAAAAGCTATTGTGTTCGCCATTTTGTACCCTTATAAATAACTATAGATTAATTAACTATATAGACTATTTATATGGCTTACAAAGGCAAATACACAATAAAAAACAAATCAAAGTATCTTGGTGACCCAACCAAAGTGGTATATCGTTCTTTATGGGAACGACAAACCTTTAAATGGTGCGAGGGTAATCCAAGAGTCAAAAAATGGAACAGTGAGGAAATAGTTATACCTTATAAATGTAAAACTGATAATCGTATACATCGTTATTATGTTGATTTATTAGTTGAACTCGATAATAGAGAAATTATATTGGTAGAAATTAAACCTAAAAAACAAACTGTTGCACCACAAAAGAAAAGAAAGACCAAAAAATATATCAATGAAGTGATGACATATGTTAAAAATACTTCTAAATGGGAAGCTGCATCGCAGTATGCTGAACATAAAGGATGGAAATTTCAGGTCTGGACAGAAGAAACTTTAAAGAATCTAGGCATCAAACTACTAAAATCTTGATATAAATAGTATATATGGCAAGCTTATTTGATACATTACAAGCTGGAGCACAGCGTGCTGGAGTTACCGCAAGGACTAAAAAGTCGCGTGAGTGGTTCCAAGCAAAGGTTAAAGAGTTAGGTACGGTCAATCGTAAAGCTCTTTTAAGAGACGATGCTCTAGAGCCAACCAATCGAGAGATTGTAGGCAGTATGTATATGTATTTTTACGATCCTAAAACAAAAGAAACACTGCCTTATTACGATAGGTTCCCATTAATTATAATGGTTGAACAGGCCAAAGGCGGGTTTTATGGATTGAATCTACATTACCTCAGACCTGATATAAGAGCTGAGTTTTTAGATGAGCTGATGAAATTAGCACCTAAAAAAGCTACTGATAAAACAAGAATCACAAGAATGAAATATGATTTATTAAAAGGTGTACAAAAGTATAAAGAGTTTAAACCATGTTTTAAACATTATTTAACTGGCCATATAAAAAGTAAAATGGTAAGAGTACCAATGACAGATTGGGAAATAGCTATATTCTTACCAACAGAACAATTTACGAAAGCCTCCAAAACAAAAGTTTGGCAGGAGTCGTTAAAGATTGCTAAGAGGAAATAAACATGTTTGGAAAGAATGGTAACATTGATACACTAAAAGCTTCGGTCGCTGCCAAAGGTGGTTTGGCTAGAACTAATCGATTTAATGTTATATTCACACCCCCAAAGCAATCATTATTAAATTTAAATCCAGAAGTATTGGTTGGTCAATTAGCTTCTGGTGATACTCCTAGTGTACGTAGTTTAATCAACGACCCTAGGGATATATCTTTATTATGTGAATCCGTAAGTATACCAGGAAGAAGTATATCAACTGCTGATTATATGGCTGACA
>CBFHOD010000082.1:0-4672 GCA_965657365.1 Flavobacteriaceae bacterium
AGAAAAGAGGCTCTTAAAAAAATTGGAAACTACGGAAAGTATGCAGCCTTAACTGCTATTGGAACCTATACGATTCTAAGTCCTAAAAAAGCGCAAGCAAATAGCCCTGAAGATCCTGGCACAGGGTTTGGTGGACAAGATATAAAAATAGACCAGCAAGATCAAGATGAGAATACGTTTGAAGGAATTGGAGATATGTATGATTAATCTTTAAATTCTATACCTAAAAAACTAAGTATACACCCGCTTTCCAAATTATGGAAAGCGGGTGTGTTTTTTAATTTATAGACTGAGAAATCTATTTACTATTTAATTTTTTACGTTTTTACGTTTTTACGTTTTTACGTTTTTACGTTTTTACGTTTTTAAAAAGGGTTATTTTTTTAATAATAATTCTTATAAAAAATTTTGACTATTTATGGAAAATACTTAGTTTTGCGTAAAACCCCTAAAGAATGAAATCTAAGAATCCAAAAAAGGTTGATGTTTCTGATAAAATTACAATAACTCGTAATGAAGCATTAAAAAAAATTGGTAAGTATGGTAAGTATGCCGCATTAACTGCCCTTGGAACCTTTATTATTTTACATCCAAAAAAAGCTCAAGCATGTAGCCCTAATAGTGGCCTTATAGCACCCGGATCAGATGGATTTTTTGATTAACTTTAATTCATTAATTTTTGCATGAATTTCTCTCAAAAGCTTTAGAAGACAAATCAATTGTTTGGTTCAAAGCCTCCAACAACTACATCATACTTGAAGAAATTGCAACCCAACTTGTTCATCAAATTTTAGAAAACAAGACGCCTCAAAAAATAGCTTCAGCATTAGCTGAAAAATTAACAATTTCTGAACAAGAAGCCATAAAAGCTATTCATGATTTAAACAATCGAATTGTAATCCCCAATACCACTAAAAGCAAGGAAGAGCAGACAAGTAAATCTAAATATGTACTGCCTACTAGCTTTGCATTTCAAAAATACTACCATATTCATAAGAAGATATTTAAAGTTGAATTTTCAAATGAATTTCAACTTTCTTTACTTCATCCCAAATTTGCGCATCTAGAAACTCAAAAAGCCTCAAAAATTGACCATACTCTTCAAGTATTTAATGCTAATCATCTGATCCATTTGGTTCTGGATGGTGAATGTATTGGGTCTTGGGAATCAGAAAACATACATTATTTTCAAGGGAAATTTTCTATGAAAATTATAGAATGTATTTACAACAAAAACGAAGCCGAATGGATGGGCGTTTTTCATGCCTCCGCCATCAACTTTAAAAGTGAAAACATTTTAATTTTAGGGGATTCTGGGAATGGAAAAAGCACCTCACTTGCTCTTCTACAGGCTCAAGGATTCCAATGCATTGCTGATGACTTTGTTCCCATAGATCAAGCACAGGATGTGTATTCATTTCCTGCAGGAATTTCTATAAAAAAGAATGCGTTACCTGTATTATTAGAAGAGTATCCAGAATTAGAAACCTCTGCCGAGTATCATTATGAGCGGCTCAATAAAACGGTGCGGTATTTACCCCCTCATCAAATTGACTATCACAAAAAGGTACCCTGCAAAGCCCTTGTGTTTATAAAATATGACGCAACTATTGACTTTGAAATTTCTGAAATGTCGAAGCTTAAAGCTTTTGAACATTTAGTTCCAGACTCATGGATCTCCTCAAGCCCAAAAAATGCAGCTTCCTTTTTAGACTGGTTTGAAAAAATGCCTTGCTACCAACTCACCTACTCGAACAACGAGTTGATGTATACCGCAATTAAACGTATTTTTGAAGATGACCTATAAAGAAACCTTGTTTTTTGTAGCCAAGTGTTTGACCATTAACCATGAAGCACATAATAAACGTATCATCGAAGAGATGCTACAATCCAATACGGTTGATTGGGATGAAGTGGTAAAACTAAGTACTGCGCATTTTGTATTTCCAGCCTTGTATTGCAATCTAAAAAGAGCCTCTTTTTTATCCTATTTACCTAAGGATTTAGTGGAGTACATGACGTACATCACAGACCTGAACCGCGAGCGGAATGAAAAAATCATAGCACAGGCTAAGGAGTTAAATACCATTCTTCTTGAACATCATATTACACCTATTTTTCTTAAAGGCACTGGAAATCTTTTGGAAGGACTGTATGATGATATTGGAGAACGAATGGTTGGGGATATAGATTTTATTTGCTCTCCTGAAGACTATCCGAAAGCCATTGAATTCATAATAACTAGAGGGTATTTTTCAACAGAAAAAAAAAATAAAACACATAATCTCAGAGAACATAGACATTTTCCCAGACTTATATATAAAAATAAAATTGCTGCCGTAGAAATCCACAAAGAACTATTAAATAAAAAGTATGCCCCTGAATTTAATTATAATTTTATTAAAGACAGCATTCAAATCCTATATGGAGTTTCAGTACTCAGTTTTGAAGATCAATTGTCATTATCAATTGCAGCGTCACATATTAACAATAATGGATTTGAATATAAAAGCATAACTCTAAGAAATGCCTATGATGTGTTTCTCCTATCTAAAAAAACTACAGCCAAAAATGCATTTAAAAAATTCAATAACTTAGAAAATATATTACATTCTTTTTTAGCGAGTTGTTATATTATGTTTAACAATCCAAAAACACTTCAATATACTTCGTCAAAAAAAATTGAAAAATATTTAATTCAATTTAATAAGTTTATTGACGACAGAAAATTAGCAGAACAGGAAATTAAAAAAAGGATTAGGAAAAGAATGATTTACAGAAGACTTGAAATAATCTTTAAATCATTTTTTTATAAAAAATACAGAACCTGGCTCTACCATAGAATAACCGACAAAAACTGGCGCAAGGAAAAACTAATTCGATTGGGTTTACGAAAACCCTAAACCAAGCCCTTAACTTCCTCAAAGTCTAAGCCTCCATAATTTCCTGAACTCATGAGTACTAAAGCTGTTTGCTCTAAATTTTGGCCAAATAAAAATGCTTTAAATTCTGAAGGGTTGGTAAAGATGATTAAGTCCTCTCTACCAAAAGCTGCTCCAATCTGAGCTATGGTTACCTCATCGAGCTGTTTAATTTTTACCGCATGAGGTGAATAAAATACCACCGCTTTGTCTGCTTGATCGAGTGCTCCTTGGTATTCACTTAAAAATTCAGCATTTAAACTGCTATAGGTATGCAATTCTAAACAAGCAATCACCTCGCGTTGCGCATATTGTTTTTTTACGGCTTCAGTGGTGGCTTTCACTTTACTAGGGCTATGCGCAAAATCTTTAAACACAACCGTTTGGGAATTCTCTGCAATTTTTTCTAAACGTTTGCTCGCTCCTGTAAAAGAGGCAATGGCTTCGTAAAAATCGTCTTCATCAATACCCATATGTTGGCAAATCCATTTGGCACCTGCCAGGTTTTGCAAGTTATGATCACCAAAAATCTCTAAAGGCATCATTCCATCTGGAGTATCTATAGCCGTAATCCCATCTTCAATTTCATAGGTGGGTGTGTTGTACGGATATTTTTTAATGGGATGTGTAGAACTTTCTACAACCTCCTTTACAATAGTATCCTCTTCATTGTAGACCATAATTCCACCATTGGTTAAGGAGTCTGTAAAAATTCTAAACTGATCTACATAGCCCTCAAAAGTTGGGAACACGTTAATATGATCCCAGGCAATACCACTTAATAGGGCAATATTGGGTTTATATAAATGAAATTTTGGTCTTCTGTCTATGGGAGAACTTAAATACTCATCACCCTCCAATACCATAAACTCATTTTCTGTGGTTAAGTGCACCATGGTTTCAAAACCCTCTAGCTGTGCGCCTACCATATAATCTACTTCCCTATCATGATAAGCCAGCACATGAAGAATCATTGAAGTTATGGTGGTTTTCCCGTGAGATCCTCCAATAACCACTCGGGTTTTATCTTTAGATTGTTCGTATAGGAATTCTGGATACGAATAAATTTTTAAACCCATATCTTGAGCTTTCAACAATTCTGGATTGTCTTTCTTCGCATGCATTCCTAGAATAATGACATCCAAGTCTGAAGTAATTTTTTCTGGAAACCAACCAAAGGCTTCGGGTAAAAGTCCTTTTCTTTCTAAACGAGACTTAGAAGGATCGTGAATGGTATCGTCACTTCCTGAAACGTGATATCCTTTGTTGTGCAAGGCAATGGCTAAATTGTGCATGGCACTTCCTCCTATAGCTATAAAATGAATGTTCATTTCGTATGGTCTAATTAATTATTCTTTTTTCTTTCTTCTATAACAACTCGAGTTGGGGTATCTTCTCCAGCGATAATGCTTTGCGTTCCAACAGCTACTGCTTGAATGGTTTGGGTAATCACACTAATATTTAGGGTTTCCGCTTCATCAGAAGCCTGATGATAATCTTCATCTACATCTATAGGTGTGGTAGAAAAGGTATGTGACGGCACCCCTAAACGTGCCAAAGAGGCATTGTCTGATCTAAAAAATAAATTAAATTTTTTATAGGGGTCTGGAAATAACTGATAGCCTGTACCCACCAAATTCTTTTGAATTATTTTTCCAAAATTTGAACGCTCAAAACCGGTTAACCAGGCTGTATTAGGTCCAAAACTTGGGGTTTTACCAATCATTTCTAGGTTGATTCCTGCAACAAAC
>CBFHOD010000083.1:0-4539 GCA_965657365.1 Flavobacteriaceae bacterium
CTTATAAGAATCTAGCCCTAGCTTATCTCTAGTTGCAGAATATTTCATTGCTTCTAATGCTTTATTTTCGTCATAATTACGAATCCCTTTAAGAAATGCATCTGCGATGACTGGAACGGCATGATACCCTATCATGCACCCCGTATAATTAGCCGCCAAGTCCCATATAGGCATAATACCACCTTCATCAAATTTTGCTAAAAATGTATTGATGAAGTCATTGGTTCTCTCTTGTTCTATAATGGTATACAAAGGGTGTGCTGCACGGTAGGTATCCCATAGAGAAAACACAGTGTAGTACTTAAAATCATTGGTTTGATGAATGTTTAAATCCATTCCTCGGTATCTACCATCTACATCTTGATATAGGTTTGGAGCAAGCATGCTATGATACATTGCAGTATAAAAATTAACTTTATTGGTTTGGTTATTATCTTCAATTACTATTTTATCTAATTGACTTTCCCATATTTGTTCAGCTTCCTTTTTGATATCCTCAAAGGACTTATTTCCAATTTCTTGTTCTAAATTTTGTTTCGCACCTTTTTCATCTACTGCAGAAATACCAATTTTAATATAAACAGGTTCATTATTTGGATTGATAAACTCAAAACTTTCTTTCTTAGGTGATACCTCATAAAGTCTTTCTGGGTCTTTTATAGGATGTGAGAATTTTAAATAGTAAAAAAGGAACTGATCAGTTGCCCACGCTTTAGAATGTCTAAACCCTGATATTTCCTTCTCATTAATAATAGATATATTAAAACCATTCAATTGGTCTCGATGCTCTAAATCTAAAATTAGTACTTGATTTTTGGAAGAAGGGTATATATATTTATGAATACCACTTCTTTTAGAAACCGTTAATTCAACATCTATATGGGTATCTTCTAAATGAACTTGATAATATCCAGGTTGTGCTACTTCCTTTTTGTGAGAAAATTTAGATTTATATCCTTTTTCACCGTTAGCACCATTATTTAAAATAGCTAGATTTGTTGGCATTAATAAAATATCACCATAATCGGAGACTCCTGTTCCACTGAGATGGGTATGTGAAAAGCCATAAATTTCATCATCAGAATAATGATACCCAGAACAGCCATCCCATCCGTCTAATCGAGTATCCGGGCTTAATTGCATCATTCCAAATGGCATTGAAGCACCAGGGTAAGTATGACCATGACCTCCAGTACCAATAAAAGGATCAACATAAGAAATTAAAGATGCTGTATTTAATACTATATTGGGAGATTCATTATTATTACATGAAAAAAAAATCATGAAAAAAAGAAATAATGGAAAGTATTTAAACCTCATTGGGCTGATATTCTTATTTTTATGAATCGAAGATACTAAAAATGAAACATTCAAATTTTTTACTGTATTTAATTATTTCTCTTTTTTTTAGCTGTAACCAAGAAACTATACAACAAAAAGAAATTGGGATTATTCCAAAACCTTTATTTCAACAAATAAACAAAGGAGTTTTTATTTTAGATGAAGGTATTCGTATAATTTCAGACAACGGACTAAGTGAAGTTTCAGATTATTTTAAAAGCTATTTAGAAGAGAATTATCAAATAGTATTTAATCCACAAAAGGAGACAACAAAAATTTTTTTTACAATCAATGATGCTATTGCTAATGAGGAAGGGTATGAATTAAAAATTGAAGAACAAAATATTCGCATTGAATCAAAAAATGCTAAGGGTGCTTTCTACGCAGTCCAAAGTTTATTTCAATTACTTCCTTTGCCATCAAAGTCAAATTCTTATAAAATTCCTTGCTTAAAAATTAAAGATCAACCTCTATTTAAATACAGAGGAATGCATTTAGATGTGGGCCGACATTTTTTTTCTGTAGATTTTATAAAAAAATACATAGACTTAATGGCTAGACTGAAGATGAATACTTTTCATTGGCATTTAACCGAAGACCAAGGTTGGAGAATAGAAATAAAAAAATATCCAAAACTTCAAGAAATAGCAGCCTACAGAAAAGAAACCTTAATTGGTCACTACAATGACCAGCCCCATCAATTCGATGGCAAACCCTACGGAGGATTTTATACACAAGAACAAATAAAAGAAGTAGTGGCTTATGCAAAAACAAGACAAATAACTATTATTCCCGAAATTGAAATGCCGGGGCATTCGCAAGCTGCCATTGCCGCCTACCCAGAATTGGGGTGTTCTGGAAAACAAGTGGAAGTAGCTACCAAATGGGGAGTTTTTGATGAAGTCTATTGTCCAAAAGAAAGTACTTTTAAGTTTCTAGAAGATGTTATAGACGAAGTTGTGGCATTATTTCCTGGAAAATATATTCATATTGGTGGTGATGAAGCCCCAAAAACAAACTGGAAAAATTGCGCTCATTGTCAAAAACTTATCAAAAAAGAAGGTTTAAAAGACGAACATGGCCTGCAAAGTTATTTTATTGCAAGGATGGAAAAATACATCAATAATAAAGGCAAACAAATTATTGGTTGGGATGAAATTTTAGAAGGTGGTTTAGCACCTAACGCCACTGTAATGTCTTGGCGAGGAACCAACGGTGCAGTTCAAGCAGCAAAAGAAGGGCATGATGTTATTTTAACACCGGGTTCTCACTGTTATTTTGATCATTATCAATCTGAAAACGAAAATGAACCTCTGGCTATAGGTGGTTTTTTACCTTTAGAAAAAGTATATCATTTTAATCCTATACCTGAAGAACTATCAGAAGAGGAATCAAAGTATGTATTGGGCGCTCAGGGAAATGTTTGGACAGAGTACATGCAAACTGAAAAGCAGGTAGAATACATGGCTTTTCCCAGAGCAATAGCTTTAAGTGAAGTGCTTTGGTCTTCTCCTAAACATAAAAATTATTTAGATTTCATACATAGATTAGAGCAGTATCAAAAAAGATTAGACCAATTAGAGGTAAACTATGCCAACCATATCTATTCTGTAAAAGGTGAATTAATAAATTCAAAAGGGAATTTAGCTTATCAATTAAGTACTACCTCCTCTTCTTATCCAATTTACTATAGTACTGATAAATCGTTTCCTTCAAAATTATATTCAACTCCAATTACCGTAGATACATCTATGCATATAAAAGCAATTGTTTTAGATTCAAAAGAAACTCCATTGGGAGCTATTTTTGAACAAGAAATTAATTTACACAAAGGAGTTGGGGCTACAATAGCAATTGATAAAGAACCACACCCAGCATACAATGCTGGTGGGAAAAATGCTTTAATTAATGGTATTTCTGGAAATAATAAACGTTATGGCGATAAGGAATGGTTGGGTTTTTCGGGGGAAGATATTATAGTTACTATAGAATTTGATAACCCAAAAAATATTAAAACAATCTCCACACGATTTTATAATGGAAAAGGACAGTGGATTTATGCACCTAACGAAATTGGTTTTAGCTTTTATCTAGAAGATGGAAAAACTGTAAATGATATTACTATCCTAGAAGAAAAAAATAATTTGTTAGTAAATTACTCCTATGAATTGAAATCTACAGCTGTTAAAAAATTAGATATTATTGTAAAAAATTACGGTACAATTCCAGAAGGAAAACAAGGTGCAGGCCATAAGCCATGGACTTTTATTGATGAAATAATTATTGAATAATATGATTTTAGAAATTTGTGCCAACTCCTATCAATCAGCTGTTAATGCTGAAATTGCTGGAGCGCATCGTATAGAATTATGTGCTGAAATCTCTGTTGGTGGAACTACCCCTTCATATGGGTTGCTCAAGAAAGTAATGGCAGATATTGACATTCCTGTTCATGTCTTAATTAGACCTAGGAGTGGGAACTTTCATTACTCTGATGAAGAATTTGATATTATGAAAGAAAATATCCGTCTATGTAAAAATCTGGGGTGTGCTGGAATAGTATCTGGGGTACTGCATAAAGACAACACCATAGATATTAAAAGAACTAAAGAATTAATTGAACTCTCTAAACCCATGTCTTTTACTTTTCACAGAGCTTTTGATATAGTATCTAAACCAAAAGAAGCATTACTTCAATTAATAGCTTTAGGTGTACATCGTTTATTAACCTCTGGACAAGAAGAAAAAGCTGAGGATGGCATAGACTTATTACTAGAGCTTCAAAAGCTGGCAAAAAATAAACTCACCATACTTCCCGGTAGTGGCATAAATTCAGAGAATTGCATTCACTTTAAAAATAATGGTTTTACCGAAATTCATAGCTCTGCCTCAAAGATTATTTCCAACAGAACTCATTCTTATTTTGGAAATACGCCGCAAATAGTTTCTGATATAAATAGCATTAAAAATATCTTAGATAATATAGCTTAGCCTATTTTTTTGAAAAGAATGTAGCTTCTAAAAAACCCAAACCATACCCCAAAAACTGAGTTAATGAAGTTATGATACTTAATAAGCTCACTATTGGATTAAAATTATTACGATAAGAAGCATCTATAGCAATCAAAGAAAAATAAAACCCGTATACTAGTATGGGACTATAGATTCCAAAAATTAAAAGTAAAATTGACAAGTCTA
>CBFHOD010000084.1:0-4428 GCA_965657365.1 Flavobacteriaceae bacterium
CGAATTAAAAAGCTTAGGAGCTATTTCTAAAGAAGAGAAAAGAGTGCTTACTGTTTTTGCAGTCACTGTTTTTTTATGGATCTCTAGAACTCTTATTAATTATATTTTTCCGGGCCTTCAACTATCAGACACCATTATCAGTTTGGTTGGGGCAGTTTCCTTATTTGCCATTCCGTTAAGCTTTACAAAAGGGAATTTTATATTGCATTGGAATGATACTAGTAAGTTGGCTTGGGGTATTTTATTACTATTTGGAGGAGGTTTAGCCTTAGCCAAAGGAATGGCTACCAGTGGTTTGGTAGCTATGATTACAGAAAGTATTCAAAACGGTGGTTTTAGCCCCTTAATTGTGGTGAGTTTGCTTATTGTTTTAATGCTCTTTATGACAGAACTTATGAGCAATGTTGCCCTGGTTGCCGTGCTGGCTCCAGTGGTTGCTGGTATCGCTATTGGTTTAAACATTCCAATATTAAATGTATTGATTCCTGTAACCATGGCAAGTAGTTGTGCCTTTATGCTGCCTATGGCCACTCCGCCAAATGCCATTGTATTTGCCAGCGGTTATGTAAAAGTGAGTGAAATGGTACGTGCTGGAGTACTTTTAAATCTCTTAGCTGTAGGCTTACTTATTTTGTATTATATCTTTGTAATTCCAGTTATTTTTTAAAGTCACAAACAAGAATCAATTCCTCAATAAACTAAAATTACCTGATCGCGTTCTTAGCTTTCCATTTACATCTACCAATTCGGCATAAAACCAATAATTATTTGATGTAAGTATTTTACCATTGTAAGTTCCATTCCATCCGATATCATCGATATTGTGTTTGGAAATTAATTTTCCATATCTATTAAAAATACTAACATTACCACTCTGATAAAAATTTCTACTGATCCCTTTGATTTTCCAATAATCATTTATTCCATCTTCATTGGGGGTGAAAAACTTTGGAAAACTGAGAAGAGATACATCAAAAGAAACAGCACCACAACCCTTAATATCATTAACTACTAGCGTATAAACACCACCCTCTAAATTATCAAAAAAAGGAGTATTTTGATAATCGCTAATAATAGTTGAATTATCATCTAATAATTGAAATTCATAGGCTCCTAATCCTAAATTACTGGTATTGACTTTAATACTGTTATTGTTTGTATCGTCGATTACTTCAATATCTTCTATGGTGATCATGGCTTTAGATGATTCCTCTATAATAATTTCTTTTTCAATAGAGGTGCATCCAAAAATTGAAGTAGCAAATACTTTATAAACTCCACCTCGAGTTAGAGTAACATCAGAAAAACTGCTTATAGTAGTATTATTTTCATCTTTCCACGTATAGCTATGATATCCATTTGGATTTTCGACAGCAATAGTTAATTCTGGAGTATTAGTCATACAAATCGTTGCTTTTTCAGCCAAGTCAAATATAGGTTTCTCTCGAACTCTAAAATCTATAGTTGTTTCTTCGTAGCAAACGTCATAATTGGGGTTCTCCAACCGAACACTAATGGTCTGAGAAGTGGTGTAAAATGGATTAGGCAAAGGACTAGGTAATGCATTATTATTTCCATCATAGTACTTAACAATTAAATCTGTTTGAACACCTAAAATGGTAGTTTCTATAGTTGAGGTGTCAAAGCCTACAACGCCATCTAAATCATCATCACAAACTTCTTGCACAGGAACTTGATTAGCTACAGGAACGCTATTTACAATAAACTCAATTTGTGTTTCATCATAACATTGACCATCAAGATCTTGAGAATTACTATTGGTAATTCTAGCCGTTATGGTTTGTGATGCAGATGCAAAAGGATTTGGTAAAGGGCTTGGCAAGGGGTTCCCACTTTCATCATAATAACGAACCTCTACACCAGTTTGGTTGCCTACAATTGTGTTTTGAATAGTTGAAGAATTAAACATAAATAGTCCATCCCTATCATTATCGCATTCAGGAGTAAAAATTACTGGATTTGCGATGGGAACTCTATCTACATTCAAGATAATATGAGGTCCTAAACCCAAACAATCATTATTTACAGCACTATCAACACGTATATATATTGTTTGCTGAGTTGGTGAATTGGTGTTTTGATAATTAGAAATATTTGTAATTTCATTTACTTCTGCTAAAGCATCTGCTTCACTTTCATAATAATTAATAATGAGTTGCTGGCCGGGAGGAAATAAATCAAATACTTCTTGGGTTACAGAACTAAAATTAAATGTTGCAATTCCATCTGTTGAAAAAAGTCCATCATCACACTCATGGAAAGATTTTTTAAAGCTCAGTGGAATTTCTGTTGTAGAGACTATTAATTGAATTTTACTTATACTAAAACAACCATTTGTATCTTCAACTCTTGCCCAAATAACATCATTACTTACAAGTTCATTCGAGTAGGATGTTGTATTCTGAATAGAATTAAGAGCATTACTTTCTGCCAAGGTTCTTTCTTCAAAAAATGTAATGGTATAATTTTCTGGGTTAGCAATTATTTTTGACTTTACTTCCTCCAAATTGAAGAAGCTAAACCCATTGATATCTGAATTATCACATTGTTTTAAGGAAACAGTCTCATTAATTATTGGAGCTTCAAAAATTTCGATCTCTTTAGTTATTGTATAGCTAGTTCCATTGATATGCTGAACATTCGCTGAAACTTGGTATATCCCTGGAGCAGTAAATTGATGGTTGGTATTTATCGTTGTTGAAGCGTTATTTACTCCAGAATCAGGATCATCAAAATTCCAAATTACAGTATCAATTTCTGATGGATTAGTGAGACTCAAGTCATTTGAAAAATTAATACAATTATTTGAATTTACAATTTGAAAGGGTAAGATGGATCCAATATCTCCATTAACAGTAATGTAAAAATTAGGAGGTTCTGAATCTATATCAGCCATAGTTGTATAGTTGTTAGACCCTCCTACACCTCTGTACCAGGAGGAATCGGTAGTTTCCTCTGTTCCAGCTACAAAAGCTAGTGCAGATCCATAATCAATTCCTTTATGCACTTCAACTAAAATCATTGTTACATCTGAAGGAATTACAACAGGGGTTTCAAAATCTAACATGACGATATAGGCAGTATCATCTGTATGAGAAAAAGAAGGAACTGGCTTTGTTTGACTACTACCAATTAAGTCACTTTCTGAGAATGAGGCAGGAAAATCTTCATCGATTTCGTAAATATTGAATTGAATGGTTGGAGACCAACCAGACATACTTATGCCAACTTGCCCTTTGTTGATGATCAATTCTTCGTTTTCTCCAATATTAAAATCTTCCAGTACAAATTTTCTTGCCCAGTACTGATAACAGCTAGAACAAGAAAACATTATGGTTTTTTTTACATCATCACCCACATTATGCGATAAAAATAAATGATCACTAGAATTGATAATACTCAATTTTTCACCAGTAATATTAATGTAAAAATTAGCATCTGGAACAGGGTTATCTAAATCTTCAGTAGGGGTCCATCGGTTCACTCCGTTACATCTTGTTACATATGAAGTGTCATTGTCTTGCTCGGTTCCTGCAATTACAACTCTATTAAAATCAGGATTATAGATATCATCACCTTGATATACTGAAACTAAAATTTTTTCAACACCGGATGGAACTACAAGGGGTTGAAAAAATTCAATTTCAACAATTTGAGGAGTATCTCCAATTTCAGGAGCTATAGCACCCCCTCCAACACCAATTTTTTGAAGATTCCAATTAGGATATTCTGAATTTACGCTGTAAATATTCATATAAATTTTAGCTCCTTCATAAGAATTACTTATTGCTACCTGCCCAGATCTAATAATAAGTTGTTCAGATGTTGAGACTCCAAATTCAGATAAAGTAAACATTCTTCCCCAAGACTCTCGGTCTTCGCAAGGCTCCCAACCGGTATTTATTGGAGTTGAACCCACATTGTGTGAAAGGGTTATTTGCGCATGGATTAAAAAGGGAAATATCAAACAAAATAGCAATGAAAGAAACTGTATCCTGGGGGGCTTATTTTTCATAGACTTCAAAAGTACTAAAAAATTTAACCCAACCAACCCTCTCTGTCTAAACTTCGGTATTGTATGGCTTCTGCTATGTGAGATGGTGAAATGTCTTTTGAAGCATCTAAATCTGCAATGGTTCTAGACACTTTTAAAATTCTATCGTAGGCTCTCGCTGAAAGATTTAATTTTTCCATGGCAGTTTTTAATAAAGACAAACTATCTGCAGATAGCTTACAAAATTCACGGATGTGTTTTACGTTCATCTGTGCATTATAGTGTACATTTTTAAACCCTTTAAAACGCAGTGTTTGTAACTCTCTTGCCGCAGTAACTCGTTTTCTAATGGCTACCGAAGATTCTCCTTTACGTTCTTCTGAGAGTTTTTCAAAAGGAACTGGGGTTACCTC
>CBFHOD010000085.1:0-4332 GCA_965657365.1 Flavobacteriaceae bacterium
TCTTGTAACAAATCAAAAATCCCTAAAGAAATAACATGTATTTTATCAGAAAATATTTTGATGAGAGCATTTTTCTTATCAGAAGACTTGATTACTGGACTTTTAAGCATGATTTCCAAATCAAGATTCTCAGAAATAGTGGATGCAATTAACTGCATATCTGCATGTACTTCTGTCTCAGCCGATTTCTCTATGGCTAGATTCAAAATTGCTTTTGCGTAACGTAATGCGGGTCTTGCGTCTTTCATTCTTTTACTTTAAAGTAACTTCTTTTAAAATTCCTTCAACCAATTTTAGCTGCTCTTCTTTAGAAGTTAATTCTTTTTTAATCACTGTTTCTGCTATACCTATAGACAATTCAGCAACTTGCTTTTTTAATTCTGCTAAAGCTGCTTGTTTTTCCTGTTCTATAGATACTTGTGCGTTTTCAATGAGTTTAGAAGTTACCTCTTTTGCTTCTTCTTTTGCATCAGAAATCATTTTATCTTTAATCTCTCGTGCGTCTTTCATTAATGCATCTCTTTCTGCTCTAGCATCTTTTAATAATTGCTCGTTGCTAGCATTTAAGTTTTGCATTTCTTTTTTAGCATCTTCTGCTGATGCTAAAGCATTTTTGATTCCGTCTTCTCTTTCATTAACAGAATCAAGTATTGGTTTCCAAGCAAACTTTTTTAATAAGAGTACTAACCCTACAAAAAGAACTAGTTGCCAAAAAAACAATCCAACAGAAAAATCTCCGATTAATTTATCCATAATATCTAATGTATACTGTTTTTAAATATTTTTGTTTAATAAAAGCAACAGTCATAGCCAACCGCTATGACATGTTGCTTTAAAATGTTAGCTTATACCGCAAATAATGCAGCAAATCCAATACCTTCAATTAAAGCCGCTGCAATAAGCATCGCTGTTTGGATCTTTCCAGTCGCTTCTGGCTGACGAGCAATAGCTTCCATTGCTTTCCCACCAATTTGACCAATACCGATACCAGCTCCGATTACTACTAATCCTGCTCCGATAAAATTTAAACCTGTCATAATATATATTTAAAATTAAAAAATTCTTTTTTGTTGATCTCAACTTAATGATGATCGTGTTCTTCTACTGCCGACCCAAAATAAAGAGCAGACAACATTGTGAAAATATAAGCTTGTAAAGCCGCTACTAATAATTCTAATATTCCTAAAACCATTGCCAATAAAAATGACAATGATCCTCCCAGCCAATTTTGAGCTATAAAAATCATTCCTAGAATACTCATCAATACTATGTGCCCTGCGGTAATGTTTGCGTACAAACGAATCATTAAAGAAAATGGCTTGATAAAAGTTCCTAACAATTCAATTGGCATTAAGATAAATTTCATAGGTGTAGGAACTCCTGGCATCCAAAAAATGTGTTTCCAATAATCTTTTTTAGCCGTGGCAGTTGTAATGATATAAGTAATGATTGCCAAACAAAATGTAATGGCTATATTGTTGGTAACATTTATACCCAAAGGTGTTAACCCTAAAAGGTTAATAATCCATATAAAGAAAAACACAGTTAGCAAATAACTCATGTATCTCTTATAATGCTTTTCTCCTATATTTGGTCTAGCGATATCATCTCGAATGTAAATCACTAATGGTTCTAATAAACGACCCATTCCTTTAGGCATAGACTCGTTATTTTTATAGGCCTTTGCCATACGACTAAACATAAAAAACATCAGCAAGCCAACCATCATCACTGTAAAGACATTTTTTGTGATTGAAAAGTCTAAGGGCTTACTATTTGTTGCGTGATGATCTGCGTCATAGTTTAGGGTTCCTGCAGCATCTGTTTTATAAATTTTACCGTGATCTAACTTGTAATAATTTTCTCCAGATTTTGCGATGGTTTCACCATGATGAAACTTTGAAGACATAAAGACATTTAATCCATTATCCCATAAAATAACAGGTAAAGGGAATCCAATATAAATGTGCTCTCCATCATCACTTGTGTAAGAAAATAAACTAAAATCGTGTGAATCTAATAGGTGATGAGGAATATACGCTTCTACTTCTTTTTCTCTTTGCTCTTTTGTTTTTTCAGTCAAATGAACTTTTTCTTCTTCTGAATTATCTATTGCAAAAGATGCAATTGAAAATAAAAAGAATACTAGGGTTAACGCTTTTACGGTTATTTTTCTATGCATTTCACTCTTAATAATAGTGGCTTAAAAATCGATGCAAATGTAAGTCTTTATCCTAAAAAGAAAAACTATTTTAAAATTTATTTTGATAGGGTTTATCTCAGATTCAATAGGGGGCTGTTATTCAATTTTGTTTAGCCATTTTGATAAACTAAAAATCTCTATTGTGTGCGTAAAAAAGTAAGGAATAAAGAACGTAAAAAACTCTGCTTTTGAAATAAGGCCATCGGCATAAAATGGTTTGTATAAAAATAAAATAAACAGCCCAAATTTAATGACGCTCCCAAATAAAAAAATAAACCCTAACTGATTTTTAAATTTATTTCTCAAAAGGAAAAGCATTAAAAAAATTATAATTGCCGATACAACATTAATGACATAAGAAAAAACTATCTCGTTATTAAAAAGAGGAAATTCTAAGATATTTAAAATACACAGGTGTATCACAAAAACAAATGCTGTTAATACAATTAACCTTACTAAAAATTTTATAAGTATGGGGTTCATTAAGAATTGGTCCTATTCAATTGTTTAACCGTAAGATAAAGTGAAATTCCAACACCAACCAAAGTACAAACTATAATATAAGCCCTATCTCCATTGTTGTAAGTGCGGTCTAGCCATTTTCCTAATGATACAAAGAGATAAATTGTTGCCCCCATTTGAAAAGCAACACCAGTAAGTATCATCGCGTTTTTAAGCGGTTTTCTCGGAGAGTTTTTGTTGCTCATTGGGCTTGTTAAGTTCTTTTATTGCGCCTCTCATAGAGCAAGATGCATTAAATGTTGCCCCTGGCTCTACAGAAAGTTTCCCAATAACTACATCTCCAGAAATAATAGCGGTTGCTTTAATGGTAAGTGTTTCTTGTACTTGTAATTCTCCTGAAAACTTCCCTTCTATATCAGAATTTACTGCATCTATTTTTCCTTTTACAGAACCATCAATACCAATAATAACGCGTCCTTTTGTTTTAATATTTCCTTCTAAAGTTCCGTCTATTCTGAAGTCTCCCTCAGAAGTAATATCTCCAATGATAGCGGTATTTTTTGCGACTACATTTATTTCCATAACCTTCGGTTTTTGTGTTTTTTCTTTAGTGCTGAACATAGACATTTTTATTTTAGTCTTTTCATTATTTCCAAAGCTTTTTTTCCTTGCTCTGTTTGCGGATAACCTACCGCAACTTTCTCTAGTGCAGCAATATACGAATCTTTATTTTGATATTTACCAATAGCATATGCTTTTAGTAGTTCAAATTTAGACACTAAAATAGATCCTTCTACGAGGGTTGGAATTGTCATGTCTATAAAACAAATTGCATCTTCAAAAAAATCATCTTTGTATAGTTTATAGGCTATTTCATATACTTCAGAATCTTCATCAACTTCTTTCTCTTTTGAGAGCTCAATCTCTGGATTTAAAATAATTTTTGAAAAAGGGGAGTCAGGATATGAATTTAAAATAAAATCTTTATACTGAGCAGCTTTAGTATTTCCAGTCAATAAATAAAGTTGATACAAATGATAATTTGCTGGCAGAATTAACTCTTTGTCAGGGTTAGACACCAACAGTCTTTCTAAATTTCTAGTGGCTTTTAGAGGGTTTTTAAACTGTTCTTTATAAATTAACCCTAATTCAAATAATGCAGTGTTTCTGTCAAAGATCAAGGAATCTAATTCTTTAGCAGATGTAGGAACCGTTTCTAAATAGGTAGAGATTTCATAACGTGGGTTTTTCATGTTTGTAATAAGATCTTTATCTTCATTCGGTTCATTAACTATAATGGATTTATCTGATATTCTCCAATTGTCTTCCAGCGGTCTGTTTCCCCAAACACGCTTAAACTCACCTTTCCCAAAACCTAAAGATTGTGTATTATAAAAATACCATTTCCCTTTTGCTTTTGTGGATTGTAGCCCTCCACCAAAAGAACTTCCAAAAGAAATTTGATTCAGTTTTTTTTGAGCTAATTCTTCATCTTCTTTTTTAATTTTATCAATATACTCTTGAAAATACTGCTCTAATTGTTCTTTTGGTAAAGCTGCAAGAGTTAAAATACTATCATTTTTTTGAAGATTTTTTTCATATTTAACAAGTGATGATAAATTCTTGGCCCTTCTCTCAAATCTTTTAATTCTCAATGTGTTTTTATT
>CBFHOD010000086.1:0-3910 GCA_965657365.1 Flavobacteriaceae bacterium
TCCCAAATACAGAAAATAGCAGAAAGGTTTTTATCTACATACTCAGGATTTATTGCATGATGAACTCTATGTTGAGACGGAGTTACAAGTATATACTCTAGTAAACCTAGCTTACCTATATGACGCGTATGATACCAAAATTGGCCAAATAAATGTAAAGGAGCCAAAATAATTATAATCTTTTGTGGTACTCCAAAGAGCGCTGCTGGAATTAAAAACAATGCCCCAAAACCAATAAGATTTTTTGAGATACTTTGGCGAAGTCCACACGCTAAATTGAATTCTTCACTACTGTGATGCACTACGTGTCTGTTCCAAAAAACATTAATGGAATGATTTAATCTATGATTCCAATAACTTGCAAAATCCATACAGATCAAAGCAATAAGATATAAGCCAATACTTTCCTCTAGTTTTATCAAGGCAATGTTTTCTAATATGTAAGGATAGGTAATAATTATAAAACCAATTCCTAGGAGATCTTTAATCATATTAGTTGTTCCAGAACTTAAACTAGAAATGGTATCCATCAAATTATAAGTGAGGTCTTTTTTCCAAATTCCGTAAATAATTTCAATTAAAATCAATACCATAAAACTTGGTAAAGCGATTAGTAAAACATTTGCGTAAGTTTCCATTTTTTTTAAAATATTTTGACAAGTTACAAATTAATTTTTTTTGATATTTAAGTTGAACTCATAGATAATTTACTTAATTATATTAGAATAGGATCCTTTAATATGTTTTCTATATCTTTATTTATGTTTTCGGTCGAAAAAAGCTTAATATAAGTATTCAAAGTTTTAATTGTAAAAATATTTTTAGTTTCTAACATGTCAGATCAAAAAAACACAAATCATCAATCTATCGGTAAATTTGAAGATACCAGATACGAAAAAATTCATAACATTACTTATTATTCAGCTCAAGTAGCTTCCATTTTAGTGGCTGAAGAAATTGCACAATTGATAAGAGAAAAACAACAACAGGAGGCTTTTTGTGTTTTAGGGCTAGCAACTGGATCTTCACCAATTAAAGTTTATGAGGAATTAGTTAGAATGCATAAAGAAGAAGGATTAAGTTTTTATAATGTAATTACTTTTAATTTAGACGAGTACTATGGCATGGATAAAAATAATATTCAAAGTTATTTTTATTTTATGCACGAACACCTTTTTAATCATATAGATATTCTGCCCAAAAATATTAATATTCCCAATGGTAATATACCATCGAATAAACTTCGTCAATACTGTATTGATTATGAAATGAAAATCAAAAATTTAGGAGGGCTTGATTTTCAATTACTGGGTATAGGTAGAACAGGTCACATTGGATTTAATGAACCGGGGTCACATTTAAATTCTGAAACTAGACTAATTACTTTAGATCATATTACTAGAGTTGATGCAGCTTCGTCATTTTTTGGGATAGAAAATGTTCCAAGAAAAGCCATTACAATGGGTATTGGAACAGTTAAAAATGCAAAACGGATTGTTTTATTGGCTTGGGGTGTTAATAAAAGTAACATCATTAAAAAGACAATAGAGGGAAAAGTTAGCTCAAATGTTCCAGCCTCTTATTTGCAAGATCATAACAATACTACTTTTATTTTAGATCAAGAAGCTGCTGCAAATTTAACACGGATTAAAACTCCTTGGTTAGTAACCTCATGTGATTGGGATATTAAGTTAAAGTTAAAAGCAGTTGTTTGGTTAAGTAACTTATTAAAAAGGCCCATTTTAAAGTTAACAGATAAAGATTATAATAATAATGGGATGTCAGAGCTTTTAATGCAGGAAGGGACTGCCTATGATTTAAACATTAAAATGTTTAACAAACTTCAAAATACAATAACAGGTTGGCCTGGAGGAAAACCGAATGCAGATGATACTAAAAGACCAGAAAGAGCTGAACCATCGAAAAAAAGAGTCCTTATTCTTAGCCCTCATCCAGATGATGATGTTATTTCTATGGGCGGAACTTTTGAAAGATTAATAAAGCAAGGTCATGAGGTTCATGTAGCTTATCAAACTTCTGGTAATATAGCTGTTTCAGACGAAGAGGCATTAAAATTTGCTGAGGTTTCTATGGAAATAAATGTTGACTCTAAAAAGGTTAAAGACATTGTAAAATTTATAAAGAATAAAAATAGAAATGAGAGTATAGACTCTTTAGAGGTTAGACATTTTAAAGGGATTATTAGAAAAAGAGAATCTCTTGCCGCCACAAGATACTTAGGCCTTTCAGATAATAATGTTTGTTTTTTAAATCTTCCTTTTTATGAGACTGGAACCATTAAAAAAGGAAATTTAAAAGATGAAGATATTACTATTATGACAAATCTAATTAAAAGAATAAAGCCCCACCAAATATATGCTGCAGGAGACCTAGCAGATCCTCACGGAACTCATAAAGTTTGTTTAGATGCTCTTTTTAAAACTTTGGAGGATTTGAAAAATGAAAAGCACATGGATGATTGTTGGGTTTGGTTATATCGAGGAGCTTGGCATGAGTGGGAGTCTCATGAGATTGAAATGGCTGTACCTCTGAGTCCAGACCAGATATTAAGAAAAAGACATGCTATTTTTTATCATCAGTCTCAAAAAGACGGTGTAATGTTTCAAGGAGATGATTCTAGAGAATTTTGGGTGAGAGTTGAAGATCGAAATCGATTAACTGCAAAAAAATATAATGATTTTGGTTTGGCAGATTATGCAGCAATTGAAGCTTTTAAACGATATTATTTTTAAATTTATATAATTGTGTTTTTATCATGTAAAAATTATTTCAATGAAAAAAAGTGATCAAAATAAATACTGGAAAACAAACTTAAAGTATGTGTCAATCTTGTTGTCGATTTGGTTTGTTGTCTCCTATGGCTTTGGTATTGTATTAGTTGATGAATTAAATAGTATTAGAATGGGTGGGTTTAAACTTGGTTTTTGGTTTGCTCAACAGGGTTCAATTTATGTTTTTACTATTTTAATCTTTGTGTACATAAAATTGATGAATAAATTGGATGCAAAATATAATTTAGATAGTTAATTATGGATTTACAAATTTGGACATGGATTTTAGTTGGAATCACATTCGCATTATATATTGGTATCGCAATTTGGTCTAGAGCAGGGTCTACCAAAGAATTTTATGTTGCTGGAGGAGGCGTTTCACCTCTTGCTAATGGCTTAGCTACAGCCGCAGATTGGATGTCTGCAGCATCATTTATTTCAATGGCAGGAATCATTTCTTTCAATGGATATGATGGGTCTGTTTATTTAATGGGCTGGACTGGAGGCTATGTGCTGTTAGCATTGTTATTAGCACCTTACTTAAGAAAATTTGGAAAATTTACAGTTCCAGATTTTATTGGAGACCGTTATTATTCAAATGTTGCCAGAACTGTAGCTGTATTTTGTGCCTTGATAGTTTCTTTCACCTATGTGGCGGGCCAAATGCGTGGTGTAGGATTGGTGTTTTCAAGATTCTTAGAAGTAAACATCAACACAGGAGTTATCATAGGAATGATTATTGTTTTATTTTATGCAGTTTTAGGAGGCATGAAAGGAATAACCTACACTCAAGTAGCGCAATATTGTGTATTAATTTTTGCTTTTATGGTTCCTGCAATTTTTATTTCTATTCAAATGACAGGAAATCCAATTCCACAGATTGGATTTGGTGGACAAGATGCAAATGGAGTGTATTTGTTAGATAAATTAGACGGGTTACACAGAGATCTTGGTTTTGCTGAATATACTTCAGGAAGTAAATCTAAACTAGATGTATTTTTTATTACTGCTGCTCTTATGGTAGGGACTGCTGGATTACCTCATGTAATTGTTAGATTCTTTACTGTAAAAAAAGTGTCTGATGCACGTAAATCTGCAGGTTGGGCATTATTATTTAT
>CBFHOD010000087.1:0-3589 GCA_965657365.1 Flavobacteriaceae bacterium
AAATTTATTTGTAAGGGCTTGTTGATTTTAGACGACTGGGCTAAAAGCACAGCATACTGCATTTCCTAAGCGGGAGGCTAGAGAAAAACCACCGGTTATTCTCGGCGTCTCCACTTTTTATTCCCAAGAATAATTTATTATCCTTGGGAATATTTTTTTCTAAAAATAGCAAAACTTAAAGAGTAGGATATGCCTATGGTTTAGTTGCCGAAAATTATTGGCTTAAGTTTTTTAGACAATGAATCATATTCATCTTTTGTTAGAATACCCATATCAAGCATCTCTTTTGCATCTTTCAAGCGTTTTACTGCTTCATCTCTAGTTATTATTTCATCATAACTAGTCTTGGGGCTAGATGTAAACTTTTCTTCATTAAAATTATCAAAGAAATATTTGAACATATAATCTCTGTCTTCAAAAAAATCTTCCCATTTATAGTCAGAGTCTATTGAAAAATTGAACATCATTCTACCTCCTTCACCATGTTTTAAATTGAGAACGTCATGACCAAGTTCATGATAAATAGTGTACCATCGCTCAAGCAAAGTAGCACTTTCCCACTTTTCAGGGTCAATTCTCAAAATAATTTTTTTGTTATTGAAAACTCCTAATGAAACTCCCAAAACATTATCTTTAAGAGGTTGAAAAACAGCATCAATAATAGTTCCTTGGTCATCAATTATTTTATTAAAGAAAGATGATCCTTTGAAATCCGAAAATGAACTAATAATTGAATTAAGTCTCATCAGCCAATAACTATATTCCGCTTTTAAGTCATTAATAAAAACCTTTACCATGGCTTTCAAATCCATGTAATTTACTTTATTTTCATCACCATATCTATTAGTTCCAAAATTAGGGAGTTGCCTCATACCACAATATCCACTTTTTCTATCTTTAACAAGTTGTTCGATAAAGTGATCAGCAATATAAACTGTTTTGTAGCACAAAATAGGACTTGCATTATCTACTCTGCTTGGATTTGGTTTACCTGATCTTATGGCTAGTTCTTTTCGAAAAACAAAAGATGGGTCCTTCTCCTGTTTCTGCCAACGCCCATTTCTAATTCCAAATGGCAGTGATCTTTGTTCCCAAATACCATCAGGATAAGATCGTTTGAATTCATACTCTTTACCATCAGTCGACCTTTGAGTATATTTCTCACCAAATTTATACGTACTAAGATGTTCTACAAACCAACCTCCATCAGGAGTCCAATCGTAATTTTTTTCTTCTATTAAATAATCATGAAATATACCACCTGTTATTTTTTCAAAAAGGATCATTCTATCTCCATCAAAATCAATATGAGTCTTCTCTAAATACGCATCGGAACCTCGATCATCTTTAATTTTATACTCTTCAGTAGTGATTTCTTCAATTTGATACCATGGTTTTTTACCATACTTTTCAGCAATAAGTTTTTCAATATATGTGCCATACATTTGACTATATCCAATCAAAGGGAAAAACAGAAATAAAAGAAGTTTTTTCATTGTTTAAATATAACAAATGTAAGTTTAATCTATTTAAGAGGTTTAGAGATAGCAGAACTGAAAGAAGAGGATATACATGTAGTTTAGTTAAATTTTCGTTTATAACTTCCTAAAACTTCTTCTATTTTTTTTAATATTTCCAAATCCTCCCCAAAATAGTTCGACTTTACGCCCTTTGGCTCCACGATGAAGCGCAGTATGATTGCGGATAAAATCATAATAAGCCCTGCAAATTTATTTGTAAGGGCTTGTTGATTTTAGACGACTGGGCTAAAAGCACAGCATACTGCATTTCCTAAGCGGGAGGTTAGAGAAAAACCTACGGTTATTCTCGGCGTCTCCACGATTAAAAACCTCATCATATTGATTTACAATAAGTTGAGGTTTTTTTATATTTAAATATGTACGATTATTGTACGACCAAACTGAAGAATAGTATTCTAGTAACTTTTAAAAGTTTTTTTTCTATTTTAAAATCTTTAGTGAGTTGACAGTTCAATTAACATTATAATCCGAATGTTTTTTTATCTACTTTAGTATTTATAAAACTTAACCATAAATTAAAATGAAAAAACTAATTCTACTATTACTGTTTATTCCACTTGTGAGTTTTGGGCAGAACTCTAAAATAAAAGATTTTAAAATTACTATACTTTCTACTATGTTGTCTGACACTCACATTGGTGAATGGGGTTTTTCAGCAATTATTGAAGCAGATGGACAAAGAATTTTATTTGACACTGGTTCAAGAGAAAAAACAGTTATTCAGAATGCAAAAGAATTAAAGATAAACCTTGATAATATTGATAATGTTTTTTTAAGTCACAACCACAAAGATCATACAGGTGGTTTAATAAATTTAAAATTAAATCATCCGACTTCTTTTTCAAATGCTCATATTGGAGAAGGAATTTTTTATTCAAGACCAAATTCTTCTGGAAATGACCATTATATTTTAAATAATAAGAACACTCTTGAGGAATTAGGAATTAATTTTAAAACGCATCAAAGTCCTTCACAAATAATGCCTGGCTTATGGACAACAGGTCAAATTCCAAGAAAATACGATGAAAAAAATTGGAGTGAATTAGGTAAGATGGTTGATTCAAATGGAAATAAAGTAGAAGATACTATTCCAGAAGACCAGTCATTATTTTTTGACACAGATAATGGAATAGTTTTGATAAGTGGGTGTGGGCACGCAGGACTAGTTAATACGCTTGATTATGTACAAAAGATTATTCCGAACAGACCCATTTATAAAATAATTGGAGGATTTCACTTGTTAAATCTTAGTGAAAATAAGTTAGAATGGACTGCAAAAATGATGGAAGAATCAGGTGTAAAATTCTTTGTAGGTGCTCATTGTACTGGTATAAACTCTACATATTCAATTCGAAATTTTATGAATCTTTCACCTAAAAATGCTTTAGTCGGTTCAGTTGGAACTTATATTACTAATGAAGGAATATTTCCTGGTTATATGGAATAACTAAACCATAGGCATATCTTCTTTTAATTCATCTATTGAATTAATTAAAGTTATTGAGGATTTAAAGGGATTAGTAAAAATAGAAGTGTTACACTCTAGGCGTCTCCACGATGAAGCGACCTGGCGCAACCAGGGATGAACACAAAAAAATCTGCCAAGCTTGCTTGAGCAGATTTTTAGTTTTAAGACCTCTGGACTGCAAGGACAGTGCCAGGGCATTCTCTAAGCGGGAGGCTAGAGAAAAACCAAAGGATTTTCTTGGTGTTTGCACTTTTTATTCCCAAGAACAAATTTTTGATTAAATTTAATTAATATTAGAAACTTAATAGAATAAGTATAGTTTTCTATGTTTTAAAATAAGATCTAAATGATTCAAAAAATTAAATTATTAGGGATAGTTATAGTACTATTAACTTTCAATGCTTGTAATAAAGGGGATGATTCTAGTCTCTCACCACAAAGTACTTCAATAAATAAAATACTAGCTTTAGGCGCATCAAGAGTTGAAGGGTCTAGGCCTGAATTTGAAAGCTATAGATACGAACTCTGGAAAAGCTTAAAAGAAAATAATTGGATTTTTGATTTTATTGGAACTCAAACT
>CBFHOD010000088.1:0-3537 GCA_965657365.1 Flavobacteriaceae bacterium
TCTCTATTATGTTGGTCGATAGAAATGGAGCACTCAGAGAAAGAAAAGGGAACTTCTCATTGTTGAGAAGGTAAAAGCTAGGCAATAATCGCAAAAAATATGATTTAAGTTTTTAAAAAAATAACATTATAAATTTTTTAACCATTGTTTAAAAAGTAGTTTGTGATAATTTCACTTATATTTGGTAATTACAAAAAAAATTATACCATTTTTCTGCATGAAACTAAAGCATCTATTATTTCATATATTATTTTTAGTAACATTAAATACAGTATTTGGTCAACTAAGTACAAAACACTTTATACCTCCAATAACCAGTGAAGGTAATGACATCTCAGAACAATATATTTATATTTCTACACCAAGAAATGCAAATATTTCCTTTACTATTAAGACTGTTGGGAATCCAGATAATGATTATGCAGGTATCGTTACAAATGCGACTCCATTTCTTTACAGAATAGTTCAAGATGGAGAAGATCCAGGAGATCCATCTGCAAATCTAGATACTGATGGAGATTCTCAATTAGCAATACCAGAAAGTTTATCAAATACCATCATAAAAGATAGAGGTTATATCATTGAATCGAGTGATGTAATTTACGTTTCAGTGAGGTTTAGATCATCTCTTCCAAATCAATATCAAGCAGGGGCTCTTGTAAGTAAAGGATTATCTGCCTTAGGAACAGAATTTAGAGTCGGAGGAATGGCAACAGAGAATAACAATTCACCTGGTGGGTTTTTAACCTACACCTCAGTAATGGCAACAGAAAATGACACAAATATTACATTTGGAGATTTTCCAGCAGGAATCAATATCATAAATTATACAGGCTCAGCTCCTATAAATGTAAATCTAAATGAAGGGGAAAGTTTTATGATAGGGGTTGAATCAGATAACGGCGGAATTCCTAATGATTTAATAGGTTCTTTAGTGAGCTCAGACAAAGCTATAGTTGTGAATTCAGGGTCAGGTACCGGAAGTTTTGCTGATGGTTCTGGCGGAAGAGATTTTGGAATAGACCAAATTGTTGACTTTTCAAAAGTAGGTAATGAATATATTTTTGTAAAGGGTAATGGTGGTGCAGGTGGTAATTCGTGGGAAAATGTTTTGATTGTGGCTCATCAAGACAACACAGATATCTTTATCAACGGGAATACAAGCATTGAAGCAACCATAAATGCTGGTGAATGGTATGTAATAGAAGGAAACGAATACAATGTAAATGGAAATATGTATGTTCAAACTTCTAATTCAGTTTTTGCTTATCAGGGTATTGGAGGCCAAGTAGGGAGTGTTCCTAACCAAGGAATGTTTTTTGTACCCCCGCTTAGTTGCGAAAATAGAGGTGATGTGGATAATATTGCTAATATAGATAATATGGGGGATGCTGTTTTTTCAGGTGGGGTATCAATTGTTACAAATAAATTAGCTACAATAACTATAAATGGTCAACCTATAGCAGATTTTTCACCTGCAGGTCCTTTTAGTGTGGATGGAAATCCTGATTATGAAACTTATAAAGTAGGACTTTCAGGAAATGTATCAGTTCAAAGTTCTGGCGAACTTTATTGTGCTTACTTTAACCAAAACGGTTTTGCTGCCTCAGGTAGTTTTTATTCAGGATTTCCTTCACCACCAGAAATTAATTTAGATACAAATGTTTCTTCCTTAGGAAATTGTATTCCAAATATTACACTTGAATCTGTAAATATAGAGTTATTTGATTCTGTAGAATGGTTTTATGACGATGGTACTGGATTTGTGAGTACTGGAAACTCAACAGGAACTTTAGTTCCAGCTGAACCCGGGAATTACAGACTAACAGGAACACTGATTTGTTCTGGAGCAACTTTTGAATCTCAAATAATACCTGTAAGTATATGTCCTGATGATTTAGACAATGACCTTATCATTGATAATGTAGATGTAGATTTAGACAATGATGGTATCTTAAACTGTGATGAATCTTTAGGAAATGTAAATCTTGATTTTAGTGATATCAATGCGCCCATCCTTAATTTTCAGGATGGATCTTTAGATGCAACATTTACAACATCAAGTTTAATTCAAAACGGTACTTCATCTATATCCGGTGATGGATCAAGCAACATCACAACGGTTATTGATGCAGGAGCAACTGCTAATTTAATCTACACGCTTGACTTTAATGAACCCATCAATATAGAATTTACTCAAAATTCAGGAATACCTCATACGATTACAAATGGGGAAACTTTTATTCTTAGCATAGGACCAAATTCAAAAAATATTACATTATTGGACCCTGATAATATACTTCTCATCGATACCGATTTTGATGATATTTTTGAGACTGGAATTGATAATTTCTCTGCCTCAGAGGTACGTTTTAGGTTCAACCCCACACCTAATGGAACCACTCCATTTAAACTTGTGGCAAACAGTGTAAATCAATTAAATTTTAATCATCTTTTAAATAACAATACTGATAACTCAACTTTTAATGGAAATATCATTTTAACTTGTTTTGGAATAGATACAGATAATGACGGAATTGTAAATGCTTTTGACGCCGATAGTGATAATGATGGAATAACAGATATTATAGAGGCCCAAGGAATAGGGGTTGTATTATCGGGTGTTGACACTAACTTAGATGGTTTAGACGATGTTTTCACCTCACCAATATCACCCATTGACTCAGATAATGATGGAGTTTTAGATTATTTGGATTTAGATTCAGATAATGATGGAGTTCATGATTTATTTGAAGCTGGTCACTCACAATTAGATGCAGATTTAAATGGAATCATAGACAACTCCTCAACCACTGTAGGGATCAATGGTTTAGTTGATGCTCTAGAAACTATTGCAGACAACTTTATTTTGAATTACACTGTTTCTGATTTAGATGCAGACACGATATTTAGCTATTTAGATCCTGACAGTGATGGTGATGATTGTACTGATGTTATTGAAGCTGGGTTTATAGACCCAGATAATGATGGTTTTATTGGTTCCTCGCCGGTTTCAGTAGATGGCCAAGGAATTGTGATAGGTATAACTGATGGTTATACTATTCCAAATAGCGACTATAGTACTGGAGCTCCAATTTTATTAAATACTCCATTTGAAGATGTTGTTTTTTGTCAACTATCTACTTCTACGATTATCATTGATTCTACAGCTGACACTTTTCAATGGGAAGTTAGTACAGATAATGGGACTACTTGGAATACTATAATCGATGATGCAATTTATAATGGAAGTACCACAACATCACTACAAATTTCTAATCTGCAATTATCTTTAAATGACAATTTATACAGGGTGTTTTTACAAAGAGTTGGTAATAGTTGTGATGATACATCTAATTCAATTAAATTAACAGTTGATGCTTTACCAACTCTTACCTCAACCGACTTTGATATCGAACGTTGTGATGAAGATCGATCTGGTTTTGTTGATTTTGATTTGATTGCAGATCAAACCCCTCAAATACTAAATAGCTTAGATCCAATTTTAAATCCAGACCTTACTGACTTTGAAGTATT
>CBFHOD010000089.1:0-3378 GCA_965657365.1 Flavobacteriaceae bacterium
TGATCTAACACCAGGAAAATCCAACACAATTGTTCACTATTTTACTGCAAATCCTAATGGAGAAGCTGAAGTTGTTACCATTTTGTTACGCGCAGTTAGAAGTATAAAAAAATTAAAATGGGATATAGATTTTGCTGACTTAGCTTTAAAAGGTAGAGGAGTAAGAGGAAATACTATTACAAAATTTGCAATTCGTAAGGTAGAGTTTAAATCGTCTGGAGTTTCTACACTAAAACCACGTAAAATTTGGTTTGATGATGCAGTACAAAGACTTAATGTAGATGCGAGAGGAGAACTACTGGGTGAGTTTAGAGCCGAAGACAAGATATTAATAGCTACTCAATCTGGAAAAATTAAAGCTGTAACGCCAGATTTACAGATGCATTTTGAGGATGATATGATTGTTCTTGAAAAATGGAAACCAAAAAAGCCAGTATCAGTTATTTATTATGATGGTGAAAAAGAACGTTATTATGTAAAGCGTTTTTTAATTGAAACTGAAGAAAAGGAGGAAGTTTTTATATCTGAACATTCAAAATCACAACTAGAAATTATTGTTGTTGACTATAGACCTATAGCTGAGGTTATTTTTTCTAAGCGATCACTTGATAAAAAAGAAATAAACTTTGAGGATTTTATTGCTGTAAAAGGAATAAAAGCGAAAGGAAATCAACTCACTACCGATAAAATAAAACAAGTAAATTTATTGGCCTCTTTACCTTTTGAAGAACCTGAGGAACCGGTTGTTGAGGAATTAGAAGTAGTAGAAGAGGAGGTGATTTCAACTTCTGAAAAAACACATCCTTCAACTACAATAAATACAGACACTACAGATGATGGGCAAATCACACTATTTTAATTAGTTTTTTAAATAAATTATAAACTATATGAAACGTAAATACATCTTTCTTATCATTTCTATCATAGGCATCAGTTATACTTGGTTTTACAATATTCAATATTTTATGACTTATGAGGAGGCTTCCCTTGTTCATTTCTTTGAGTTGGCTCAATCTAATTTTGCAGGAAAATCTTTTGGTGCAGATTTAAGTGTAGTTGTTTTAACGTTTTTTGTATGGTTTATTCCAGATGCGAGAAAATTAAAAGTAAAGGCTTGGTGGGTTATTATTCCCCTTACTTTTTTAATTGCAGTAGCTTTTTCTTTTCCGTTTTACTTGTATTTAAGAGAATTAGCACTTGAAAAAAAAGAATAAGATTTTATTATTTCATTTGCTCAAAAAATGTCAACGTATAATTGGGTAATAGTTTAGGGTTTGTAATTTTAATGATGTCTTGTAAAATTAAATCTGGTCTAGTTGGTCCTAATTCATAATAAATAACTCCTCCTGTAACTCCTCTCTTAGTAGAAGCTGTGTAGATATTATTGTTTTTAAAAGCAGTAAAGTTTTGGTAATGAGGATTATTTTCAAGCAATTGTGCTTTACTAGAGAAATATCCTGGAGCAATCCAATACTCAGCATGTTGAGCCTTATCTAATACACTTTCAAAGCTTAGCTGTAAGCTTCCTTTCCCTTTAGAGTCTTTCCAAAGATAATTTACATTGGCATCTAGTAAAAATTGAGAAACAAAACTTTCCCCAGCGGGTAAGCTCCAAATATCATTTCTCATGATCGCTCCTGAAAGAATAGAAGGGTATTTTGTGTTTTCTTTTGCAATACGTTTAGCGGCTAAATAATCTACTTCAATGGTGTTAAAAATACTATCAGCTAATCTTTCTTTGTTAAATAAGACCCCAAAAAATTTAATCCATTCTGCTCTTCCAAGTGGTGTTTCTTCTCGCCAATCTCCATTTATAATCACTGGAATTCCGTGCCTTTCTATCAAATTAAAGGTTTTATTATAACTATCCATGGTAAAGCCAATAACTGCGTCTGGCTTTAATTCGAGTAAACTTTCAGTGTTTAATGCCGCTTCATTTCCTAACTCCTTAACAAACCCAGCATCTATTCTCTTTCGAGTTTTAGTTGAAGAAATATAGTCTGTATTTTGAAACCCAACCAAGGCTTTCTCTTCTCCTAATAATTCTAACATTGGAATATGTGTTGTAGAGGTAACCACTATTTTTTTAATGGGTGTATTAATAGCATTTAAGTGTTCATTAATACCTGTTTTAATCATGTATTCAAAATTATCTGAGGTATTTGAATACGGATTTTTAATAATTAATTTTTTTTCATTTTTAGAAATTACAATATCAAAACCTTTAGCGTATTTTATAGTGTTTTCAGGGTGGAGACCAGTATTGGTTATTTTTTTTGAAACTTCTTTTTTGCATGAAGCAACTAGAATAAAAATGAGAATAATACTAGAAAAATGATAGATTAAAGATTTCATTTAAATATACTTGATGGGAGATATAACTTTCGAAATGAAGATATTAAATGATTTTTTTTACTTCATTTTTTAAAAATGCAACAGCAGTATCTGTAGCAGGTGCTTTTTTAGAATATTCTAAAAATACTCTTTCTCTAAAATCAGTTGCAGAATCAGAAGCATTAGAAACTTTTTTTAGGGTGTTAATTATAGCTATTTTGGTGGTAACAACTACTTTCCAGCAGTCATCAGAAATATACAATTGTTGCACCATATTATGTTGGAACTCTTGTTCTATACTAGCGAGCAATAATTGTAAATATGCCTCGGAAGAATCTCCTATTGGCTTTATGCGAACTAACATTTTAACAGGATTTATTCGTTCACAGAATAACAATATGCGTTCGTAGGCCTGAAGACGAATGGGCAATGATTCTTTTTTCTTTTGTGCTAAAAGATCTAATTTCTTCTCATTGGTTTCTTGGTTTCTTAAACCACTCATTACAAAATATGCCACCGCACCAGTAACTAGTGCAGGAATTGCATATCCAATGCCTTGTAAAATACTTTCTTCCATAAACCAAAAATAGAAGATTTAAGTTGGGAAGCAAAAAGAAGGGGAGTAATATTTTAGATCAATCGTTATTAAACCCATTGTGCATCTAATTTTTTTAACTCACCTTTTAAATCTATAAGTGAGCTTTGATCAACCCAACTTATGTTAATCCTCATCTTTCTTGTATCGGTTCTTAAAATATATTCTCCAGCAAAGTGTTTAATAGATTTAATATCAGATAAATTTATTTTCTTTCCAAAAATATAATTTTGTTTAAGTACACCTTTTTCTATGATTAAATAGTATTTAACTTTAATATATAAATATAGATAAATAAAGCCCATTGGTGTATACAAATAAAAAAGAATATTATTTTTTTCGCTAAAAAATACACCTAACATTCCGATTAGAATCCAAAATAATCCTTGAAACAACTCATATTTACGCCTTTTTTTACTGTATAAAATTTTCATAGGAACTTATTTTTA
>CBFHOD010000090.1:0-3283 GCA_965657365.1 Flavobacteriaceae bacterium
GCGGTGCAGATGCAGACAATGATGGTTTAGACGATGGTATAGATACCGATGATAACAATTTTGGACCGGTAAATGCAGGCATTACCGATGTGTTAAATACCTATCCAAATACCACAGCGCTTAACGATGCTTCACTGGTAGACGTGCAATGGCGTGTAGACTGTCCGTTTGGGAAAATAAGTACAGAACAATATGTAATTTCAGCTACAGGAAATGATCACCCCAATTGGGGTTCAGACAATGGTGTTATAGGCGCCCCAGATGTAGAGGATTCTGGAGATAATAACGCAACAAGAATTTCATTGTCATCATACCATTCTTCAACTCCAATTGTATTGACATACGCTCAATCTTTTAGTGCTGGAGCAACTATTACAATGTATGCCCGCCATTGGGATACTTCTTGGGAGGGTGGATTCACTATGGCCTTTTCTGAAGACAATTCAACTTGGACTACAGCTTCTGAAACATTGAACATAGGAAGTACAACTTACACAACATTAAATTATTCAATACCAAGTTCATTAACAGGGAATTATAAATACATACAATTAAGTTCAACAAACACACCTGAGCGTACACTAACTCGTATAGACGCTGTAAAAGTGACTTATGAAATTTGTAATGACTGTCCTACAGGGGTAGATGCACCGGTATTAAGTGCAACAACCATTACCAACAGTTGTCCTACGCAAACCATGGATCTTACCAGCATTACTGCGAGCAACCTCCCTGCCAACACAACCTTAACTTGGCATACTGGAGTCCCAGCTACAGACGCCAACAAAGTAAGTGCTCCAGCAACAGCTGTAGCCGGCGTTTACTATGCGTCTTTCTATAGTTCAGACCAAAGCTGCTACACATTAGAAGGAGAAGCCGTTACCGCTGTAACTGCAGACGGAGATTCAGATTGTGATGGAGTACCTAATGCAACAGACCTCGATGACGATAATGATGGGGTGTTAGATACTGAGGAAGGAAATAATTTTAATGTTGAGGAAATTTCAGAAACATTACCAATAGGTCTCTTATCTAACTCAACAGGTTTAATTAGAGCTGTAGTTGGATCTGCAGATGTAATGGCTGGAACACAATATGGTGTTTCTACTACCCCATTTAACGGTACAAATTATATTTCATTTCATACAGATAATTCAGGAGCTCGTTCAGAGTCATTTAGCATACAACTTAGTGAACCTTTAAATGCTGGAGAATCATTAAATATTTCTTTTCAAGCGATTACTCTTGACAATGGACAAAGGGTATGGGATAATTCCTCCAAAATCCATATAGCAGGAGGAAATTCTTTTGGTGATGATAGCGTAAACTTATATATATCTCCTTCAACAGGTAACAATAGTGAAGGTTGGAAGAACTATAGTTTTAATTATGAAGCAGCTAGTACCATATCACATATTACCATCTACAATGTTTCGGATACAAATGCTGAGTCTTTTGTAGGAATAGATAATATTATTGTAGTAACAAAAACAGACACCGACTCAGACGGTATTCCAAATAGCTTAGATTTAGATTCAGACGGAGATGGATGTTCCGATGCACTAGAAGCAGGAGCTACTACAAATACCACTGCAGACTATGTATTTACCGGTGCTGTTGGGGCCAACGGATTGGTAGATGCCCTAGAAACTTCTGTAGATAGTGGTATTATTAACTACACTTCTACCTACAGTACTTATGCCATAAATAATGCCATTAATGCATGTACAGATACAGACGATGATGGCGTAAACGATGTCTCTGATTTAGACGACGATAATGATGGTATTTTAGATACTATAGAAGATAACCTTGTTTCTTCTTTAACTGCGGTAGCAGGTGCTTCAGCAATTACTATAGACTCTAATAATTTTACAGTAAACAACATCTCAGGCGGATGGGGTGCAGGAAGCGTTCATTCCAATGATTTAGGGATTGCGCCAAATGAAGATTTTACGCTTAGTTTAGAAGTTGAACTATTTTCTCAAAGGAACATCATGATTGGTTTAAATGCCTCAGGTAACAATAGTACTAATCATTATAGTGATATTGATTATGCACTTTATTTCAATGCAAATTCTGTAATAATTTGGGAAAACAATAGCAATAAAGGAACTCAATCTTCAGTAACTGCAGATTCAGATGTATTTTCCATAGAGCGTGTAGGAACCACAATTACCTATTCAAAGAATGGAACTGTATTTTACACAAGTTTAACAGCAAGCAGTGCTGCAGATTATTACATAGATAGTTCGATGCAAGATAATGGTAATAATGGATATACCATCAGCAATATTTTGGTAACAAGATCTACTTCAGACTTAGATGGAGACGGTATTCCAAATAGCTTAGATTTAGATTCAGACGGAGATGGATGTCCAGATGCACTAGAGGGTGCAGGGGCATTAACAAGCTCAAACTTGGTAACTTCTTCAATAGACGGAGGAAACACTGGAGCTTTATACACAGGTGAATCCACAAACCCTGTTCAAGATAACCTAGGAAATACGGTAGATTCTGATGGAATTCCAACCGTGGCCTCAGGAGGTCAAGACATAGGAACTTCACAAACTGCCAATCCAGTATTTGACGCATCAGAGCATATCAACTTAGCAGTAAGTGATGTATCTTACACAAATGCAGCAGCGAATGCCGTATTTACAATTACTGATGCCTTAGCAAACTTTACCTATGAGTTGGTAGATGAAGATGGAAATAGCCTAAACCCACAAGTACTTGCAACACAAGGGTCAAGTACAGGAGATTTAGACTTAACAATATTGGCTGCTAATGTCCCTACAGGGGCTACGTCTACTACATTTGAAGTAGTAGCAGGGGTATCTAATGCGTGTACAGTAACCTTAGATGACAAACCTGAACTAACACTTCCAGACACCGATGGAGATGGTGTAGGAGATGTAACAGATTTAGATGATGATAATGATGGTATTTTAGATACTGTAGAACAAGAAAGTACGAACACAAATATTACCTTAAATATAGATAGCACTTATGTTGTACCAACTGGAGTTACCCTATTGGATGTAGTGATTCAAGGAGGAAGAGGTGGAAATGGAGGAGAAGATGTTTTTCCAGGAACAGTTCAAGGAGGGCTAGGCACAGCAATTGGAGGTGTAATTGAAGTAGTTCCGGGCTCAACTATAGAATTTTTTATTGGTGGTGACGGAGTAGATGGTAATACTTCCACTCAAACCTATGCAAGTCAGGGAGGAACCAATTCACTTGGTGTAGAGCTTTACAATGGTGGACGAGGTGGTGAAGG
>CBFHOD010000091.1:0-3210 GCA_965657365.1 Flavobacteriaceae bacterium
TATACCATTTTAAATAAATTAATGCCAGATACTACTCCTATGCAAAACGGGAAATAAAAGTTATTATTTACCTTTTTATACCTGGCTGCTTCAATATCCAGTTTTTCTCTTCTTTTTGAGTATCAACCATTTGCTTAACATCCAAAAGTAATTTTTTTGCATCATAAATTACACCATCTTTTATGGTGTGTTTTACTCCTCCTACCCTAACTACTTCATTTGATTCAGTTAATTTAATAGCTCCTGTTCCGTAAAGAACTTTTAAATTTTGTAACGGATTCTCTTCTACAATAACAAAATCTGCTAATTTACCTATTTGAACAGAGCCAATTTTATCATCCCAACCTAAAGCTTCTGCTCCATTTAAAGTTGCTGAACGAATTACTTCTAGAGGATGAAACCCTGCCTCTCTTAACAATTCCAATTCTCTTATGTAAGCAAAACCATACAATTGGTATATAAATCCAGAATCTGATCCTGCAGTTACTCTACCTCCTCTATTTTTATATTCGTTGATAAAGGTCATCCATAACTGAAAGTTATTTTTCCAAGCTACTTCTTGTTCTGTTCCCCAATAATGCCAATAAGAACCATGTGAAATTTTACTTGGTTCATAAAATTTCCATAATGAAGGTAAGGTATATGTTTCATGCCATTCTGCTCTTCTAGCTCTTTGCAAGTCTCTACTAGCCTCATAAATATTAAATGTAGGGTCTAAGGTAAAATCTAGCTCTAATAACTCATTCATTACATTGTTCCAATGAGTAGAATATGGTTTGGCAGCTTGCTCCCATAGTTTACCCGCTTCCTCAAAACGATGCTGTTCATTTTGATAATTGTAATCTAACGGATAATTTTGAACAGTTTTATCATCAAAAAGAGCTTCAGGTAACCCATACCAATGCTCCATAGAAGTTAGACCTGCTCTAGCAGAATGTAAAACGTTCCATCTAGCTACACTTAATTGAGCATGATGACATGCAGAGCCTAAACCTAATTTTTTATTTTCATCTAGAGCAGCAGTCATAATTTCAGGCTCTGATCCAAAGAATTTTATACCATCCGCACCATTTTTCGCATTATTTCTCACCCATTCTCTGGCCATTTCAGGGGTGCTAATGGGTTTTTTACTTCCAGATCCAAATCCAACATAATCAAAGATTCTTGGTGCTACAATTTTATTTTTAGAACTCAAAAGTTTTAATTCTTTTGCATTAATCCCACTTGGTTGCCTTACTGTTGTGACACCATGAGCCATCCATAACTTAAAAACATATGACGGATTTGCTCCTTGTGATTTTCCTCCAATATGCCCATGCATGTCAATAAAACCTGGAAGTAAATACATCCCTGATGCATTTAATTCTTTACCACCCTTTTTTAATTTAGGCCTGTTTTTTTCTTCAATTTCTACTCCTGGATACCCCACAACTTGTATAGCAACAATGATGTTATTTTCAACAACTATGTCTACAGGTCCTCTTGGAGGTGAGCCATCTCCGTTAATTAAGGTAACTCCTCTAATAATTAATTGATCAAAAGGTCCTTCACCTAAGTAGTTTTCTTGAGAAAATCCTTTGTGAACTAGCAGCAGTAAAAATATAATAAGTAATTTTTTCATACGATACATTGTTAATTTCCTATTTGTGGAACTGATATATTATTTCCTAAAAATAAAGCATTTAAAAATAGTTTATTAGTACCATACCAAGCACCCCTAAAGTTTGGGTTATCTGCAAATAAAATAGCCCTTCCTTTTCCTATTGGACTTACTAATAACGACGCAGAGGGTTTTAAATAGGTATTTAAATTGACTGGAGAGATATACCCGTCTATATGAGGATCTGCTGAGTATTTTGCTACGGTAGCATAAGGGTTTTTACTAGGTTTTAAAAATACAGTATTGTTTTTATAAACTGGTAATTTAATATCTCTAAACCCAAAACCTAGTGGATGTGTGAGATCTAATTCGATCTCAAAAATAGAACCACCTAATCTTTCTCTACCAATATTTTCTCTAGCATCTACATAAGGCAGTCTCTTTACAATTTTATTGGAGGAGTCTTTTTTATCTGTAGATTTTTTAGTGAGACTTTCTTTTACTAGTTTTTTTGAGATTAACCATTTTGAAGCACTACCAATAGTAATTAAAGTATTACCTCTACTTGCCCAATCTTTAATTTTATTTCTTTGAATAGAGTCTAACTGACTATAATTCCCAGATACCATAACTAAGATATTATATTTATCTAATGAAATTCTATTCAAATTGTGAAGTTGCAACTTCGTAATTGGCATTTCTACTCTTGTATCCAATAAATGCCATACTTCTCCTGCTTCATATGAGGAGACTCCATTTCCAATAAACATAGCTGCTTTGACTTTGTGAATTTTTCTGAAATTATTACTTCCTAAATCTATCCCTTTTACACTAAATCCTGTGTTTGTAGCATATACTGGCACCATAAATTTTTGTTGTGCCTCGCTTACAATTTCATACACATCAGATGATGACAACTGTTGTTTACTCACAGGAATCATAACTGTTCCGTAATTAAAATTTTTAACCCCTTCAGTTGTATTTGCTGAAAATTTCTTGAAGGCGGCGGAAGCTTTTATTCCTCTTTGTTGGATATAATTTAATGCAGCTGGAGCGTTATAATCATCCCAGTCTAAAAGGTAAGCATACTCTGTTTTTGAAACTTTAGGATTATTTAATAGCTTCGAGGAAATTGTTATTTCCTTACCTATTCTTGCTGACTTTATCCCTTTAGGTTTCATATTATAAAAATTAGAAACACTCCAGGCAGACGCATCATAAAAAACACTATCTGCATATTGGCTATATGTTTCAAACATTGTTTGAACCATTCTATGTTGTTTTTGTTTTAAAGGCACATAAAATTTAGCCCCTTTTTCATATACTTTAATCTTATGTTTCATCAAGAAATCAACAAAAGATTTATTTCTATTTTGGTCGTAATTATCTCCAAATTCATATCCAGAAAAACCTGAAGCAGTTTTCTTTGCAACAGCAGATTTAAAAAAATCTTGTTGGTATTTTCTTAATACCGTTTTATTTTCTACTGCTGCTTTAATGGTAGCTATACTTGATCTATATTGGTTTCTTATGGTAAATCCAAATGACATTGTCCCATAATCTGTATCTTGTAAATGACCTCTAGAACTTGCTTGTTCAAACAATAACGC
>CBFHOD010000092.1:0-3126 GCA_965657365.1 Flavobacteriaceae bacterium
CATCTTCATTTGGCGAAGACCTTCTTTATCCTGGAGATTGGAATCTTATCCCTACCATATCTAGAATCACTGCTGAACGATATTTATCAGATGGGTTTACCCTTCAATTGGCAGGATCTTTAAATAGAATTACTCAAGTAAATATAGAAGATGATGCTGATGCTTTAATTGATAATTTTTTAGCCTTTGACCCTGAATCTAAAGTAGCTTGTGAAACTATGGTTACTACAGGACAGGTGATCTTGGCTGGAGAAGTGAAATCTAAGACCTATTTAGATGTTCAAAAGATTGCTAGAGATGTTATCAATAAGATTGGCTACACTAAAAGCGAATATATGTTTGACGGAAGTTCTTGTGGAGTACTTTCTGCAATTCACGAACAATCACCAGACATCAATCGAGGAGTAGATAGAGCTTCAAAAGAAGAACAAGGCGCTGGAGATCAAGGGATGATGTTTGGGTATGCTACCGATGAAACTGAAAACTTCATGCCATTGGCATTAGAATTATCGCATCGATTACTAATTGAATTAGCGGAATTAAGAAGAGAAAATAACGAGATTAAATATCTACGCCCAGACGCAAAGTCTCAAGTAACCATTGAATATTCTGATGATAACAAACCTCAAAGAATCGACGCCATAGTGCTTTCCACGCAACATGACGATTTTAATGAAAGTGATGAAGTTATGCTCGCCAAAATTAAAGCTGATATCATTACTATTTTAATCCCTAGAGTTGTTGCTAAGTTACCGACTCATTTACAACAATTATTTACAAATGATATCACGTATCATATTAATCCTACAGGTACATTTGTAATTGGAGGACCTCACGGAGATACGGGGTTAACAGGAAGGAAGATTATCGTAGATACCTACGGAGGAAAAGGCGCGCATGGTGGTGGTGCATTCTCAGGAAAAGACCCTTCTAAAGTAGATCGATCTGGTGCATACGCTACTAGACACATTGCCAAGAACCTAGTAGCTGCTGGTTTGTGTAAAGAAGTGTTAGTTCAAGTTTCCTATGCTATTGGTGTAGCTGAACCCACAAGTATTAATGTTGAAACTTATGGAACAGCTAATATAGGTATGACTGACGGTAAAATTAGTAAGATTGTAGAAACTATTTTTGATATGCGTCCTTACTTTATAGAGCAACGACTAAAACTAAGAACACCTATTTATTCTGAAACTGCTGCCTATGGACATATGGGGAGAGCCTCAGAAATTAAAACAGTGACGTTTTCTAACCCTATGGGTGAAACTATTTCTAAAGAAGTAGAAACATTTACTTGGGAAAAGTTAGATTATGTAGATAAAATTAAAGAGGCTTTTAAACTCTAAATTTATCTATTTAAGCCTTAACAATCGCTGATTTTTCATACGATTCCAAGCGATTTTATGGCGTTTTTTATACAACCATAGACACCCCAAATCTAATCCAAAGTAAAAGAAGCTAATTCCACTTGGTGGATTAGCACTTGGTAAAAAAGAAAAAACATCAAAGGCAGTACTTGGCCATTCCCAACACAAGAAATTTGTTCCAACAATTTCTAAGTAAGCAACAGTAAGGTACATACTCAAATAGAACAAACGCTCTCTAGGTTTTTTTCTTAAAATAAATAGCGTGAGTATGGTCATCAAAAAACCAAAAACATCATTTTCAAAAATCAAAAATACAGTGCCATAAACAATCACAATAATTGTGAAAATTTTTTCTAGCAAACGCTTGTGAAGCTTCGTAAAAGCTGTTTTTGTAAAATATAAAACTCCTACATACACCAGAGCATGACCAAGTGGAACATAATGTGGCACATTTTCTAAACGATAGGTATACATCCCCAATGCTATTGAAAATAAATACTCACCAATGACAGCAATAATAACAGCTGTAATCATTTGCTCTTTAATTCTAGGGGTCACACTCCTAAAACATAAAAAGAAACCAATAAACATCACAATATTTGCGGTCCACTGAGGTTCAGCTATCCATTGTTGCATTTGATTGCTGTCTAAAAAAAGACCTGTTAGAATAAAAACCCAAAGTAACCCTAAGGTTTTAAGAAAAGCTGGTATGAGAGTTTTTGATGCAGATGCTGTCATAGAGCGAAAATACAAATCAAAATAAAAAAAGCCTCTCTGAATAGAAAGGCTTTTTAAAAAATATTTTTTTTATTTATAGTTGGTAACGTAATCTAAGACTCACAAATCTAGGTAGAATAAATGTTTCATTTATAGAACGTGAAATATTGTTTACACTCACACTTGTTCTAGAATCTGTTCCTAATAAGTTACTCCCTATGAGTTCATATTCCCATTTAGCATCTCTGTTTTTTCTGTAAGCAAGGGTCATATCCCAAATTTTAAATGAATTAGTGACGTTACCATCTTGTTTTACTTCGTTAAAAGAGAAATCAGTTTTAAAGGTTAATGAATCCCATATGTAAGCATCAAAATTTAAAGACGGAACATGAGTAACTGTATTAAAATCATCTCTATTACCACTAATTTGATCTGTAAAAGATACTCGATACTTCAAACTTACATTAGGTGCCTTTGTAAAATTAGTTCCTATACTCGTATTATAGGAATGGTTATATAATAAGTTTTCATTCACGTTCCCTTGTAAGAATTGAAAACTTTTAGAATAGGTGAAATTACCACCAATAGAAGTTCTTATTTTTTTAAATGTTTTTCCAATACGACCAAAAGCAGAAAGCGTTTCGTTATCGAAAGGAGAATTTAAATTTGTTCTAAAGGATACAACAGACCCAGGCACAAAATTAAAATCTGTACTAATTTGATCTATAGTCTTCGTATAGGCTACTCTGGCAAAAACATTACTTGCGTTGTATAAATTATAACTTCTATAAAATAAACTTATATTATGTAAACTAGCATTCATAACCTCTGAGTTTCCTGCAAAAAATGCATTATACCCATTTGCTACTAATCCTTTAGCCAATTGATTTACGTCTGTAAAATTAACCTGTTGTCTGTAATCAAACGTCAAACTTTCACTACGTTTAAACTGCATGATCATTTTAAATTCAGGTAAGAGTTTTTGAAACGTGTCTTTAAAGAAATCTGTACCGTATTGAGAATTGTTTGTATTGTATGCATG
>CBFHOD010000093.1:0-3025 GCA_965657365.1 Flavobacteriaceae bacterium
AGCAGTTTGAGCCTTCACCTAGATACAATGCACGAGATGCAGCTATTGTATTGTCTCGTCTCCATCAGGGAAAAATTCTATTAGGTTCAGCTACACCTTCTTTAGAAACCTATTTTAATGCATCAGAAAATAAATATGGACTAGTTGAGTTAAACAGGCGTTTTGGAGATGTTAAATTGCCTAAAATTGAGCTAGTAGACATCAAAGAAAAGCAACGTAAAAGAGAAATGACTGGTCATTTTTCAGACACGTTATTGAAACAAATTCAAGAGGAATTAGAAGAAAATAAACAGATAATTTTATTTCAAAACCGTCGTGGATTTTCACCTATTGTAGAGTGTTCTACTTGTGGTGTTTCACCACAATGCCCAAATTGTGACGTTAGTTTAACGTTTCATAAATTTAAGCACGAATTAAAATGTCATTATTGTAATTATTTACGTGCAATGCCAAATAGTTGTGGTGCTTGCGGAAGTAATAACTTAAGCACTAAAGGTTTTGGAACTGAACAAATTGAATTAGAATTAAAAAAAATATTTCCTGATTATTCAATCGGAAGGATGGATTTAGATACTACTAGAGGAAAATATGGCTATCAAAAAATTATTGGAGCATTTGAGGCAAAGGAAATTGATATTTTGGTAGGAACCCAAATGCTGTCTAAAGGATTAGATTTTGAGAATGTTTCTTTAGTAGGAATTTTAAATGCTGATATGATGTTAAATTTTCCTGATTTTAGAGCACACGAGCGTGCTTTTCAATTAATGGTTCAAGTATCTGGTAGGGCAGGACGATCAAAAAAACAAGGAAAAGTGATGATACAGACATACAATCCATATCATCAAATTTTACAGCAAGTTTCTATCACAGATTATACTACCATGTATAAAGAACAAATGCAAGACCGTTGGCAATATCATTATCCGCCATATTATCGTCTTATAAAAATTTCTTTAAAACATAAAGATTATCAGAAAACAGAAACAGGGGTTAATTGGTTGGTAAGAGCCCTGCAAAATGTTTTTGGTGAAAATGTTTTAGGACCATCTTCTCCAGCAGTCTCAAGAATTAGAAATCAGTATATAAAAAATATAATGATAAAAATTCCACCAAAACAATCTATCGTGAAAACTAAACATGAGATTTTTAAGGTTAAAAATTCATTTCAATCAATATCTGATTTTAGACCTATAAGATTTATAATTGATGTTGATGCTTATTAAATCTTTGTGAAGTATTATTTTTTAAACAAATCAATAAAGTTCTAACTTTGCTAAAAATTTAAAAATTATCTCTTATGATTATCGGTATCCCAAAAGAAATTAAAAATAATGAAAGTAGAGTAGGAATGACTCCTGCTGGTGTATTTGAACTAACAAAAAGAAATCATAAAGTTTACATTCAGTCTCAAGCTGGTTTTGGTAGCGGTTTTTTTGATAATGATTATCAAGGGGTAGGAGCTATAATATTAGAAACTATCGAAGAGATTTACGCAATTGCAGAAATGATAGTTAAGGTAAAGGAGCCTATTGAAGTAGAATATAACTTAATTAAACCAAATCAAATAGTTTTTACTTATTTCCATTTTGCCTCAAGTAAAGCTTTAACAGAAGCAATGATTAAAAGTAAATCAGTATGTATTGCCTATGAAACAGTTGAAGATGAAGATGGTACATTACCTCTATTGACTCCCATGTCTGAAGTTGCGGGTAGAATGGCCATTCAGCAAGGAGCTAAATATTTAGAGAAACCTGTAAAAGGTAGGGGGATATTACTTGGAGGTGTACCAGGAGTATCTCCAGGTAAAGTATTAATTCTTGGAGCTGGTGTTGTAGGTGTTCAAGCTGCAAAAATGGCAGCTGGATTGGGTGCTCATGTAACTATTATGGATGTTAATATGAAAAGGCTTAGATATGTAAATGATGTATTACCTAGTCATGTTGTTACAGATTTTTCAAGCGAATATAGTATTAGGCAAAAAATAAAAACTCATGATTTAATAATTGGAGGTGTTTTACTAAAGGGTGCTAAAGCACCAAAACTTATTACTAGACAAATGTTGAAGGAAATGAGGCCAGGTACAGTTTTGGTTGATGTGGCTGTAGATCAAGGAGGATGTATAGAAACAACAAAACCAACTACTCATGAAAATCCAACTTATATTATTGATGATGTTGTTCATTATTGTGTTGCAAATATGCCAGGAGCTGTACCCTACACATCAACTATAGCATTAACAAACGTTACACTATCATATATCATTAACATTGCAAATAATGGCTGGGAAAAAGCCTGTAAAACAGATGAATCATTGTCAAAAGGATTAAATATTGTAAATGGAAGAGTTGTATACAAGGAAATAGAACAAGCTTTTTAATTTTTTATTAGAAGAATTAAGTAGATTTATAATAAAAAAAGATACCTTGATATAATAAAAAAAGTCACTATATTTGCAGCCTTAAATTAAACAATAAACAATTATTATGAATCATTACGAAACTGTTTTCATTTTGAATCCCGTTTTATCTGATACTCAGATAAAGGAAACAGTACAAAAGTTTGAGGACTATTTGGTTTCTAGAGGTGCCGAAATGATTTCTAAAGAAGATTGGGGCTTAAAAAAATTAGCGTATCCAATCCAAAAGAAAAAAAGTGGTTTTTACCACTTACTCGATTACAAGGTTGCTGGTGAGGCAATTTCATCGTTTGAATTAGAATTCAGAAGAGATGACAGCGTTATGCGATACTTAACTGTAAGGTTAGATAAGCATGCTGAAGCTTGGGCTGAAAAAAGAAGAGAACGTGTTAAATCTACTAAAAAATAAGATATGGCATCATCAATAGAACAACAAGCAAAAGGAAACAAGCAAGGTGAAGTAAGATATCTTACTCCTCTTGACATTGAGACAAAAAAAGAAGCAAAATATTGTCGTTTTAAAAAGAACGGTTTTAAATACATCGATTACAAAGATGCTAACTTCTTAATGTATTTAGTTAACGAACAAGGTAAGATCTTACCAAGACG
>CBFHOD010000094.1:0-2918 GCA_965657365.1 Flavobacteriaceae bacterium
CTCTTAGATGATTATTTAGTAGCGCTACAAAAAACTAAACCCTCTGAAAATTGGTCTTTAAATAAACAAAAGGCTTATTGGCTTAACACCTATAATGCCTATACCATTAAAATTATTTTAGCTAATTATCCAATACAAAGCATTAAAGAAATCAAAAAAAAAGGAAACGTAGTTTGGAAGATTCCTTTTATTAAAATTGGTGAAAAAAAGTATACACTAGACTGGATTGAGCACGAAGTCTTAAGAAAAAAATTTAATGACCCTAGAATTCATGTGGGTATTAATTGTGCGTCTATGTCTTGTCCTAAAATAGGAAACTTTGCTTTTTCCGAGGATAATATAGAAACCGCTTTAGACAATTTAATGCTAGAATTTATAAATAACGGGAATAGAAATAAAATAAGTGAACATAAATTAGAACTGTCAAAAATATTTGATTGGTTTTCCATTGATTTTACAAAAAATGGAACGCTAATAGAGTATATAAATAAATATGCGAGCATAAAGGTAAGTGAAAAAGCAAGCATAAAATACCTAACTTACGACTGGAGTTTGAACATTAAATAAAATTTTTATGTCTAAAACATATTATAACCCTGCCGATTTACGAAAATTTGGTACGATTACAGAATGGAGTGAAGAACTTGGAAATAAATTCTTTGAGTATTATGGGAAAGTATTTGAGGAAGGAGCGCTAACTGCTCGTGAAAAATCGTTAATCGCGTTAGCCGTAGCTCATACAGAGCAATGCCCCTATTGTATTGATGCCTATACAAAAGACGGATTACAACGAGGAATTACAAAAGAAGAAATGATGGAGGCTATTCATGTGGGTGCCGCCATTAAAAGTGGCGCTACTTTAGTGCACGGAGTTCAAATGATGAACAAAGTGAACAAATTGGAAATGTAACATGAATAAAAAATCACTTTTAGCTAGAAATAATGATCTAGCCAATACAAAAAGACAATTAGAGGTTTTATCCAACGGACAATTTGCCAGTGGAGAATTACCAACATTTGCAAAAAAAATAGCAGCCACAAATCAATTTCCATTACGACCGAAAAAATTAGAAATTCTACAAATTAACATGGGCTACATGTGCAATCAAGTTTGTGCTCATTGTCATGTTGATGCTGGTCCTGACAGAAAAGAAATTATGACCAAAAAGACCATGCAAGAATGTTTGAATGTCATCAAAAAAACAGGGGCACACACACTTGATTTAACAGGTGGAGCTCCAGAAATGAATCCAAACTTTAAATGGTTTGTTGAAGAGGCTGCCAAGCTAGGCATTAACGATTTTATTGTTCGTTCCAATCTGACGATTATAAGAGCCAACAAAAAATTCCACGACTTGCCAAAATTCTTTAAAAAGCATAGTATTCATGTAGTGAGCTCTATGCCACACTGGACGAGAGGTAAAACAGATAAGCAACGGGGTGATGGTGTGTTTGATAAATCTATAAAAGCGCTTCAAGAATTAAATGCTGTAGGTTATGGGATTCCAGGAAGTGACTTAAAACTTGATTTAGTTTACAATCCATCAGGTGCTTTTTTACCAGGAAATCAAAAGGCTTTAGAAAGTGATTTTAAAAAGGCACTTAAAGAGGAATTTAATATCAATTTTAATTCTTTATTTGCCATAACAAATTTACCTATAAGTAGATTCTTAGATTATTTAATTGCTTCAGAAAATTATGAAGACTATATGTATGCATTGGTTGAGGCTTATAACCCTGAAGCAGTAAAAAATGTAATGTGTACCAATACACTTTCAATAAGTTGGGATGGTTGGCTATACGATTGTGACTTTAATCAGATGCTAAACTTAAAAGTAAATAGTTCAGTGAAACATATTTCTGAATACAACGAAGAATTACTTCAAAACAGAAATATTAGTATCAATCAACATTGCTATGGTTGCACAGCTGGAGCTGGGAGTAGTTGTCAAGGAGTTGTTGCCTAATGAATTCAAAAAATCTATTACTAATTTTTACCCGAAATCCAGAATTAGGAAAAGTAAAAACACGTTTGGCAAAATCCGTTGGAGATAAAATAGCTTTAGATATTTATCAATTTTTGTTACAAAAAACTAAAGAGGTAACTAAAAACATATCTTGTGATAAGACAGTTTATTATTCTGAAAAAATTATAGAAGATGATCTTTGGAATCGATCAAATTATCAAAAAAAAGAACAGTTTGGTAAAGATCTCGGAGAAAAAATGAAAAATGCTATTGAAGATGGTTTCAATAAAAAGTACAAAAAAATAATAGTTATTGGAAGTGATTTATTCGACTTAAAACCCTCACTTATTAGTGATGCATTCAAAAAATTAGACAACAATGATGTTGTTATTGGCCCGGCTACAGATGGAGGTTATTATTTAATTGGACTGAAAAAAATACACCTAAAAATCTTTGAAAATAAAAATTGGGGAACATCAACAGTGAGAGAAGATACTTTAAAAAATTTAGAAAAAGTTGATGTACATTTGTTACCAATGCTAAATGATATAGATGGTATTGAAGACATCAAAAACCATTCTGCTTTTACTAAATTCTTAAAACCTAGATGAAAAAACAACAACTTAAAGAAACCACCGATTTTTTAAAATTAAAAGGGTTTCAAAATCCAGTAATTGGAATAGTATTAGGTACAGGTTTAGGTCAATTAATTAATGAAATTAGTATTGAACAAGAAGTTGCCTACAAAGACATTCCTCATTTTCCAAAAGCAACTGTAGAGTTTCATTCTGGAAAATTAGTATACGGATCACTTTCAGGGAAAAAAGTAGTTGTTATGTCTGGAAGATTTCACCTTTATGAAGGGTACAATCAATGGGAGGTAACCTATGGCATTAGAACAATGCAACAACTAGGAATTAATACGTTATTAATTTCTAACGCAGCAGGAGC
>CBFHOD010000095.1:0-2902 GCA_965657365.1 Flavobacteriaceae bacterium
GGTGCAGACATCTCTCCCTTAAAAGGAGAATCTGTTACCCTTGCAGGATATAGACCCGATAGCCAAAGATACTTTGATTATCATCATACAAGTACAGATACTTTTGATAAAGTAAATAAACGAGAGTTAGAATTGGGAAGTGCTTCCATGACTAGTTTAATCTACTTAATGGATAAATACCTGTATAGTAGTTCTCCAATTAAACCTTGATTTTGTAAAGCTATATGTTAGTACTTAAAATTATTTTTGCTTGTTTTTTTATGTATGCTGGCATAATGCATTTTATAAAACCCAAATTCTTTACTCATTTTATTCCTAAAGGTCTCCCAAAATTAACGGTTAATTATGTTGTCGGTGGCATTGAATTTATATTAGGGTTTGGGTTATTCTTCCCTTCTGTAAGCTATCTAGCTGCATTAGGAATCTTTATTTTATTAGTACTATTCTTACCCATACATATTTGGGATGCAACAAAGGTAAGACCCGCAATAGGTTCTAAAAAATTAGCTTATATAAGAATTCCGCTTCAATTTATATTGATGTATTGTGCCTACCTAATTTACCAGAATTCATTACCAATTCTTTAATCATTTAACAATGAAAAAAATTATTTATTCTTTTGCTGTACTTCTATTAATAGTTTCCTGTAAACAACTAGAAGCAGATTTAATTGTAATCAATGCAAACATATATACGGTTAATGATGCTTTTAGTAAAGCAGAGGCTTTTGCTGTTAAAGATGGAAAATTTATTGGTGTTGGTTCTAACGCTGAGATTACTATTAAATACAATTCGAAAATAACTTTAGATGCTCAAGAAAAAACCATAGTTCCTGGTTTAATTGATGCGCATTGCCATTTCTATAGAATGGGATTACAGCAACAAAAAGTATCTTTAGAAGGCACTAAAAGTTATGATGAAGTATTGGAAAGATTAGTAGCTTTTCAAAAAGAAAAAAATGTGCCTTTTATTACAGGTCGTGGTTGGGATCAAAATGATTGGGAGATAAAAAAATTTCCAACTAAAGAAAAATTAGATAAATTATTTCCTGAGACCCCTGTAGCCATCAGAAGAATTGATGGTCATGCACTTCTTGTAAATCAGGCAGCAATAGACCTTACAAAATTCACAAAAGATACCCCAGTTTCTGGAGGAGAAATTATTGTAAAAGATGGAAAAATGACCGGAGTATTTATTGATGCAGCAATGGATTTAATTCAAGTGCCAACTCCAAATAGACAGACGGCTATTAAAGGATTAATTGATGCTCAAGAAATTGCTTTTTCTTATGGGCTTACCACAGTTGACGATGCGGGACTAGAACAAGCTACTATCGAGCTTATAGACAGTTTACAACAAGAAGATGAATTAAAAATTCGCATGTATGCGATGGTTTCAGCTACTCAAAAAAACCTTGACTATTACATTAATAAAGGAATTGTGAAGACCGACCGATTGCATGTTCGATCCTTTAAAATTTATGGAGACGGTGCACTTGGATCTCGAGGAGCAGCCATGAGAAAATCCTACAGCGATAGACACAATCATTTTGGTGCATTAATTTATAGTCCTGAACGTTACCGAGAAATGGCAAAACAAATAGCGGCTTCTGAATATCAAATGAATACGCATGCAATTGGAGACTCTGCTAACACATGGATTTTAAAAACTTATGAAGAGTTTTTAAAAGGAGAACAAAATAGACGTTGGAGAATTGAACATGCTCAAATCATTTCCAAAAATGATTTTTCATTGTTTAAAAATGTACTGCCCTCTATACAACCAACGCATGCCACTTCAGACATGTATTGGGCTGAAGATCGAGTTGGAAAGGGCCGAATGAAAGGTGCTTATGCCTATAAAGACCTTTTAAATGTCTATGGTAAAGTTGCCTTAGGTACTGATTTTCCTGTAGAACAAGTAAATCCTTTTTTAACATTTTATGCAGCAGCAGTAAGAAAAGACACAAAAGGATTTCCAGAGGGTGGATTTCAAATAGAGAATGTACTCTCCAGAGAAGAAACCCTCAAAGGAATGACCATTTGGGCTGCTTTTTCAAATTTTGAAGAAAATGAAAAAGGAAGTATTGAGGTAGGGAAATTTGCTGATTTTGTGATTTTAAATCAAGACATCATGACCATTGAAGAGGGTATGATTCCCAAAACTAAAGCAACAGCTACTTATATAAGCGGTGAGAAGGTGTATTAAAAATAATCAAACTATATTCGCGTAACAGTTAAAATTTTCAGAATGAAAACCTATTTATATCTAATTGCATCAGTATTTATCTTTATCTCTTGTTCAAATAAAACGGACTCCAATTTTGAGCCAGAAACAGAGGCAGACATCTTACAATATATAGAAGACAATAACTTAAACGCTATACGAAGTAATTCAGGTTTATATTATGTTATACATAATGAGGGTTCAGGAGCAAGGCCAACGAGTAGCTCTAATGTTACTGTTGATTATAAAGGATATTTTTTGGATGGAGTAGTTTTTTATCAAAGCGATTCTAATGGAATTTCTTTTGGTTTAAATCAAGTAATACAGGGTTGGACAGAAGGGATTACGTATTTTAGAGAAGGAGGAAATGGAATTCTATTAGTCCCTTATCAATTAGGATATGGAGAAGCTGGAAGAGGTTCTATCCCTGGAGGCTCTGTACTAATTTTTGACATTCGTCTTCTACAAGTAAACTAATAAAATTAATTCTTATCTGTTACTCAGATTTTATAGATTTTACAAAATCACCAATCTTTTCTGTGCCATTTTCTCCCAAATAGTTGATAAAAGCAGACCCTATTATAGCTCCATTACTATATTGGCAAGCTTTAGAAAAAGTTTGATGATCAGAAATTCCAAAACCAATTATCAGTTTACTTTTTAACTTCAAAGAATT
>CBFHOD010000096.1:0-2862 GCA_965657365.1 Flavobacteriaceae bacterium
TACTTCTTGTACTTCTGGAGCCTTAGCAGCTTCCGTTTTTTTTGTTTCTTCAGACATGCTGAAAATGTTTTTGTATCTTATTGTAATTCAGATTATTAACGATAAAAACTCAAAGAGATGTTATACCTATTTATGATCTTAAAAATCCTTTTTCTAATCTGTTATCGTAAAAAGGAGTGCAAATGTACAAAATTCTACTGATTATTAAGTTTTTAACTGCTATAAAATGTATAATTATCGAAAGAAAAATAGAATATTAAATTAGTTTATCAGACATTTTATTGTGAAAATAAGAATGCAAGAAGTACATTTGTAATCGATTTAAAATTACATTTTATAGATTACTTAATTAAGTATGAAAAAAGAAACAAAAGATTTAATAGATCAGGGTAAAATGCTACCACTTATGGAAGAATTTTACACCATACAGGGTGAAGGGTATCACACCGGTAAAGCTGCTTATTTTATTCGTGTTGGGGGTTGTGATGTAGGTTGTCATTGGTGTGATGTTAAAGAAAGTTGGAATTCAGACTTACACCCACCAACTCTTGCTAACACTATAGTTGATCATGCCAAGGAATATTCTGATACTGTGGTTATTACTGGTGGCGAGCCATTAATGTGGTCTATGGATTATTTAACAAAAAAACTTCAACAAAACGGAATAAAAACACACATTGAAACCTCTGGGGCCTATTCTTTTTCTGGTATTTGGGACTGGTTTTGTTTATCTCCAAAGAAAACAAAGCTTCCTCTAGAAGAGGTTTACGATAAAGCGAATGAATTAAAAATGATTATTTTTAATAAAAGTGATTTTAAATTTGCTGAAGAACACGCGGCTAAAGTTGGTCAAAATTGTGAATTATATTTACAACCTGAATGGAGTAAAAGAGACGAAATAACTGAATTAATTGTAGAATATGTAATGAAAAATCCTAAATGGAAAATTTCATTACAAACACACAAATATTTAAACATCCCTTAATTTTTTTTGGACCAATTGTAAGATGATATTAAATTGATCATTTCTCGATAAATAAGAGTTATCTATCTCAATAGCATCTTCTGCTTTAATTAAAGGAGAATCTTTTCGTGTTGAATCCACTAAATCTCGCTCAATTACATTATTATACACAGCATCATAAGTTACAAGGTCACCTTTATTTATTAATTCATCAAAACGACGTTGTGCTCTTGTTTTAGGAGAAGAAATCATAAATATTTTTAATTCTGCATCAGTAAAAACAACAGTTCCAATATCTCTTCCATCCATAACAACTCCTTTGTCTTTGCCGATTTTTTTTTGAATAGCAACCAGTTTTTTTCGAACTTCTGGTGTTGCTGAAACTTTACTAACTAAATTTGACACCTCTAAAGATCTAATTTGCTTTTCAACATTGAGCTCGTTAAGGTACATTTCTGAATAACCTAACGTCTCATTGTATCTGAATTCTAAACGAGCATTATTTAAATTATCAATTAAAGAGTTAACATCAAATTGATTGTTAGATATGTATCCGTTTTGCATAGAAAAAAGTGTCATAGCTCTATACATTGCTCCACTATCAACATAAATATATCCTAATTCTTTCGCCAATTGTTTAGCTATTGTGCTTTTACCAGTCGATGAATATCCGTCTATTGCTATAGTAATCCTTTTGTTCATTATCTTTTATCTAAATCAAATTGTAAACTAAATGTACTTGCACTTGTTGCTGCATGATATTTTGAAAAAGCATAATTAAACTTTAATTTATTCATTTTTATTCCAAAACCAAAAGAAATTCCACTAAAAGATCTTGAGTTTTGTAATTTTAATTCACTAGATCTTCTAAAATTATAACCTGCTCTGAGGTTAATCGGACTTTCCGGAAAAAGCTCTGCTCCAATAACCAAATGTCTAATAGCATTTGTTAGAAATGATATTTTTTGTTCTGTAATATTTCCTTCTAAATCACTTGATTGATTTGACGGATTTGGAACAGCTACATTCCACTGTTGAAGATTATCTAATGTTAAATGCCACTTTAAAGGAACATATTTAAGTTTGTAGGAACCACCAATAGCTACCTTAAAAGGTAACTTTTCATTAGTTCCATCAAATGATTGTATTTGTGTACCCATGTTCCTTGCAACAAATGTAAAAGCATAAGACTTATAAGGACTATAATATAAAACAGCTATATCTGTGGCAATACCATTTGACGTAAAATTACTGATTGATGAGTTAATTAATTTTCCATTAAAACCCATAAAAAAATTTGTCCAAGGAAGATTAAAGGCATAACCAATAGAAATTGCTACATCACTTGCTTTAAAATTACCTGTTTCGTTACCACTCTCATCTGCTTCAATGAGAGTTCCATAATTTAAATATTTAATACTCCCATGAATTGCTCCAAAACGTCTATTAATAACTTGAGAATAAGAGGCAGAGCCAAGACTAATTCCAGCTAAATAAGTTGTATAGTTAATTGATAGTTGTTTATCTAATTCTGCATTAATAGTTGAAGGGTTCCAAATAGGTTGATTAACATCATTAATTAAAGTTAAGGCTTCACCACCTAATGCTACCTGCCTTGAAGAAGATGTTAAGTTCAAAAACTGAAAAACGCTTTCTCCACCAACTTGACTATGTAAGATGGATGAAAATAAAATCAAGTAGCAAAAAAATATTTTTTTCATAGACTTTATCAGCAGGAATGAGTTCTATTTAATAACGTGTAAATTTATTAATATTTTACAGCCCTATGTAAATATACTTCAAAAAAAAAACCTCATTCGTTAGAATGAGGTTTAAAAGATACTGATTAGATCAGTATAAAGAAAGGCAGCGACCTACTCTCCCACATAAAATGCAGT
>CBFHOD010000097.1:0-2689 GCA_965657365.1 Flavobacteriaceae bacterium
AGGTCTAGTGTCCTTTGCACTTCATCCGTTACTAAAAAAACTAATGCATGGAGTTCGATAATACGATTTAAAAAATTAAAGAAGGCATCATTATTGATGCTTTCTTTTTGTTTAAATTTGCTAACTGAACATCCGTAACAACACATATGAAGAAAATAGTTACTATCATTTTTTTATTCTTTTTAACAAGTCACTTCTATGGGCAAAAAGTGAATTGGATATCCTTTGAAGAAGCCGTTAAATTAACAAAGGAGAATCCAAAACCTATGTTGGTTGATGTGTATACAGATTGGTGTGGTTATTGCAAAAAAATGGATAGAATTACCTATGGTAATAAAATTATCTCATCCTATATCAATGAAAATTTTTATCCAGTAAAATTAGATGGTGAGCAAAGGGAGGATTTAATTTACAAAGACTATACCTTTAAATATAAACCCTCAGGAAGAAAAGGATATCATGAGTTTGCCGCTGCACTGCTAAATGGGAAATTAAGTTATCCTACCACGGTTTTTATGAATGAAAAATTAGAATTATTAGATAGGGTACCTGGATATCTTTCTCCAGATATTATGGAACAAGTGATCACGTATTTTGCAGAAGAAAAATACAAAACCGAAACGTGGCAAGACTACGTTAAAAACTTTACAAGTAGTTTAAAATAAACGTAGTAATTATTACTTACTCGTAAATATAGGCTCCTTTTTCACCAGTAGACCAGAAGGATGTGTGTAACCTCAAGCACGAAGCTTTCCAAAGATTTACATAACTTTTATAATTAGACCCATCTGCAATAACTATTGCTGGCTTAAGTCTTTTAATAAGGCGTTCTAAATTAATTTTTGGCGATTGGTGTAACACCACTATTGGTTGTTTCATATCATTAATGTCATAATTCCCTTGAGCGTCTATGAATAAAACAATCTGATTATTGACTTGCAAAAAATCTGGAAGTTTGTAATATTTTAGATTTTGAATATTTTCACCTACGTTATAATTTTTTAATAGGTTTTGATTTTGAATTAAAGTATCTAAATTGTGATAAACTTTTAAGCGAGCTCCTTCTCTATTTCCTATAATTGTATTTCTACTTTTATGAAATACAATAAATTGGTTAGTTGTTTCAGTTTTATATTTCTCATAAAAAATAACAGATTGAAAAACTAAAATAAAACTCAAAAAAAGTAAACATCTTTTTGCATTTCTTTTTAAAAAAAACTGAAAACATGCTATGATGACTAAATAAGATAAAAACATTTTTATTGCAGAAAATGAAATATCTGAAAATAAAAAAGCTTCTTGATTAGCTAAAAAAGAAACTAACCCGTTGAGAATTGAAATAATATCACCATAGATAGTAACCAAAAAAGCCGGTAATACTGAAAAGTATGATAGTACTAGAATAATCATTCCTGTACCTAAAATAATCCCAAGAAAAGGAATGATAATTAAATTAGAAACAAAAAATAATCCTGGGAATTGATGGAAATAAAATAGACTTAGAGGTAAAACTCCTAACTGAGCCGCAGAAGAAACCGTAATTAATTGCCATGCTTTGTTTATAAAATAAAGTTTTGGTGTCCATAATTTATAAAACAGAGGTTGTACCCAAATAATCCCAAAAACAGCGAGATAGCTTAACTGAAAACCTATATCAAATAAAAATAATGGCTTAATTAGTAATAAAATAAACATAGAAAAAATTAAGGACTGCTCTACAGCATTTTTTTTATTGAAAAATTGCCCTAGGACTATGGCTGAAAACATGGTTACTGCTCTTGTTACTGAGGCAGACATCCCTGCCAATACTGCAAAAAACCAAAGAAATAAAATCATTAAGGCTAGTTTTATTACTTTTCCTCTCTTAAACCTCTCTAAGGGTTTCAATATTAAAGAAAGCATCCATAAAATAATCCCTACATGCAGACCAGATATCGCTAATATATGAATGGCTCCAGCTTTAGAATAATTGGCAGTTAATTCTTTAGAAATATCTTGTCTTTGCCCTAATAATAACGCATTCATAACTGATAACTCATCTTTTGAAAAATGATATAGATTAAGTGATTGTTGAAGTTTTAATCGAATCTCATTTATGATTCCTAACAAGGAGGAAGCACCTGATTCTAGTAAGATAATTTCCTTTTTTGTTGAATATATTTGTTTATGAATTCCTATATTTTCTAAATATTCTTTATAATTAAATTGATGTGGATTTAATGGTTTATTAATAGATGTAAAATTATTTTTTAGTAATAATTTGTCATCAATATTGAAATTGACTAAAACACAATCTTTTTCAATATTGAGTAAAACTTCTCCTTGAGTGAACTTATGATTAATTTGAATAACCTCGGCAATATATTTTTGATGATAATTTCCTGGCTTTAAAATGCTGTTTATTTTTAATATTAGAGAAGAGTTTTTGGTTATATGTTCAACGAAGTAATTCTCATCTTTTGTTTCATCTCCATTATATAAAATAATTATACCTATCAAAAAAAAAGCTAATCCATAAAAGAGTATAAGAAACCTTGACTTTCTGACGAAATAGCATAAAAGCAATACAAACAATAAAATACAAAAAGAAATTACTATTCCAAAATTCCAGGAATCAGTATAAAACTGAAAACAAATCCCTAAAACAAGAAATAGTAAAAAGTGAAAGGGTTTATAACCTAGCAACTTT
>CBFHOD010000098.1:0-2625 GCA_965657365.1 Flavobacteriaceae bacterium
AAAAAAGTATTATTTAAGTTTAGATCACAAGATGTATTACACTCAGCTTATATGCCTCACTTTAGAGCACAAATGAACTGCGTTCCAGGAATGGTTACTCAGTTCGCTTTTACCCCAAAGTATACGACTGAAGAAATGAGACAACAATCTGAGGTAATGGATAAAACCAGAGGAATTAATAAGATCCGTTCTGATAAAGGAGAAGATTTATATGAATTTGATTACGTTCTTCTTTGTAATAAGATATGTGGAGCATCTCATTACAGTATGCAAATGAAAATTGTTGTAGAAGAGGAAGAAGATTATAAAAAGTGGCTAGCAGAACAAGCCACTTATGCAGAAAAGTTATAAATTAATTACAGAATACAAAAAAAGTTAAATTATGTCAGAACATCATCATAAAGAAACCTTTGTAACAAAATATATTTTTAGTCATGATCATAAAATGATCTCTAAACAATTCTTAATTACAGGAATGATAATGGGGGTTATAGGAATATTCATGTCTATGTTATTTCGCTTACAATTAGCATGGCCAGAAAAGTCATTTACCATCATAGAAGCTTTTTTAGGACCCCACCAAACAGACGGTATTATGAGTCCAGATATTTATTTGGCACTCGTTACCATACACGGAACTATTATGGTATTCTTTGTACTTACTGCTGGTTTAAGTGGTACTTTTTCAAATTTATTAATTCCATTACAGATTGGAGCACGAGATATGGCTTCAGGTTTTTTAAATATGATTTCTTATTGGTTGTTTTTTATCTCTAGTGTTGTCATGGTGGTTTCTTTATTTGTAGAAGCTGGACCTGCTTCTGCAGGATGGACAATATACCCACCATTGAGTGCATTGCCTCAAGCTATACCGGGTTCTGGATTAGGAATGACATTGTGGTTAAGCTCTATGGCTATTTTTATTGCCTCTTCATTAATTGGGTCATTAAATTATATTGTTACAGTTTTAAATTTACGTACAAAAGGAATGAGAATGACAAGATTGCCTTTAACGATGTGGGCGTTTTTTATTACTGCAATTATTGGTGTGGTATCGTTTCCAGTTCTTTTATCAGCAGCCTTATTATTGATATTTGATAGAAGTTTTGGAACATCGTTCTTCCTTTCTGATATATTTATTAGTGGTGAAGTATTGCATTATCAAGGAGGGTCTCCAGTATTATTCGAGCACTTATTTTGGTTCTTAGGACATCCTGAAGTATATATTGTATTATTACCAGCCCTAGGAATTACCTCTGAAATTATTTCAACACATTCTAGAAAACCAATTTTTGGATATAGAGCTATGATTGGATCTATTATGGCTATCGCCTTTTTATCTACGATTGTTTGGGGGCACCATATGTTTATTTCAGGAATGAATCCATTTTTAGGATCTGTATTTACCTTTACCACAGTATTAATTGCTATTCCATCTGCTGTGAAAGCATTTAATTATATCACAACACTTTGGAAAGGGAATTTACAGTTAAACCCAGCAATGTTGTTTTCAATTGGATTAGTTTCTACCTTTGTTACCGGAGGTTTAACAGGGTTAGTATTAGGTGATTCTGCTTTAGACATCAACATACATGATACGTATTTTGTTGTTGCTCACTTCCATTTAGTAATGGGTGTTTCTGCTATATTTGGAATGTATGCAGGAATTTATCATTGGTTTCCAAAAATGTACGGTAGATTAATGAATAAAGTCATGGGGTATTGGCATTTCTGGATTACTATAATTTGTGCTTACGGGGTATTTTTCCCAATGCACTTTATAGGATTGGCAGGGCTACCAAGAAGGTATTATTCTAATACAGCTTTCCCTATGTTTGATGATGTATCTGACACTAATGTAGTGATTACATATTTTGCTTTAATTGGTGGGATTGGTCAAATTATATTCTTAGCTAACTTCTTCATCTCTATTTACAGAGGAGAGAAATCAAGTCAAAATCCATGGAATTCAAATACATTAGAATGGACTACTCCAGTAGAACATATCCATGGAAATTGGCCAGGAAAAATTCCAGAGGTTCACAGATGGGCTTATGACTATAGTAAAAAAGTAGATCCAGAAGATGATAGTAGTGATTATCTTCATGGAAAAGATTGGGTGTCTCAGATTACACCTTTACTTCCAGGAGAAGAGCCATCTTAATAGATAAAAAATAACAGCAAAAACCTTTCCTTTTTGGAAAGGTTTTTTGTTTTTTGAGACTAAGTAATTCAATCTTCAATTTCTAGTATATTTGTAATATGAACGAACATCTAAATCCAGAAAATGAAAACTACTCAAATGAGGAGTTGGACGTAGAAAAAAAATTGAGACCGCTCACGTTTGATGACTTTACAGGTCAAGAACAAGCTATAGAAAATTTAAAGATTTTTGTTGAAGCGGCCAATCAAAGAGAAGAGGCTTTAGATCATACTTTATTTCATGGACCTCCTGGTCTAGGAAAAACAACACTGGCTCATATATTAGCTAACGAGTTACAAGTAGGGATTAAGGTTACCTCTGGTCCAGTTTTAGATAAACCTGGAGATTTAGCGGGCTTATTAACCAACTTAGATGAAAGAGATGTTTTGTTTATAGACGAAATTCACAGATTAAGTCCTATT
>CBFHOD010000099.1:0-2611 GCA_965657365.1 Flavobacteriaceae bacterium
CTTTTTGTCTCAGGGCTGGTGTGTTACTTTCGGAACAGTTTCTCACAAAAATCCAAATTCCATAGACTTATCTAAACTAGGGGTTCAGGAGGTTCGCTTAGAACTAAACTCCGCTAGCTTTGATGAGTTTATAATCGATTTAAAACCAACAATAGTTGTTTTTGATCGCTTTATCACAGAAGAGCAATTTGGTTGGCGAGTTGCAGAATATTGCCCTAAAACTCTTCGTGTTCTGGATACTGAAGACCTTCATTGCCTGAGAAAAACTAGACATGAAGCCCTCAAAAAAGGAATTGAGTTTAGTAATGAAATCCTCTTAAATTCAGAGATTTCTAAGCGAGAAATCGCAGCAATTTATCGCTGTGATATTTCTTTAATCATCTCAACATTTGAGATGAAGTTATTGAAGGAAGTATTTAAGATTGATAAAAGTTTGTTGTATCATTTACCGTTTTTATTTGATAAAATTGATCAAAATAATTCATGGAAACCCTTTGATGAAAGACAACACTTTATATCTATTGGAAACTTTCTTCACGCACCCAATTTAGATGCAACTATTCAATTAAAAAAATATATTTGGAAAGAAATTCGAAAAAGATTACCATCAACACAGCTTCATATTCATGGAGCCTATCCAACCCAGCAAGTTTTGGAATTTACCAATGCAAATGAGGGTTTTTTTGTGCATGGTTTTGTAGAAGATGCTTTTCAAGTTCTTGAAAATAGTAGAGTTTTACTAGCTCCTTTACGTTTTGGTGCAGGGATTAAAGGGAAACTTAGCAACGCCATGTTATGCGGAACACCTTCAGTTACCACTAGTATAGGATCTGAAGGAATGAATGACGAAATTCCTTGGAGTGGTTTTGTAGGGGATGAAATAGCAAATTTTGTAGAGAAAGCTGTTTTTTTATATACAGATAAACATCAATGGAATCAAGCACAGCAACGTGGAATAGAAATTATCAACACAAAGTTTAATAAAGAGCAATTAATACCTCTATTTTTTAGATGTATAGACAAAGTGTTTTCTAATTTAGAACAACACAGAAATAATAATTTTACAGGAAAAATGTTGATGCATCATTCTTTACAGAGCTCAAAATACATGAGTAAATGGATTCAAGAAAAGAATCGTAAGAATAGGTTATAACAATCCTGCTCTTTTTAATAAAGCTTCTGGTCTAGGCTCTTTTCCTCTAAAACGCTTGTATAATACCATGGGTTTTTCAGTACCACCTTTACTTAAAACATGTTCTTCAAATTTAGCCGCAACTTCTTTATCGAAAATTCCTTTTTCTTGAAAGTATTCAAAAGCATCAGCATCTAAAATCTCGGCCCATTTGTAGGAGTAATATCCTGCTGAATATCCACCTTGAAAAATATGTGAAAAAGCAGTACTCATACAATTTTCAGATACATCAGGGTACAATTGAGTTTCAGAAAAAGCTTCGGCTTCAAATTCTTTTACAGATAAGATATTTTCAGGAGTTTTCCCCCCATGCCAAGACATATCTAATAAACCAAAGCTCAGTTGGCGTAATGTTTGCATGCCTTCATGAAAGCTTGCAGATTCTTTAATTTTATTCACATATTCCATAGGAATAACTTCTCCTGTTTGGTAATGTTTAGCAAATAACGCTAAGGCTTCTTTTTCATAACACCAGTTCTCTAAGATTTGACTTGGTAACTCTACAAAATCCCAAGACACAGAGGTTCCTGATAGACTGCTATAGGTGGTGTTTGCCAACATGCCATGTAAAGCGTGTCCAAATTCATGAAATAGGGTTGTTACCTCATTAAAGGTTAATAAAGAGGGTTTTGTCTCAGTAGGTTTTGTAAAATTACAAACAATAGAAATATGAGGTCTTTCATTACTGTTATTTTTAATTTTTTGCGATTTATATGAGGTCATCCATGCACCATTTCTTTTTCCTTCTCTTGGGTGAAAGTCTGCATATAAAATGGCAATAAACTCACCTTTAGTATTTTTAACATGGTATGTTTTTACATCTTCATGGTATTTTTCAATAGTAAAAACTTCTTCAAAGGTTAAATTAAACAATCTCTTGGACACCGTAAATACCCCCTGAATAACATTCTCTAGTTGAAAATAGGGCTTTAATATTTCTTGATCCAAATTAAATATTTCTTTTTTCAATTTTTCTGAATAGAAGGCACTATCCCATTTTTGAAGTTGATCTATTCCATCCAATTCTTTTGCAAATGACTCAAGTTTTTTAAATTCTCTAAGTGCTGCTGGTTTTGCCTTTCTTAATAAATCATTAGAAAAAGAAAGTACTTTTTCAGGGGTTTCAGCCATTCGTTCCTCTAATACAAAATGTGCATGTGTTTCATAACCGAGTAAATTTGCTCTTTGATGTCTTGAGTTAACAATATTTAAAACAATTTTTTCATTATTATTTTCATTGTTTTGAAACCCTTTTTTTCCAAAGGCTATAGAGAGTTTTTTTCGTAATTCTCTATTTTCAGCATACGTTACAAATGGAATGTAACTTGGGTAATCTAAGGTTATAAGCCAGCCTTCTTTATTTCGGTTCTTCGCCAATAAACTAGCGGCTTCTTTTGCTCCATCAGGAAGCCCTTTTAA
>CBFHOD010000100.1:0-2595 GCA_965657365.1 Flavobacteriaceae bacterium
ACTCTTTATTATTTCTCAACTCTTTTTTTTAAACAGTCAACGGAATATTGAAACCTATGCTTTTAAAATAATAAACACTTATGAAACGATTCAAATCCGGCAATATGAAGCGTCTTTATTTACTTCAGTTCAAATGCCATCAAACAAGTATCGAAAAACTTCTACTAAAGGATTTTCTGTTTTAGCGGGGTATATTTTTGGAGGTAATGATAAAGAAGAAAAAATAGCCATGACTTCTCCAGTGGCCATGTCTTTAAAAGATTCTACTACAATGCTATTTCTAGTTCCAAAAAAATACACAAGAGATAATCTACCAGTACCAAATGACTCGAGTATAGAGTTTAAAGATATCCCTGAAAAAAGAGTGGCTGCAATTTCTTTTGGTGGTTGGGCTAGTGATTCAAAAATAGCAGCCTTTAAAAGTAAATTAATTACCGCTTTAAATACTAAAGGGATAGAATATACCGATAACTTTTACTTTTTAGGATACAATGCCCCAATGGAAGTTTTTAATAGAAAAAATGAAATCATTGTTGAGTTAAAATAAGCCAATCTATTCTTGCTATCCAGCTATAAATAAATTAGTATCTCTTTCATAGAATTTTAATTTTTTACACTAAATTGCAATAGTTCTGTGTGCTATTATCTATTAATAATTCTAAGTAGTTGAATTTATGAAAATTAAATCTCTTATTCTAAGTTCTATAATCCTTGTGCTCTCTCTCAACAGCTGCTCAACAGCTACTATTGAAGAGGTGATCATCTCAGAGCCTGTTACTTTTGATACAGATGTGAGTATTATTATAACTAATAATTGTCTTCCATGTCATGCTGGTGGATTTCCTGCTGCAGGTTTAAATCTTGAGGGGTATGTAAATGTAAGATCATCAACTGAAAATGGAAATCTGTTAAATAGAATAAATAGTGTAACTAATCCTATGCCCCAGAGTGGTCAAATGGCTCCTGATTTAATAGCGATTATAGAGCAATGGGCCGAGGATGGTTTTATTGAAAATTAAAATATAACTCATGAAAAACATAGCTGTAGTTCTATTTTTATTAGTAAACTCATCAACCTATGCTCAAAAATATTTCACAAAAACAGGAAATACTCAATTCAAGGCTTCAGTAGAAGCTTTTGAACCAGTAGAAGCAACAAACAAAAGCACTACCGCAATTATAAATATAAATTCTGGAGAAATTGCTTCCTTACTTTTTGTAAAAGCTTTTAATTTTAGAGTTGCTCTTATGCAGGAGCATTTTAATGAAAACTACATGGATTCTGGCACTTTTCCGAAAGCGACTTTTAAAGGATCAATCTCTGATTTTAATTTCTCAAATATTTCAAGTGCTAAAAAAAAATACCCCCTCAAAGGTACACTAACTGTAAGAGGAGTTGAAAAAGAAATCGAAACATTTGCAACGTTTTCAAAAAAAGAAGAAAAATTACTAATGGAGGCATCATTTGGTGTTCAGCCAGAAGATTTTAATATTAAAATCCCAAGAATTGTAAGTGATAAAATAGCAGGAACAATTAATATCTCTTTAGCCTATGAGTTTATCGAAAAAAAATAAGTTTATCGTTACTATTCTAATTGTTTTCAGTGTTATTGGTTTTGCAATTTACACCTATGCTATGCGCGCCCCTACTGCAATTGAAAACAAAAAAATAGACTTTAGCGGTGCTTCAGATGAATTACTTCTCAAAATCATAGATGATACTGAAGCATGGCAAGATAAAATAGTTGTTGTATCTGGAGAAGTAACTAATATCGACGATAAAGGGATTATGCTATCAAGTAAAATTTACTGTCAATTAAAACAAGTGACTGACCTTCAGAAAATAAATCCTTCAAATAATATCTCTATAAAAGGAAGAATTATTGGATATGATGATTTATTAGAAGAACTAAAATTAGATCAATGTATTATTCAATAAGCAACATCATCATGTTTAAAAAAAACCTACTTATTTTTTGTGCCTTTTTGTTAGTATTCTCTAGCCTGTCTGCTCAAGACGATTTACTAGATGAATTAAACGAGAATACTACAGACAGCTCCTATGAAATGCCTGCATTTAAGGCTATGAAAATTGGAAATCTTCAATCTACAAAAATGGCAGATCAAGGAGATTTTTATTTAATTGTTTCACACAGATTTGGTCCTTTAAAAGATGGATTTGACACTTTTCTAGGCTTAGATGAAGCCAGTACTAAAATTCAATTGCTATACTCGTTTTGGGAAGGTCTTCAATTTAGTATTAGTAGAGAATCTTACAACAGAACCTTAGCTGCATCAGCAAAAATACGTTTGGCAAGACAATCTAAAGACTTCCCCGTAAATCTCGTAACCTACGCTACGGTAAATAGAAATACATTAATTGATGAAACTATTTTCCCAGATTTAAAATCTAGTGATCGTCAAAGTTATGCAACCCAATTATTGGTATCTAGACGGTTTTCTGATAAATTTTCTTTTCAACTTGCTCCAACCTATATTAGAGAGAATCTTCAAAATTTAAATGTAGTGCCAGAAGAAAAATTCAATCAATTTGCGCTTGGTTTTGGTGGTCGATATAAGTTAAGTAAACGTGTT
>CBFHOD010000101.1:0-2359 GCA_965657365.1 Flavobacteriaceae bacterium
ATTTCCAACTTATGCTCACGTATTCTTTCCACAGACAGAAAATTCAACAGTTGTCACCGACCAATCAAAAATAGAGACAGCAGAATTTAAAATTAACGGAATGACTTGTTCAGGTTGCGAAGAACACGTAAACCTTGAAGTAAACAAGTTGACAGGAATAATCAAGACGACTGTTTCATACGAAAACGGAAACGCAATCATTGAATTTGACCAAGCCCAAACCGACATTGAAGAAATAGAAAAAGCCATTGAAAAGACAGGCTATTCAGTAACAGATAAGAAAGAAATCAAATGAGCATAGTATTACAATCAACAATCACTTGCCCCGACTGCGGACATAAGAAAGAAGAAACTATGCCAACAGACGCTTGCCAATATTTTTACGAGTGTGAAAACTGCAAGACTTTATTGAAGCCACAACAAGGCGACTGTTGCGTTTATTGCAGTTACGGAACAGTAAAGTGTCCACCAATCCAACAAGGGACAAGTTGTTGTTAAAAGTTGAACTTGAAAAAAATAAAAAAGCCGAACGCACAACAAAGCCTATAGTGCATGCCCTGCGGGACACGCACCATAGCCAAACCGTTGTGTGTAAGCTGAAAAACAAAACTAATGACAGAAATTACGACTGAAAAACAAATTGAAACGCAAAATAGCGGATTTGAAATCGCAAAAAAAAGATATCGAATCGGAGCATTTTTAATTGATTTTTTTATCTATTGGCTAATTGGAATGATAATCGGATTATTTTTTGGAACGCCTAATGATGAAGGAGGATTTAGTTTTAATGGACTTCCAGCTTTCGGAATGTTTCTAATCGGATTTTTTCTGTGGCCAATTAGCGAGGGTATTTGGGGACAAACAATCGGAAAAAGATTTTTGGACTTAAAAGTAGTAACAAATGAATTTAAACCAATTGGAATCGGACAAGCGTTCGGTCGATTCTTTCTCGGATTCATCGATTACATCTTTTTGATTGGACTAATAATAGCAGCGAATAATAAACAAAATAAACGCATCGGAGATTTAGCAGCGAATACAATAGTTGTTCGGACAAAAAAGCCTACACACAACAATGTATAACCGCAATTACGGCGGATTCGACTACGTCCGAATCCACTCGGAATTGCGAGCGTCAGTGCTTAATCAAAAAATAGTAATTTAAAACACGTAACTGACGGTTATACGAGACCGTTGGCAAACATTAAAAAATAAATTTATTATTAAACAAATACAACATTAAAAAATGAAATTAATCTTATTCAGCATTGCGTTCTTATTTATTAATATTCAGCTCACAGCACAAACATCAAATGGTATCGTAAGTGGTATGGGGAAATGGGTGCCAATTAAAACAGACTTTTATAGCAACAACAAATTAACAAACACAGAAGAATTTAAATTCTCTGAAAAGTGTATACCGTATGTAAATTTTCAAGAAGGCGGAATTATAACCAATAAGGATTTCGATTCCGACTGTAAAGAAAAAAAATCTGAACCTGGAACTTATAAATATATTAGGGACGGATTTTACAGAATAACACAAAATGGACAGTCTTATGATGTTATACCAAAACCAAATGGTAATGAAATGCAATTGATAATTACAACAAAAAATGAGAATGGAGAAGATTTAAAAGTTGTAGCCCATTTTAAACGTTATGATTCATTTAATAATGATAAAGGAAAAGAAGTAGAATACTTTGAAAATGGAAATATAAAAGCAAGAGGTATTTATTTAGATGACCAAAAATATGGTTGGTGGGATTACTATAATGAAAATGGTGATTTAATAAAAAAAGTGGATTTTGATGATTGGGGAATGGGAAAAAAAACAAAATTATTTTATCCAACAGGTAAATTAATGGCTGAAGGAATAGGGCTAGAGCCTCCCGGAGAAAAGCGTTTTGGTATTTGGAAATACTATAATGAAAACGGTGAATTAGTCTCTGAAGGAGAAACTGAACAAGGTAAAATAGTTGGTATATGGAAATTCTATCATAACAATGGAAAATTAAGAGAAACAGGAAATTTTAGCAAAGGAAAGAGAGACGGAGAGTTTATACACTATTTTGATAATGGGCAAATACAAGGAATTGGAAAATATATCAACGATAATGCAAACGGAGAATGGAAAATATATAACAAAGAAGGAGAAGTAATAAAAATTACTGAATATAAAGATGGAAAAATAATAAAATAACGTTTGCCAACAAGGTGTATAGTGCATACCCTGCGGGATACTCACCATACACAAAACCGTTGACAAACATAATGCCCCATCTTAAATAAATTCAAAATAATTCTAAAACTCAATTAAATGAAAATCGAACTAAGTAAAATAAATTTTAATAAAATT
>CBFHOD010000102.1:0-820 GCA_965657365.1 Flavobacteriaceae bacterium
TCTCAACATAGAGTTCATCATGCAATAAATCCTGAGTATGTAGATAAAAACCTTTCTGCTATTTTCTGTATTTGGGATCGAATGTTTGGAACATTTCAAGAAGAATTGGATGAAAAACCTTGTGTTTATGGAACTTTGAAACCTGTTCAAACCTGGAATCCTATTATTATAAATTTTCAACACAACTGGGGTTTAGCAAAAGATGCATGGCGAGCTAAAAACTGGTTAGATAAATTTAAATTATGGTTTATGCCAACAGGCTGGAGACCAAAAGACGTAGCCGAACGTTTTCCAATATCCATAGTAGAAAATGTCTATTCACAAGAAAAATATGCTCCAAAATATTCAACATTGCATAAGTTTTATGCTATTTTTCAATTTGTTTGTATCAACATCTTTATTTATGTTTTACTAACCAATTTCGGATCGCTCAGCCTAAATACACAACTGAGTTTTGGACTCCTTATTTCTACAACAATTTTTGGATTTACCTCATTATTAGATGGACATAAATGGGCTTTTTTCTTTGAAATTTCCAGAGGAATTTTAGGCTTACTATTTTTACTATATCCTACTGAATTTTTTATGCTAAAAATTAATTTTTCCTTTACCCTATTTTTGAGCATCTATTTCTCAACATCACTTTTAACAACATGTTGGATGTATCAATCACCTCCGGAACGTTCATTAAAAGCTGTGTGATTGAGTTTAAAACTACCCTATGAAGAAAAAAAAATTATTATTTTTTAAAATTATAGTTACTCTTATCCTATTTATTTTAATTACTTCAATAGGCTCTTTATGGTATGTCAACAAAACA
>CBFHOD010000102.1:827-2349 GCA_965657365.1 Flavobacteriaceae bacterium
TATTTTTTAAAATTATAGTTACTCTTATCCTATTTATTTTAATTACTTCAATAGGCTCTTTATGGTATGTCAACAAAACATTTATAAGTTTTGAGGACGGATACGATAACCGAACTGATATTCATGAACTAACAATTGATGGCTACACCTTCCTAGATAGAAATAGCAATAGTAAATTAGATGTTTATGAAGATGACCGTGAGGCAATAACTGATCGTGTTCTTGATGTACTTTCTCAAATGACTCTTCAAGAAAAAATTCACCTTCTCAAAGGAGCAGGTATGGGATCAACTATAGGTATGACAAAACCTGGTGGTATTCCTGGAGCTGTTGGAGCAATTGTTCCTACACCTAGATTAGGAATTCCAACTGTTCATCTGTCTGATGGCCCGGCAGGATTAAGAATAGAACCAACCAGAGAGAATGATGATAAAACTTATTATTGTACGGCATTTCCAATTGCTACATTATTAGCTTCCACTTGGAATGAAACCTTAGTTTACGAAGTAGGGAACGCAATGGGTAGAGAGGCCAAAGCATATGGGATCGATGTTATTTTAGGCCCTGCGGCTAATATCCACAGACACCCTTTATGTGGAAGAAATTTTGAGTATTTTTCTGAAGATCCCTTACTTTCTGGTTTTATGGGTGCTTCTATTGTAAATGGAATTCAAAGTAATGGAATTGGTACTTCTGTTAAACATTTTGTAGCTAATAATCAAGAGACTAATAGGGTATTAAATGATGTAATTGTTTCAGATAGAGCTATGCATGAAATATATTTGAAAGGGTTTGAGCATATTGTGAAACGCTCACAGCCCTGGACTATTATGTCTTCTTACAATAAAATTAATGGAGTCTATACCTCAGAAAGTGAATGGCTTCTCACCAATATTTTGAGAAATGAATGGGGTTTTAAAGGTTTAGTAATGACCGATTGGTTTGGAGGGAAAAACGCTACCTCTCAAATATTCGCAGGAAATGACTTATTAGAGCCTGGAACCAACAGACAATGGAAAGCTTTAACTAAGGCTGTAAAAAATGGAGAATTATCAATTGATGCTATAGATAAAGCTGTAAAACGGATTTTAAACCTGATTTTCAAAACTAAAAAAATGCAAAATTACAGGTTTAACAATACCCCAGATTTGAAAAAACACGCAACAATTACAAGAAAATCAGCAGCTGAAGGGATGGTTTTGTTAAAAAATGAAAATTCTTTGCCTTTTACTAATGAAAAAAATATTGCTTTACTCGGAATAACCTCCTATGAATTTATTGCAGGAGGAACTGGATCTGGAGATGTAAATGAAGCCTATACAATTTCTTTAGAAGAGGGGTTTTTAAATGCTGGGTTTAAAATTAATAAAGTAGCCAAAGAAATAGTTGATTCACACCGGAAAATTAATAGTAATGGCTTTATAAAACCTGAGGGGCTAGACGCCATATTTACTTCATTCTCCCCCCCGGAAATCATCTATACTACAGATCAAATTAATCATATTGTAGCAACATCGGATGT
>CBFHOD010000103.1:0-2330 GCA_965657365.1 Flavobacteriaceae bacterium
GTAACCGTATAAAGTCCTCCAGAGGTAATCGTTATTTGAGACCCTACAATATCATTTCCAGAAGGATCTGTCCATACATAATCATATACAGCAGCTGGATTTTCTACAAATATGGTAAGATCTGGCCCGCTCAAACAAACAATTTGAGGCGATGTTACGGTAAATTCAGGTAACGGATTTATAATGACATCAAAAGTAAAATCATCATTGACACACTGAGTATCTTTATTTTCTACACGAACATAAATAGTTTGCTGGTTTGCTAATGTATTGGTGTACGGACTAGACAAAGCATCCGTACCATCGGTAGCATCTGTTTGCGTTTCATGGAAAGTCACATTAAAATCATCAGGATCTTGCAGTGGTCCTAAGATGTCAGTAATCTGACTGTCAAGATCTATATTTTGCACAAAACCATTGGTATCATCACCATCTAGATCGTCATCACAATAGGATAAGTTAGATACATTTTCAGTAGTAGGTTCCGGATTTACAATGGCATTAAAATTAGAGATGCCATTGGCACACTCTGTAAGTGAATTGTATACACGTGCATAGATGATTTGAGAGAAAGGTACCGAATTCGAAAACGGGCTTCCAAGAGGCAAGGCTCCAGCTTGTGCATCAGCTAAACTCGCATGATAGGTTACGGTAAACTGAGTAGGATCTTGTGTGCCAAGAATCCCTGCAGTTTGCAGTTCAAGATCAAAACTTTGAGAGAACCCATTTTGAGCCGATCCATCAGTATTGTCATCACAAACCTCAAGATCTTCCACAAAGTTAGCTACCGGTAAAGGATTTACAATCAAATCAAAAGAAGTCTGAGCCGTGAAACACCCAGAAAGGTTATTTTCTACCCGAACAAATATGGTTTCTAGGTTAGGTATTATATTCTCATACATCGCTGGAGTAGCAATAGGAGCATTCCCAGAGAGTGCATCAGTAGCACTATTGTGATAGGTCACTGTAAAATCTACAGGGTCTTGAGTGCCAAGAATAGTGGCTGTTTGAGATGCTAAATTAAACGTTTGCACAATCCCATTAAACCCATCTCCATCATCTAAGTCATCACAAAGCTCAAGGTCTCCAACTTCTTGTGCCGTAACAGGTTCTACTGTTAAGGTAATATAAGGTCCAAAACCAAGACAATCATTATCGAGATCACTATCTACTCTGATGTAAATTTGTTGGGTAATAGGGTATCCGATATTACGATAGTTCGAAGGATCTGCAATGGCATTAAGTTCTGCTAGGGCATCAGCCTGATTTCTATAATAGGTAATGGTTAACTGCTGACTAGCAGGAAACAAAGCACGAACCTCAGGGGTCACTGAACTAAAGTCAAAGGCACTAATTCCATCATTGTCATCATTATTGGCCGTATCATTTCCATCAATATCTAAAAAGTCATCACACACTGAAAAACTACGTTGAAAAGCAGCAGGCAGACCGGTAGTAGACACAATAATATCTACTTGAGCAATTCTGTAACAGTTCTCTGAAGAAATCACTCTGGCCCAAACGATATCAGTAGTCACCGTTCTGTTTTCAAAAACTAACACCTCTGCAGCAGTAAAGGCATTGGTGTCATTCTCCGCATCTAGAAGGCTTGGATAGAACACAAAGGTTTCATTAAGGTAATTCGTAGAGATATCGGTAGCTGCTTCATTTAAATTAAACAACGAAAAACCATCCGTATCATCATCACATTGTTTGAGCTCTACTACATCGGTAATGATAGGTAAGGGGTCTACAATGAGTTCAAAGGAAGTAAAAGTACTCCCGGGACTATCATCTGAAACGGTATTACAAGCTACATTGTCTATATTTTCAATTCTAACATATATTCTTTGAGAAAGGGTCACCTCATAATCAGCATTCTTATCAATGGCATTAGAGGAACTACTAGTTTGTGCATCTGTAAGATTTGTATGATAAGAAATAAAATAATCACCAGGGTTAGTAACAGTTGCTAAAATCTCTGGATCTTTTGTATTTAAAAGAAATAAAGATTTTTGATCAATATCTGATCCACTAGCTGTATCATCACAGATTCTATATACTGAGGGTTGAGTAGGAGTAGGCGTGTCTGTTACTTTAAGTTTAAATTCAACAATGGAATAACAGGTAGTATTATTAATATTATGAATTCTAGCATAGATTGTTGGATTATCAGAGGTATTTACACGATAAGGGTTCGCAATGATTGCAGCAGTAGTATTTGCGTCTGCATCTGCAAGAGTATCAAAATACAATACTTCAAAGTCAGTAAGGTCTGGATTTAAAATTGGATCTAAGCTATTTAGTATTTGAGGGGTTTGATCTGCAAT
>CBFHOD010000104.1:0-2306 GCA_965657365.1 Flavobacteriaceae bacterium
AATTGCATAGATGTAATTTTTAGAGAAGTTAAAATTACAAAAAATGATTTACTAATGATTTGTATTTTTGAAGTTGAATGAAGGATACACAATTAAGGTTTGAAGGTTTTTTAAAAACACCCACATTATGGGAATCTTCTCCTGTACATGAGTTAACACAATTTGAAATTGAGCAAAAATCTATTATTATTGACTCTGAAATTGACACCAAGCAACGATTGGGTAAATATGTAGAGCGTTTTGTTTCTCATCAATTAGCAAATACTGAGGGTATCACTTTAATTGCAGAAAACATTCAGATTTCAAAAGATAGAATTACCCTTGGAGAGTTAGACTGTTTACTGTATAAAAATGGTAACCCTATACATTTAGAGGTTATTTATAAGTTTTATTTGTACGACCCAACTAAACAGGGGTTACTTTGCTGGATTGGGCCTAATAAAAAGGATTGTTTAGTTGAAAAATTAGAGAAGCTTCAACAGAAACAATTACCGCTACTCTACTCAAAGGAATGCGAAAAGTATTTAAAGAGTATTTCGCTTCATAGTGCTGATTTTTCACAACAAGTTTATTTTAAAGCTCAATTATTTCTCCCTTTGGGAATGGGTACATTAATAGATACTTCTATAAATACAGACTGTATTATAGGGTTCTATTGTACACCTAATGAATTGATTGAATTTAAAAATGCTAAATTTTATATTCCTTCAAAAAAAGATTGGTTAATAATTCCTCATACCAATGTAGATTGGATGGGGTATGAAAAGTACCTTGAAGAAAGTAAAAACTATCTAGAACGCCAATTCTCTCCATTGTGTTGGATGAAAACTACTACAGGCGAACTTAAAAAGTTTTTTTTAATTTGGTGGGTTGCATAACCTCTAAAAGAACTATTTTTCTCTTTCTTTTAAGACCTCTACAACATCATTAAATTTAAATCCTTTGGCTTGTAATAACAGTAAATAGTGAAATAACAAATCTGCACTTTCATTTAAAAACAAGTCATCATTAGTGTCTTTAGCCTCAATAACAACTTCTACGGCTTCCTCTCCAACCTTTTGAGCTACTTTATTGATTCCTTTCTTAAATAAGCTTGCCACATAAGATTTGGAAGTGTCAGCATGTTCTATTCTATTTGCAATGGTCTCCTCTAATTTAGAAATAAAACCATACGATACAAAATTTGATTCATTCCAACAGGTATCTGAACCTGTATGGCATGTTGGCCCAACTGGATTCACAAAAATTAATAAGGTGTCATTGTCACAATCTAGCTTTAGATCTACTAAGTTTAAAAAATTTCCACTCTCCTCTCCTTTTGTCCACAATCTATTTTTTGTTCTGCTAAAGAAGGTTACTTTTTTTGTGTTTTGTGTTTTATCTAAAGCTTCTTGATTCATAAAGCCTAGCATGAGAACGTTCTTAGAGATTGCGTCTTGTATAACTGCAGGGACCAAACCCTCTGCATTTTTATTGAAATTTATGGTCATAATCGTACTTGTATCATATTATTTTTTAATTCTTTTTTTAATGTAGATATGGATATTTCTCCAAAGTGAAACACACTTGCAGCCAAAGCAGCATCTGATTTTCCCTTAACAAATGTCTCTATAAAATGCTGAGTTGACCCTGCTCCTCCTGAGGCAATAATTGGAATGTTTACCAATTCAGATAGCTTTGCTAATGCTTCGTTTGCAAAACCTGCTTTAGTTCCGTCATTGTCCATAGATGTAAATAAAATTTCTCCTGCACCTCGTTTTGCTACTTCTTTAGCCCATTCATACAAGTCTAATTCGGTAGCAATGCTACCTCCAGCTAAATGAACAACCCATTTTCCATCTATTTGTTTTGCATCTATAGCTACAACCACACATTGACTTCCAAATTTTTGCGCTAATTCATTTATTAATTCAGGTCTTTTAATTGCTGAAGAATTAATGGAAACTTTATCTGCTCCACTTTGTAATAAAGCATTCACATCCTCAACAGTAGAAATGCCACCACCAACTGTAAATGGAATATTCACTTGTGCTGCAACTTTTAACACCATTTCTAACATGGTTTTTCTACCTTCTAAAGTGGCAGAAATATCTAAAAACACCAATTCATCTGCACCAACTTCTGCATATTGTTTTGCTAGTGCTACAGGGTCTCCTGCATCAATTAAATTCACAAAATTAACGCCTTTTACAGTTCTACCGTTTTTAATATCTAAACAAGGTATAATTCTCTTTGTAAGCATCTTAATTAGTTATTATATAGGTTTCTAATTCTTTCAAGCTAATTCTATTCTCATAAATTGCCTT
>CBFHOD010000105.1:0-2192 GCA_965657365.1 Flavobacteriaceae bacterium
CCACTTAAATCTAATTTTTCAGTTGGTGAGTAACTGTAATTTATTGCACTTAATTTGGTTTCTATTCGATTGGCGTTTCTTGAATTTGCATTTAAAAATCCTAGGCCAGCACTTCCTATACTTAAATTTGTTCCGTTTGAAGGGCTTTGACTTCTAAAACCACCTCCAAAACCTCTGATGTCATTTCTATCCAATACTACATCTCCAAGATTATTAAGATCACCTATAATATTAATCGTGTATTTTGGTGTATAATAAAATAATTTTGGCTGAAAAAGATATAAATCGTCGTTTGTCGCATTTCCAAGTCCAGCAGTAACGTCACCAAACCAGAAATTCTTCTTCCCTTCTTTTAGCTTTATATTTATGGCTACTCTATCTTGATTGTCTTGAACTCCTCTTAATTGACTTACATCTCCATAATTTCTTAACACTTGAATTTTGTCAACTGCGTTAGAGGGAATGTTCTTTGTAGCTAATTTAGTGTCTCCACTAAAAAATTCTTTCCCATCTACCATTATTTTCTCTACTACCTTCCCTTCAACTTCAATTTCACCAGCGTCATTAACCTCTACACCTGGCAACTTTTTAAGGACATCCTCTAACTTTCGTTCAGATCCATTTTTAAATGAATCTGCATTATATATAATGGTATCTCCTTCAATTCGAACAGGCATTTTAGATACAATCGTGATTTCATCTAACATGTTGTCATTTGACATTTCATAGTTTTTGACTAGATCCGTATCTTTTGTTTTTATATAATCATCAACAGATTTTAACCCTATGTAGCTAATCTTAATATTGTAGACCGTGTTTTTTTGAAGATCTAATTTGTATTGACCATTCGCATCTGTAAATCCATAGGATGTAATTTTTTTAGCAACGGTATCTAGAGCAATTACATTTGCCATTTCTAGTGGACCAATACTGTCTTTAACAACACCTGTTAATTTAATTTGAGCATTAGTAAATAAGGTAGTCATGAAAATGACTAGTGTAAGTATCTTTTTTATTTTCATTTTTATTTTTTATTGATTTAGAATCGTCTTCCTCCGCCTCTTCTGTTCTGAAATTGCTCTCTCAACTCCTCTGATTTCTTTTTCATCATTACATCATACTCATTTCTAGAAACTTCTTTTCCTTTAGATGGTTTTTTTATTTCAACAGCAACTTCAGGATTAATAACAATTTCGGTACAAAGCATCGTAGTTCTTCCCGCATTAATTTCTAAAATTAAACCTGGTAAACCCCAATATCTTTCAGGACCAGCACTTACAGGAATTTGTGGAGTATACCATGCAGTAACTAACTGAGTTTTTACAGGAGGTTTGGCCTGTTTTGTTTTGGTTGAATCGTTCTTTTTAGCACCTCTACCTCTTCTGCCAAAAATACTTCCCCAATCTATTTCCTTGTCTATCTTTATCATGGTTGCTTTATAGCAAGTATATTGTCCTATTTGTCTAGTTTCTCCAGACATTTCCCATTTGGGTAATTCCATCTGTTCCTGGACTCTAAAACGTTTGCTAAATTGCTCTACATCCTCAATCATTTCTTTAGTTCTAAGATCTTTGTATATAGAGCCTTGACCATTACTTCTACCCCAACTTGGTCCTGAAGTACCAGGAGCGTCAAGAGTTACGTTCTCTTTGAATGATGATTCAGATTTATTAAAGCTAAGTGTATAGGTTTTCTCTAAAAAATTTTTAAAACGCGCTTTAATTTGTTTTTTCTGCTGCTCACTCATTTTATCAAAACGAGACATATCCATAGTTCTTTTAGACATGTATGTGGCTTTACCTTCAAACTTTCTTTGAGAAAAAGTAACTGTAGTGAATAAAAGTAATACTAGAGTAGTTAGTTGTTTCATAGTCTTAATATTTATTAATTTGTGTAAAAGTAATTTTATTATAAAACTATATGACTTAAAAAAAACTTAAAAGTTTAATGTAATAGAAACATAACTTGAATTATCCTCCAATCCTAATTTCAATTCCTTTACCATCTCTACTCCTGAAACGATCCATCATCTCTTTTGTTTTTTCTTTAGTAATAGCTCCAAACTTTTTTCTTGTAACTATTTTTCCCTTAGTAGGTTCTTTAATTTCTTTAACTTCTTTTGGGTTTAATACGATTTCTGAACATACAATGGTTAGATCTCCATCATTAACTTCTAATATTAACCCAGGCAA
>CBFHOD010000106.1:0-238 GCA_965657365.1 Flavobacteriaceae bacterium
TATTATTCTTTTTATATCGGTGCTATACTATCTTTAACCACCATTTTATGGTCAGTTTTTAAGACAGCAGAAATTCCTCCCACTGAAGAAGAATTAAAAGAGATTAATAAGATTAAAAATTTATCATTACTAAATAAAATAGCAAAACCTTTTATAGAAATTGGAGATGCTGTTAAGGAGATGCCAAAATTTATGTGGAAAATTGCTGCTGTGTATCTTTTTCAATGGTATGCCTTAT
>CBFHOD010000106.1:248-2158 GCA_965657365.1 Flavobacteriaceae bacterium
GCAATTTTCAACACCACTGTTTATGAAAACAATGGGCTATTCTATCTCTGAAGCTGGATCTCAATCTGCAGCAATGAGTCTTACATACAACACAACAACGATGCTTATTGCTTTGATTTTAGTTCCTTTAACTTTAAGGTTTGGAAATAAAAAAATGTATGCTTTGAGCTTGTTTGGAACCGCTTTAGCACTATTCTGTATCCCATTTATAACAGATCCTTGGCTCGTAGTATTACCAATGATCTTATTTGGAATTGGTTGGGCAGCCATGATGGGAATACCCTATACCATGGTTTCTAAAATTGTTCCTCAAGAGAGAAGAGGGGTGTATATGGGAATTTTAAATATGATGATTGTTATTCCAATGGGTATAGAAACCCTAACTTTTGGGCCTATTTACAAGTATTTATTATCTGATAATGCTATCTATGCAATGCTATTTGCAGGGGTATTTTTTGCAATAGCTGCCCTATTAGCTCTAAGATTAAACGAAACGTCAAACAAATAAATAAAACTGAATAAAAGCAGTAATAATGAAAATAAAAAATGTAGTAGTAGCACTATTAATTCTATTTTTTTCTTGCCAAAAAGATGTAGCGGTAAATAAAAATGACAAAGTAATAGCTCCAATTTCTGATCAGGTATTAGAAACGGCAGTTATCTATGAGGCTAATATTAGACAATATTCTAAAGAAGGAACTTTTAAAGCATTTACGAAAGACATTCCAGTGCTAAAAGAATTGGGGGTTAAAGTAATTTGGTTAATGCCTATTAATCCAATATCAGAGGTGAAACGGAAGGCAACAGATGGAACATTTACTAGTGAAATAGAGGATGAAGAGGAACGTAAAAAATATTTAGGGAGTTACTATTCGGTTTCTGATTATAAAGCCATTAATCCAGAATTTGGTAATAAAGATGATTTTAAAGCATTAATAGCTACCGCTCATAATAACGGGATATATGTCATTGTAGATTGGGTGCCAAATCATACCGGTTGGGATCATCCTTGGATTACTGCTCATCCAGAATGGTATACGCAAAATGAACAAGGTGAAATTATAGATCCCATTAACCCAGATACAGGAAAATCTTGGGGATGGACAGATACTGCAGATCTTAATTATGATAACCTAGACATGCAGCAAGAGATGATCAAAGACTTAAAATATTGGGTTGAAAATTTTGATATAGATGGATATAGAATGGATGTTGCTCATAAAGTTCCACCTCTTTTTTTTAATGAAGCCATTACCGAGTTAAAGAAAATAAAACCCATTTTTATGTTGGCAGAGGCAGAACAACACGAGCTTTTTAGAAATGGTTTTGATATGCAATATGCATGGGAAGGCCATCATATTTTAAATAGCATAGCAAAAGGAAAAGCTACTGTAAGTAATTTTGATACCTACATGAGAAAACAAAATGAAGTGTTAGAGGCCTCAGATTTTAACATGAATTTTGTGACAAATCACGATGAAAATTCTTGGAGTGGAACTGTTAAAGAACGAATGGGAGAGGCTAGTGAAATTTTAACAACTCTTGTCTACGCAATGCCTGGTATGCCTCTAATTTATAGTGGCCAAGAATATGATTTGAATCATCGTTTAAAATTTTTTGAAAAAGATAGTATTCCTAAAGCCAAAGGAACCACTTGGGATTTACTCACAAAATTAGGAGATTTAAAAAATAATCATCCTGCTTTTCATGGAGGTAAAGCAGCAGCAGCATATGAACGATTGTCTACTGAAAATGAAAATATTTTAGCTTTTAAAAGAAGTAAAGAGGAAACTGAGGTATATTTTATTGGAAACCTATCTAATCAAGTTCAATCATTCATTTTAGATGTAGAAGGAACCTATGAAGATCTTCTTCTGAATAAAAGCCTTATTTTAAATCAAAAAAAAATA
>CBFHOD010000107.1:0-324 GCA_965657365.1 Flavobacteriaceae bacterium
CTATAAGTACTTTAACAATAGTTCCAGAAACTTCAGATTCAATTTCATTAAAAAGTTTCATGGCTTCAATAATACAAACTGTATCACCAACATTAATAGTGCTTCCAACTTCTACAAATAAAGGTTTTTCAGGAGAAGGTTTTCTGTATAAAGTTCCAATAATTGGTGATTTAATAGTAACATACTTAGAATTGTTTTCCGAATCATTCGTACTTGTATTCGCTCGGGTTTCAATAGGTGTCTCTGTCGGAGCAGCCTGAATAACTTGTGGTGCAGCCATCATAGGAGCAGGCTGTGTGTAAGTAACTTCTGTTCTTTCAGAAC
>CBFHOD010000107.1:334-1891 GCA_965657365.1 Flavobacteriaceae bacterium
TAACTTAACTTCATTAGCGCCAGATTTAGCGACAAATTTGATAAGGCTTTGAATTTCTTTAATATCCATTATACTTAGTTTTAGTTGTTTTATTTTATGAATTATAGCTCCATTTTAGATAGATAGACCCCCATGTGAAACCACCACCAAATGCAGCAAATATTAAATTATCTCCTTTTTTTAATTGATGTTCATAATCTGCAAGCAGCAATGGTAAAGTTGCTGAAGTCGTATTGCCATATTTATGAATATTCATCATTACTTTAGAGGCGTCTACATTAACTCTTTTAGCTGTTGCCTCAATAATTCTCTTATTAGCTTGATGAGGAACCAACCAACTAATTTCATCATTAGATAGCTGGTTTCTGATTAGCATTTTCTCTGCAACATCCGCCATATTAGATACGGCAAACTTAAAAACAGTTTTTCCTTCCTGATGCACATAATGCTGTCCATTCTTTAACGTATCCTCTGAAACTGGAAGTATAGAGCCTCCAGCTTCTATTTTTAGGAATTCTCTACCAGAACCATCACTTCTTAAGTATTCATCTTGAAGCCCCATTCCTTCTGAGTTTGGCTCAAAAAGTACAGCACCCGCTCCATCTCCAAAAATGATACAGGTAGCTCTGTCTGTATAATCAATAATAGAAGACATTTTATCGGCTCCTATAAGTAATACTTTTTTATATCTTCCAGACTCTATGTGGGAGGCTGCTGTTGACATGCCATATAAAAAACTTGAACATGCTGCTTGTAAATCATAAGCAAATGCATTTGTTGCTCCTATTTCTGTTGCAGTAAAAACAGCAGTAGAGGCCACAGGTAGGTCAGGTGTTGCAGTAGCAACAATAACCATATCGATTTCTTTTGGGTTTATATTGGATTTGTGAAGTAAATCTTTAGCTGCTCTTATAGCCATAAAAGAAGTTCCTTGGTTGGATTCTTTTAAAATTCTTCTTTCTTTAATTCCGGTTCTTGAAGTAATCCAGTCATCGTTTGTGTCCACAAGAGTTTCTAGCTCTTTATTGGTTAAAATGTAATCGGGAAGATATTTCCCAACTGCTGAAATTGCTGCAGTTATTTTTGACATATGATAACTTATTATGAAAAGGTTTTTTTTGCTTATTATCTCTTTTCAATCGGGGGACTAAAGTAGTAAAAATTATTTTAGTTTTTTTTAATAAAATAGGCCAAAACAACCATTTTTTGCTCAAAAACACAAAAAAACCCTCAAAAAGAGGGTTTTTTTGTGTTTTTTTGGAAATTAGTTATGCCTCGGCAGTTGAAGATTCTAATACTATTTGACCTCTGTAGTATAACTTCCCTTCATGCCAGTGAGCTCTATGGTATAGATGAGCTTCTCCTGTTGTTGGATCAACTGCAATCTGCTGGTCAGACGCCTTATAATGTGTTCTCCTTTTATCTCTTCTAGTTTTAGATATTTTTCTTTTAGGATGTGCCATTTTATGTATTTTTTTCTTTAATTAAACTTTTTAATTTATCCCAACGTGGGTCTATTTTATCTTCATTTCCTGAAGCATTATTTTCTGTTACTTC
>CBFHOD010000107.1:1901-2130 GCA_965657365.1 Flavobacteriaceae bacterium
TCTAATTCTTTTAATTTATTCAGAGCCTCTGAATTCATGGTGCCGTTTAGTACATCTGGATGAACTTTTTTTATGGGCACAGAGAGTATAATTAATTCATAAATAAATTGACTTACGTTTATTTCGAAATATTCATGAGGAATAATAATCATTTCCTCATTGTCATCATTGTATTTTGTTCCAAACTTAATTTCTAAAGGCATATTTCCTTTAACTTACTGTTCGTAGG
>CBFHOD010000108.1:0-2121 GCA_965657365.1 Flavobacteriaceae bacterium
CTGCTTTTCTATTATCAGAAGTCAAAAAGACATTTGAATACCCTTTATATTCTTTAATATTTTCTAAATTTCTTCTGGTTAAATACAATGAGGTAATTGCATTTTGAGTAATTAACCCAGTGGCTATAGAGCACCCTAAATTACCTGTTCCTATGATTGCTATTTTCATAATTTATTTATTTTAAAAATATGTTCCTTTTAATTTCAAGCCCTCAGATTCATTAAACCCAAACATTAGATTCATATTTTGAACTGCTTGACCCGACGCACCTTTTAATAGGTTGTCTATACAACTTGTTATTAGTAATTTGTTTTTGTGTTTAGCTATATGAATCAAGCATTTACTCGTATTAACAACTTGCTTTAAATGCAATTCTTGATGAGTAACAAAGGTAAGTCCAGCATCTTTATAAAATTCATTATAAATGCTAATCACATCCTCTAAACTCCCAAAAAACTGAGTATACATTGTTGCAAAAATTCCTCTGGAAAAATTACCTCTGGTTGGAATAAAATTAATGTCGTAAGAGAACTCTTCTTGATACTGTTTTATCGATTGATACACTTCCTTTAAATGTTGATGTTCAAAAGGTTTATAGTAAGAATAATTATTATCTCGCCATGTAAAATGAGAGGTTTTGGATAATGAAGTACCAGCGCCAGTTGCACCAGTCACTGCATTTATATGTATATCATCATGAATTAAACGATTAGATACCAGCGGTAAAACACCCAATTGTAATGCCGTTGCAAAGCAACCCGGGTTTGCAATATTATGAGCATTCTTGATTTTTTCTTTATGAAGTTCAGGCAACCCGTACACAAATTCTCTTCCTTGAAAAATAGCATCATTTTTAAGCCTAAAATCTGTACTTAAATCAATAACTTTAGTTGATGATGAAATAGTTGTTTTAACTAAGAAATCTTTTGAATTTCCGTGCCCTAAGCATAAAAATAGTACATCAACATTTGAATTAATTTTACTAGAAAAAATTAAATCTGTATCACCTACCATATCCTGATGAACAGCACTTACTTTATTCCCAGCATTTGAGGTACTGTAGACGTATTTGATTGCAACTTCTTTATGATTTAATAAAATTCTAATTAACTCACCTGCAGTATATCCTGCACCCCCAATAATTCCTATATCTATCATTTGTGTGTCTGTTTAACTATTTTACTCTGATTTGCATATATTTTAATGAATCCTTTTGCTTCATCTGCTGTCCAACATTTATTTTCTTCGCCATAAGTTCCAAAATCAGTATCCATCAAATCATTTTTTGAAGCAATACCATCTATAGTAAAATGATATGGTTTTAAGCTAACATAAACATGACCTGAAACCTGTGTCTGAGTATTTTCTAAAAAAGATTCTAAATCTCTCATCACTGGATCTAAAAACAATCCTTCATGAAGATGAGTCCCATACCAATTAGACAGGTATTCTTTATGCTGTAATTGCCATTTAGTAAGTGTATGTTTTTCTAGCAAATGATGCGATTTAATTATAATATTAGCTGCTGCTGCTTCAAAACCTACCCTTCCTTTAATTCCTAAAATGGTATCACCTACATGTATATCTCTTCCTATTGCATATTTAGAGGCTAGTTTATTTAGTTTTTCAATGATATCTCGCGGCAATCCTTCTTGGTTATCCATTGAAGTCAGTTCTCCTTTAGAAAAAGTTAATTGCACTTGTTGTTCATCTTTTTTCTGTAACTGTGATGGATAAGCTTCTTCAGGCAAAGGAAGATGAGAAGTAAGTGTTTCTTGACCTCCAATACTTGTTCCCCAAAGCCCTTTATTAATTGAATACTTGGCTTTAGACCAAGTCAACTCTATTCCATTAGCTATTAAAAATTGAATTTCTTCTTGTCTTGTTAAATGTTGGTCTCTAATAGGAGTAATAATTTTTATTTCAGGAGCTAGTGTTTGAAAAATTAAATCAAACCTAACTTGATCATTACCAGCACCTGTGCTTCCATGAGCTACATAATCTGCATTTATTTTTTTAGCATATTTAATAATTTCTATTGCTTGAATACTTCTTTCAGCACTTACAGATAATGGATAGGTATTGTTTTTTAAAACGTTTCCAAATATTAAGAATTTCAC
>CBFHOD010000109.1:0-2115 GCA_965657365.1 Flavobacteriaceae bacterium
GTTCAGGATTGCTAACTGCACCTATGCGAGCCCGTTTTGGAATTAGTAGTAGATTAAATTATTATAAGAAAGAATTATTAACAACCATAGTTCAACGGAGTGCTGCAATTTTAAATGTTCCAATTTCTATGGAATCTTCCATAGAAATAGCCGGAAGAAGTAGAGGAACACCAAGAATAGCGAACGCATTACTTCGAAGAGTAAGAGATTTTGCTCAAATAAAAGGAAATGGAAGTATCACTATTGAAATTGCTAAATATGCTTTAAAAGCTTTAAATGTAGATGCATATGGTTTGGATGAAATGGACAATAAAATTTTAACGACCATCATAGATAAGTTCAAAGGCGGCCCTGTTGGAATAAGTACGCTTGCCACAGCTGTAGGAGAAAATGGTGAAACCATTGAGGAAGTTTATGAACCTTTTTTAATTCAAGAGGGTTTTATTATGAGAACACCAAGAGGAAGAGAGGTTACAGAATTGGCTTACACACACCTAAATCGAATAAAAGGAAAAAATCAAGGAGAATTGTTTTAATCTTAATTAAGATCATATAGAAACCCTTTGTTTGTTATAAATGAAAAAATTAAAAAAATTAATACCAATTTTAGAATGGTTACCAAATTATAAAAGCTCTAGATTTAAAGGAGATTTTATAGCAGGAATAACAGTTTCCATCATTCTAATTCCTCAAGGAATAGCCTATGCTTTAATTGCAGGTTTACCACCAATTTATGGCTTATATTGCGCACTGGTTCCACAGCTTGTTTATGCCATATTTGGTTCTTCTAGGCAAGTAGCTATAGGTCCTGTAGCAATGGATTCATTAATTGTTGCTACAGGAGTTTCAACATTAGCTTTAGCAGGTTCAGACAGTTATATCGCCATAGCCATTATGTTGGCATTTATGGTGGGAACTATTCAGTTTTTATTAGGTATATTTAGGTTAGGGTTTATTGTTAATTTTTTATCAAAACCTGTAATCTCTGGCTTTACTTCTGCTGTTGCATTGACCATTGGTATTAATCAATTTAGAAATTTATTTGGGGTAGATTTTGTTCAAAGTGATCAAATCCAATATGTATTGGAAGATATATGGTTCAATATCATAGACTTTAATTCACACACTACCGTAATTGGATTGATTTCTGTAGGGGTGATTATTTTGTTAAGAAAAATAAATAAAAAAATACCAAATGCCTTACTCGTTGTAGTTGTTGGAATTTTAACCATACGCTATTTTGGAGATGAATTTTCTGATGTAGCCATTGTAAAAGATATCCCTTCGGGCTTGCCTTCATTTTCTTTTCCTGAGATGGATATTAGTCAAATGAGAGAGTTATTACCAATTGCATTAACATTAGTAATGGTTGGGTATTTAGAAACTATTTCTATAGGGAAATCTTTAGAGGCAAAGCAAGATGAATATAAAATTAAACCGAATCAAGAGTTGATTGCTTTGGGCTTAAGTAATATTATTGGGTCTTGGTTTAAAGCATATCCATCAACATCAAGTTTCTCCAGATCTGCCATTAATCAAGAATCTGGAGCAACTACTGGAATGGCCTCTTTGGTTTCTGTAGCCATGGTTCTGTTGACGTTGTTATTTTTTACCCCATTATTTTATCATTTGCCAAAAACAGTACTTGCAGCTATTATTATTGTTGCCGTTTTTGGATTGGTAAATATTAAAGAAGCAATATTTCTATGGAAGGCAAATAACTTAGATTTTTGGCTACTTATCGCAACTTTCTTTTCAACACTTCTGTTTGGCATAGAGTATGGAATTATGATTGGAGTTGGTCTTTCATTAATAATTTTAATTTTTAGAACTTCTAGACCCTATGTAACTGAGTTAGGAAAAGTACCAGATTCAGATTTTTATAGAAATAAAGAGCGTTTTACTGAGGTGGTTTTAGACTCTGATGTATTAGTTTTTAGATTCGATGCTCAATTATTTTATGCAAATGCTAGTTATTTTATTGAGACTTTAGAACTTATGGTTGAAGAAAAAGGATCTCACTTAAAACTCATTGTTTTAGATGCAGAAAGTATTAATAGAGTAGATAGCACAGGAGTAGAAATGTTAAAAGAGAGAATTAGATTTTATCATAAA
>CBFHOD010000110.1:0-2095 GCA_965657365.1 Flavobacteriaceae bacterium
GCTTGATTTAAATTATCCACAAAAAATTAAATTAAAATTGTTATAGCTGGCTTTCATAATTTCAACTCCTTTGGCAACCCCTATGGCATCCCAAATTTGAAAAGGGCCGTGTTCCCATCCAAAACCAGCTCTTAAACCGTCATCAATTCTGTAGAGTTCGTCAGAAATTTCTGGAATTCTATTTTGAACGTAAGCAAACATAGCTGCAAAACTTTTTCTGTAGAATTCACCTGCTTTATCCTTTCCTGCAACCAATACTTTAAATCGATCCGCTACATTATCTATCGATTTTGTTAGCGCTAAGGTTTCAAATTTTGTAGATTTTTTTGCTCTATATTCAAGTGTATTTAAGTCTAATGATAAAATTTCTCTCTTACCATTGGCATTTTTAGTCATTTTGTAAAACCCTTGTTTGGTTTTACTTCCCAACCATTTGTTTTCCATCATCGTATTTACATAGTCTGGAATCACAAACTGATCTCTCATTTCATCATTAGGACAATTATCTTTAACTCCATTAGCTGTGTGTACTAAAGTATCTAAACCTACAACATCAATAGTTCTAAAGGTGGCAGATTTTGGACGCCCAATTACAGGACCTGTTAACTTATCAACTTCTTCAATGGTGAGTCCCATTTCTTTGACAACATGAAATAAACTCATAATTCCAAAGATTCCAATTCTATTTCCAATAAAAGCTGGTGTGTCTTTTGCCAGTACAGATGTTTTTCCTAAAAACTTATCTCCATACATCATTAAAAAGTCAGTAACTTCTTGAATACATTTTGGTCCAGGAACTACCTCAAATAATTTTAAATATCGAGGAGGGTTAAAAAAGTGGGTTACTGCGAAGTGTTTTTGAAAATCTTCACTTCTTCCTTCATTCATAAACTTTATTGGAATCCCTGATGTATTCGATGTAATTAAAGTTCCTGGAGTTCTGTACTTTTCAATTTTCTCAAAAACTTGCTGTTTTATATCTAATCGTTCCACAACTACCTCCATAACCCAGTCTACATCTTTAATTTTATGCAAGTCATCTTCTAAATTCCCTGTAACAATTCTATCAGCAAATTTTTTAGAGTAAATAGGAGAGGGTTTTGATTTGAGTGAAGTCATCAAAGCTTCATTTACCAATCTATTTCGAACCAAATTATCTTCAAGGCTAAGTCCTTTTGCTTTTTCTTTATCATTAAGCTCCCTAGGTACAATGTCCAATAAGAGAACTTCTACACCAATATTAGCAAAGTGACAAGCAATACCACTTCCCATGATTCCGGAACCAACGATTGCTACTTTTTTAATTCTTCTAGTCATTTGTTTTTTAATTTGTTTAATGCAATTTTGTTAAAAAATATCTTCTTTATAAATTAATTTTTCTGAGATTAATTTGTTAATGGTAGTGGTAACTTTGAAGAAAGATTCTAATTCTTTTTGAGTTACATGGTCTTTAACTACATCATTAAAAATTATTACTGATTCTCTAGAAATTTTTCTCATTTCTTTTCCAAAATCAGTGAGTTTGATAATGACACTCCTCCCATCTGAAGGATTTTTCTCTCTTAATATAGCCCCTTTCTCTTCCATAGTCTTTAATATTCTTGATAGACTTGTGGGTTCCATTCCCATTAGAGGCCCCAAAGAAGTTGAAGGTGTTCCGTTTTCGTAATCAATATTTAAGAGTACAAATGCTGTAGCCATGGTGCTGTCATGTTTTGCAGCTCTTTCATTATACAGTTTTGCAACAGCTTGCCAGGTAGCTCTTAATTGATGATCTATTGATTTATTTTTATCCATTATGCCAAAGATATAAAAATTTACTATGCACGCATAGTAAATTCATAAAAATTATGCATGCATAGTATTTTATATAAAAAAATAGACTTAAAAATTTGAATTAAATTTAAAAACTGTGAATTATTGTAAAAGAAGTAAATTTGTTTAAATCAATTTAAATACAAAAATTTGTTGTGTAAAATGTATATTACAAGCGAATTATAATTATCATAAAATGAAGCAGTATTATGAGTAAGATTTTAGTGATTGAAGATGAAGCAGCTATTAGGAGAGTCTTAATTAAGATTATTTCTGAAGA
>CBFHOD010000111.1:0-1960 GCA_965657365.1 Flavobacteriaceae bacterium
ATTCATCGATTAAAAATACAGTATCCTCTATTGTAACTCTAACTTTATTACCATCGGGAGATAAACTGGTGTTTACCAAATAAAAATCTAATAACACACGCTCAGTATCGGCGCCTTTATAGACTCCTTTTGGTCTACTATAAAATAACAATTCTTTTGATAAATCTTTTTTGTCGGCATCTTCACCACCAATTTGAGTTAAATAAAAGGCGTTTTTATTTTTGACAGACTCGTGATATGAGCGCGATAAAAAGGCTAAAACTACATTATTCCCCTTAGTTTGATCCCATTTATTATGAATAAAGTCCTTAGAGTATTTTGCTGAATATGGCCCATTATTTATGATAAAATGAATGTGTTGTCCTTTTGCAGAATTTGCAAGTTGGTAATCAAAAAGCTTAGAAGATTTTACTCCAAGTTCATAATTTTCTATATCAAATGAAAATAAATGACCTTCTTCTGTTATTAGCGATTCTTTTAGGGAAAGCTTGGCATTTTCATATGCCATTGAGCCTTCAACTTTTGTGATGGTGATTTGATTTGAATTTTCACATCCAAAGATGTATAATGCGGAGAGTAAGAGTAGTTTTTTCATTTTTTATTTTGTTCTTTAAAATCTTTAAATTCTTTTTTACCAAAATACATCCCGCTTACCAGCGAAATTATTTCATCAGTCAAATCTACAGCATTTTCTGAAGAAAGATTAAATTTAGTACCATCCATACTTATTAATTGATTTTCTCCTGCATTCAAATCAATTGAGGTGTAAAAATGATACCTAATAACATAATCAAGTGTTAAATCAGTATTATTATAATTCTGTTTAAACAAAGATTCATCTGAGATTGTTGTCTTCAAAATTCTGTTGGGTTTTGAAAAATTATTACTAAGTCTCAGTGCAGGTAACTCAACCTCTTGTCCAAAACAAATAAATGGAGTAAATAACAAAAGAAGTAAATTTTTCATATCCTCAAATATAAGAAATACTTGCTTAAACATCTTATTCATATGATGTATTTGAATTATTCTTTTAGGAGGTTTTATCAAATGGTTAGAAGAGTGAGAGCAAAAAAAAGGCTCACATTTCTGTAAACCTTTTTTTAAAGTTATTGCTTAATACCTTAGTGTTACTTTACCGAGAAAAATTTTCTATAGATATGATCGTCTAGCATTTTTTCATATTTCTTTGTGAAATAGTTTTGCCAAAAATCATCAATTTCTTCAGAATGTGCATTGTTATATTCCTCGTCGTTTGCCCAAGTACTTAACCACATATAACGATGTTCTTTTGCGTCATCATCAGAACTTACTTGATAGACTTTATACTTGTTGGCTCCAAAACCATTTTTTTCATAAATTTTATTAGCCCTATCTAAATCATTCTGGAATTCTTCGATAGTGATTCCAGCAGGTAAGTCAAAAACGTGTAAACTAATTCGTTCTTTAGATTGACTTAATGCTAACGTAGAGATTGAGAATGCTAGTAATACGAGAAGTTTTTTCATTTTAATTGATTTTATAATTAAACTAATATAATAAAAGTTAATTTAAGTTTTCACTGCCTATTGATATTAATTTTTTCAATTTAATTCAGACACAATTTATTCTAAACTATATGCAAAATTTTTGATATCCTCCAAAGCACTATTATGTATTTCGGGTATTTTTGTTGGAAATATTCCTTCTGATGCATGAACAGTCCCTTTAATTACTTTACTTCTAGCAGACACTCCTGCGTTTTTTAGTTTATTGTAAAACTCTAAGCCTTCGTCTCTCAGAGGGTCCAGTTCGTTTACTGAGATTACATGTGGGGGAAGTCCTTTTAGCATTTCTAAATCGGCATGATAAGGCCACGCAAGTGGATTTTTACTATTTACACCATCATACAAAGAGGCCATTATATTAAGCATGTCTACCCTTAAAAAGTAGGTATCATTTTCAACCAAGGATTTAAGTTTTT
>CBFHOD010000112.1:0-1908 GCA_965657365.1 Flavobacteriaceae bacterium
TTAGTAGCCAAGGGGACATCGTGGACATCACATAATCTCATAAGCATTGATATATCTACATCATGTGGATGTTTATCGAGAGGGTCTCTCATGAATATAACTCCAGTTATTTCTCCTCTAACCACCATCGCTGCTATTTCAGCGTCTCCTCCCAAAGGACCGCTTTGCACTGTAGTAACCCTGTCAATTCCAGCGTGTTTTACCTTTTTCCCAGTAGTTCCAGTAGTTATAATGTCTACAGCATCACTGTTAAAAAAATCCAATCTTTTAGAAACAAAGGCAACCATATCTGCCTTTTTATTATCATGTGCAATTAATGCGAATCTCATCTTGTCCATACTCTATTAATAAAAAATGCTCTGTAGTTATACAGAGCATTCTTAAATTGTTTAAATTTAGTAGGACTTAATAATTAGCAGCCCATGTAAATTTGAAATTATGCTTCTTGCAAAAAGCTTCTATCATATCTGAAATCTTACCCTGTGCTTCTTCATATTTAATATATTCTTTTGAATCCATTTTATCATAGGCTGAAGATCCATATTCATCCGGGTGTCTGAATTCTCTAGGTTCATCTGTCATATAATAAACTGTCTTTTGTGAAGTTTTAATATATGGCATTTTCAGTTTAATATAACGACTAACTTTTCTTGCATTGTTACTAGCAATGTCATATTGTTTTGCTATTTTTGTTTCTTTTAACCTTTTCCATTCTGTAAGAATTTTATCATTAGCTTTAAACGTTGCTTTAATATCTTTTACATCAAACTTTTTTCCATTTACTCTTTCATAGTCTTTAAAGACTCCGACTACATCATCCATAAACTTGTCATAATTTGATATTGATTGATATGATCCATGTATTACTCCCATACTCCATTCATTTTCTACTTTTCCAGTTGATACCTTTTTAGTTCCATTAAATATTGGTGAAAATGAGTAATTAGGTTGTCTCGTAGAGTTAGCAGAGTTAAATTTAAATAAGTCGTGCTTATATGAGCTTCCCGCCCTTAAATCTATAAATAAAACTAAGTTACCTCCATAATTCCAAGCTGATCTAGCAACCCTACATCTAAATTTAAGCTGTGGAAATTCCTTTTTTAAACGTTCAGCTAATTTTAAACCTTTACCGAAATTGTAATCTCCCTTATATAGTCTCTTACATTCTTTAGATTTTCTAGCAATAGATAAGAGCTTGCTTATTGTATAATAGGTCTCGCTATCAAATATTTCGTCATTCGTCTCTTCATCATATACTGTTTCTTCAACAATAGATTTTAGGTGAGATAACGTTTCTTGCTTAGATTCTGCATAAGCTTCAATATCCCATTGAATTCTTTGCATTACATCTTCACCTCTAAACTCTTTCTTAGCCCATTGTAATAGGCCTGGTTCGTTTTTGGCGTTTTGTGCCATATCGAATGCGTTCTTCCAGCCATCGTTTGATGCCATATCTTCAACCCATTGGTCATATTTCTTTCTATTCCATTTTACTTTCTTAACGGCTTTCTTATGTGGACCATCTCCTAATTTAGAAGTTGCAGCGGCATAACTACCTGGAAGAAATACTCCTAGGTCTTTACCGTTGCCATATTTAATCTCTTTTCTAAATCTTTTTAGTGCATATTCACCACCTTCAATTTGCTTTGATCTTGTAACTTCTCCTTGAGATCTACCAATGGCAATCTTCATGTCTTCGGCCTTCTTAGGGTCTGTTTCAAAATGTAAATCTTCAACTGAGCTTTCATTAAGAGACTCAGTAATTAACTTTCCTTTTTTAATAGAATATTCCCATATTAAAACGTCTCCAATACTATCTTCTATTAATTGAATATCTTTTTTAGTGAGGTTAAATACTAATACAGATTCATATCCTTCATCATCTTCAAACTCTGTGACAATGTGTCT
>CBFHOD010000113.1:0-1892 GCA_965657365.1 Flavobacteriaceae bacterium
CTAAAGCGTAGTTATCTTCGCCGTTTAAATGGTTGAAATAAGGTTTACGAGTCATCATTTCAGTCCTCGGTATGCTTACAGTCTCACTGACCTTGCTGTCAAAACCAGTCGTCCCCTAAGATAGGTTCCTAAAAACCTATAGTGTCTGCAAAAGTATGAAAATGAAACTGATTAACCATTTGCGCATCCTATCAAAATCAACTAATTTTGACTTAAAATTATGGGTATGAAATTTGGCATCATCAAAGAACGTAAAAATCCACCGGACAGAAGGGTGGTATTTTCGCCAGAAAAACTACAAGAGTTTCAACAACAATTTCCTGCAGCTACTATAGTAGTAGAGGCCTCAGACATTCGTGTGTATTCTGATGAGGCTTATGCCAAAGCTGGTTTTGAGATTACTGAAGACCTTTCAGATTGTGATGTGCTCATTGGAGTAAAAGAAGTGCCTATAGACGCATTACTACCCAACAAAAAATATTTTTTCTTTAGTCATACCATCAAGAAACAACCCTATAATAGAGCATTATTGCAGGCAATACTTGAGAAAAACATCACTTTATATGATCATGAGGTCATTACAGATTCTAGAGGCAACCGTCTTATTGGTTTTGGCCGTTATGCAGGAATTGTTGGCGCTTACAATGGGTTTAGAGCCCATGGTCTTAAGAACAACACTTTTCAACTTCCTAAAGCAACAGGCTTAAAAGATCAACAAGAGTTAATCGATACATTACAAGCTATAACCATACCCAATATAAAAATACTACTCACTGGAAGTGGTAAGGTGGCTAGAGGGGCACAAGAGATGCTAGACGGGATGAACTTAAGAGCTGTTTCTGTAACAGAGTATCTAAGCACTAATTTTGATGAACCCGTGTATTGTAAAGTAGATGTTTTAGACTATAATAAACGCATTGATGGTCAGGAGCTAAGTAATGTAGATTTTTACCAAAACCCATCTGAATACGAATCTGATTTTATGCGTTTTGCGAAGGTTACCGATTATTTTATTGCAGGACACTTTTTTGGTGAGGGTTCTCCGTTTTTAATTACAAAAGAAGATGCCAAAAGCCCAGATTTTAAGATTAAACTAATTGCCGATATTTCTTGCGACATAAAGGGTCCAGTTGTTTCTACGCTAAGGGCTTCAACCATTGCAGATCCTATCTACGGGTATGATCCTGAGACTTCTGCTGAGGTAGCCTATACAACTCCTGGTACTATTACCGTAATGGCTGTTGACAATTTACCCTGTGAATTGCCAAAAGATGCCAGTGATGGTTTTGGAGACTTATTTTTAAGTCATGTGATTCCTTCATTTTTTAATGGAGACAAAGACGGTATTTTAGCACGTGCAGCAATGACCAATGCACAGCAACTCACGCCAAGATATGAGTATTTGCAGGGCTATGTAGATGGAGAGGAGTAAGGCTTATTTTCGATTGGCAATTCCGTACACAAAGAAACTTCCACCAACAATTAATAGCGAAGAATACCAATAGGTTGGTATTATAAAGACCACCACAGCCAATAGTAAACAAACGACCACTAGAAGATCGTAGGCTTTTTTACGTTGGGGGTTGAACAAGGCCATTAACAGCCCCAAATACCCCAAAAAGAACGGAGTGGCGTAATTTACTGCGGTATTTTTTGCCAGTGACAATAAAAACATTCCAAGAATCACAGCTAGGGCATAGAAGCCAAACTGTTTTTTTGAGGCAGCATTCCAAACCGCTACCCCCGCTTTTCTAGTCGCTCTTCTACTCGAGAAAAAAACAGCAAACATAGAAAAGAAGCCAACCAGCACAACCATAAACATGCAGATGCTTTCTATAATTTCTATAGACAGCATGCCTAACGGATTGCTATCGGCTATAAAACCTAAAATT
>CBFHOD010000114.1:0-1787 GCA_965657365.1 Flavobacteriaceae bacterium
ACTATTAACTTGTTCAGAGAAAATGGAATTTTGAAAATTCAAACGCGCAATACTGGAACTTGGATGCGTATGGCCGATAGAGCTGAAGGATCTATAATTAAAGATAGTGTTCAAGAATTTCAGCTCAGGTCTTTATACAGAGTTGGTGACTTACCCTTTGTAATTCCAGAGCCTGTTAAAAAAGGTGCATTAAAAACAGTAAGAGGCGCTAAAAAAGATGACACAAAACTAGATGCATTGTTATTAGACATAACTGTAGATGAAGAAACCAAACAAATTGAACTATATGGTGGTAAATATGCTCCTCAGAGGCCTACTGCATTTTCTTTGAATGGTTTGAATTTTAGAATAGATTATGGCCCTCAAATCCTAAAAACACCTTTTGAAATTAAACTAAATGATTTTCAATTAGAAAAATATCCAGGATCTGAGAGTGCTGCTGCTTTTGCCAGTGAAATTACAGTCATAGATCCTGATGAAACATTTGACTACAGAATTTATATGAACCACATATTAGATCACAAAGGCTATAAGTTTTTTCAAGCCAGTTATGATCTTTCAGGAGAAGTAGAACAAACACATTTGTCTGTGAATCATGATTTTTGGGGAACTCTAATTAGTTATATGGGATATTCTTTATTGTATATTGGAATGATTTCTATTCTATTTGCACCAGGAACAAGATTTGACAGCTTGAAAAAAACATTAAAAAAGATTAAAAAGAAAAAAGCAGCGCTACTACTTTTTATTGGACTTTTTATAAGTTTTACTGGAATAGCTCAAACTCAAAACGATCATCTAACCAAAATAACAGATCAACAAATTGATTCTGTTCTTTTAGGAAACTTAGTGGAATTAAAACACGCTGAAGAATTTAATACGCTAATTATTCAAGACTTTGGAGGACGAATGAAGCCTGCACACACTTTTGCCTCTGAATTAGTCAGAAAAGTATTTCATGATGATGATTTTAATGGAATAGAGCCAAGCCAAGTCTTTCTTTCTATTATAGAAAATTCAAAACTTTGGTTCAATGTGCCTTTTATTTATTTAGAAGATGGAAATACAGAAATTCGAGAAATCATAGGGGTTGATAAAGACGTCACTCATGCAGCGCTTGCCGATTTTTATGAGGGTACTGAATCAAAAATTAGTGAATATGTTATAGAGGCACAGAAAAAAAATGTTCAAAATAAATTTGAAAAAGATGTCATTAAAATTGACAGAAGAATTTATTTATTTTCTCAAGCATTAAGTCTCAGTGTGTTACGAATCTATCCTAAATTAAATGATGAAAATAATAAATGGGTTTCCTATCCTGAGGGATCTAGAGCAAACTACACCGGAAAAGATTCTTTATTTGTAAGACAATCATTACCAATTTACATTCGATTATTACAAGATGCTAAAAGAACTAATAATTACACAGAGGCCAATAAACTTATTGCTGGAATAAAGAAGTTTCAACAAAAATATGGTGAAGATGTATATCCTAATAAGAAAAAAATAGATTTAGAAATAACCTATAATAAATTACAGGTTTTTAAAAAATTGGCGAAATATTATGGGTTTACAAGTATTTTTCTAATCTTTTTTGTAATCCTACAAATATTTAATGACAAAAAATGGATAACAAAGGTTGTTAAATTCTTGATTGGTATAACAATTATCCTTTTTGGCTTACACATAATTGGGCTAATGAGCCGTTGGTATATTAGTGGTAATGCTCCATGGAGTAATGCGTATGAATCTATTATTTATGTGGCTTGGGCCACCATGTTATTTGG
>CBFHOD010000115.1:0-1773 GCA_965657365.1 Flavobacteriaceae bacterium
GTTCTTTTAAAGGCTCTGGATTGTGAGGAAATTGACCATTTGGAGTACAATACAACTCTATGCATTCTACATTCAACTCTTTTAAAAGAGCAGGAATAAAAATTCCTCCTGTAGAATTTACCCCATCAACAACCACTTTAAAATTAGCATTACGTATTGCATCAACAGCTACCAAATCTAAGTTTAATACCTCTTGTATATGTTTTTGTAAATAAGATTGATCTTTTGAATACGTTCCTAAATCATCTACTTCAGCAAAATAAAAATCATCACTTTCGGCAGTTTTTAAAATTACTTCACCATCTGCTCCATTTAAAAACTCTCCTTTTTCATTTAATAATTTTAATGCATTCCATTGTTTAGGATTGTGACTTGCAGTTAAAATAATTCCGCCGTCTGCATTTTCTAGAGGAACCGCTACTTCTACAGTTGGTGTTGTAGACAGCCCTAGATCAATAACATCTATACCTAAACCAACTAAAGTATTTGCTACTAGAGAGCTGATCATTTTACCAGAAATACGAGCGTCTCTTCCTATAACCACTCTAATATTATCTTTAGATGGATTCCTTTTCTTGATAAAAGTACCATAAGCTGCGGCAAATTTAACTGCGTCTATTGGGGTTAAATTCTCTGAAGTTTGACCCCCAATGGTTCCTCTTATCCCAGAAATTGATTTAATTAATGTCATGCTATTTTTTTGTGATAAACAAAGATAATTTATTCTTATCTACTTCTAATTAAATACCAAAAAAAAAACCGTTGCTATTGCAACGGTTTTTAAAGTTTATAATAATAAATGGTCTAGATAATTACTTCTTTTTTGATCCAGCTTCCATTTTTTTCTTCAAGTCTGCAAGACCTCCAATGTCTCCAAGGGTGGTTTTTTCAGCTTCAGCAGATTTTTTTGCTACAGCTTTCATATTTCTTTTTTCTTGCTCTTTGAAAATAGATGTGTGAGACACAACTATTCTTCGATATTCTTTGCTAAATTCTAATACTTTAAATTCAATAGTATCTCCTTTACCAAGTTTAGTTCCATCTTCTTTCTCTAAATGACGTCCAGGGGCAAATCCTTCTACTCCATCAGCAAAAGTTACTACAGCTCCTTTATCATTTTTTTCTTTGATTGTTCCTGTATGAATAGAATCTATTGCAAAAGTAGCTTCATGGGCATCCCAAGGATTGTCTTGAGTTTGCTTATGCCCTAAATTTAACTTTCTTCCCTCTACATCTAATTCTAATACCTGAACTTCTAAAGAGTCACCAACAGTTACAAAATCTGATGGATGCTTAATTTTCTTAGTCCAAGAAAGATCAGAAATATATACAAGTCCGTCAATCCCTTCCTCTAACTCAACAAATACTCCAAAGTTCGTGTAATTTCTTACAGTACCAGTGTGAGTAGATGCAACTGGATATTTTTTGGTAATATCTGTCCAAGGATCTGGATGTAATTGTTTCATCCCTAAAGACATCTTGCGTTCGTCTCTATTTAAAGTTAATATTTGAGCTTCAACTTTATCTCCAACTTTTACAAAATCTTGTGCAGAGCGTAAGTGTGTAGACCAAGACATTTCAGAAACATGAATTAAACCTTCAACACCTTCAGATACTTCTACAAATGCACCATAATCTGCAATTACAACAACTTCACCAGTAACTTTATCACCTATTTTAAGTTCAGCATTTAAAGCATCCCATGGGTGAGAAGATAATTGTTTTAATCCTAATTGAATTCTAGATTTACTATCATCAAAGTCTAAGATTACT
>CBFHOD010000116.1:0-1743 GCA_965657365.1 Flavobacteriaceae bacterium
AAAATCAACCTTTAGCTATCTGTGACAAGACTGGTGCTGCATTAAAAAATTTAAATAGAGATGACATCTTCTTATCTAAATCTACTTTTCATTACGATGGAGGTGGTTGCTGTTAAAAACGATAACTATTAAAATGGATACATACTTAAATATCATAAAAGATTCATTTTCTGGCTATTCACACTATTTAGTCAGTGAAATCTTAAATCCGCACTGGGGGAATTACTTTTATTGGCTAATTAGTATTTCACTAGTTTTTTGGAGTTTGGAAATTTTAATTCCATGGCGAAAAAATCAAGATAAAATCAGAAAAGATTTTTGGCTGGATGGGTTCTATATGTTTTTTAATTTTTTCTTGTTTTCATTAATTGTTTACAATGCCGTTTCTAATATCGCTGTTAAATTTTTTAATGATATACTAATTGCCATTGGAATTGATAATCTGGCTTTTTTTAACATCGAAACCTTCCCCTATTGGAGTCAGTTGTTTGTTCTTTTTATACTAAGAGATTTTATTCAATACTTTATTCATAGGTTATTACACCGTATTCCGTTTTTATGGAATTTTCACAAAGTACATCACTCTGTTAGAGAAATGGGGTTTGCAGCGCATCTAAGGTATCATTGGATGGAGACAATCGTATATAGAACTTTAGAATATATACCACTTGCATTTATTGGTTTTGGAATAGATGACTTTATTTTAGTGCATTTATTCACTCTTACAATGGGTCATTTTAACCACAGCAATATCTCTATTCCTTTAGGAATTTTTAAATATATTTTTAACAATCCTCAGATGCATATTTGGCATCATGGAAAGAAGGTGCCCAATAAATTTGGTGTTAATTTTGGACTTACACTGAGTGTTTGGGATTATCTTTTTAAAACAAATTATATCCCATCTAACGGTCGAGATATTGAATTGGGATTTGAAAATGATGAAAATTTCCCGAAAAACTTTATAAGTCAAGAAATATATCCATTAGGTAAGAAGTGATTAAAAAAAGGCTTTCAACTATACACTGTTAGTCATTCATAGACGGCACTCAATGTATTTTCCTTGGGTTTATACCTACTTCCACTTGCCCATCTAATCCCTCTAAAAAGAAGTTTTTTTGCTCCTTCAGTATCAAAATCTTTTGGATCGTGACCTATAGAAAGATAGAAAACTCTACCATTACCATAATATGTTTTCCAAGCTACAGGCATCACACGATCTTTTATCCAGGAATGAATACTATCTGTAAATTTAGTTGTAGCTAACACTTTTGTATTAGGATCAATATGCATATAATATTGTTCTGTATCTTTTATTTCGAAATCTTTAATTCCGTCTGATATTGGATCATTGGTATCTAGAACATTAACTGTATAATCAATTTTTCCACCAGGGTGTTCAACCCATTGTCCTCCAATCATATACTGATATTCAGGTTTTTGCCTAAAAGAATCTCCAAGTCCACCATGACACCCAGCAAGGCCAACTCCTCTTTTTATGGCGTTCTCTAAGCCTAGAAACTGTTCTTTAGTGATTTCCCCCATGGTCCAATATTGAATAATTAAATCTGTTTTATCCATTATTTTTTTATTGGTATAAACTCCCAAAGAATCTGAAAGTGTAATCTTAGCTCCGGCCAATTCCAACCATTTAGAAACTTTAGTGACAAAAACAGCGGGCTGATGACCATCCCAACCTCCATAAACCATTAAAATATTTTTACCTTCAAGAGAAGGTAATTT
>CBFHOD010000117.1:0-1713 GCA_965657365.1 Flavobacteriaceae bacterium
TGTAATGATTTTCATATTCAACCATTGGTAAATCTGGTAAAATAAGGGTATCAATTCCACAATCAATTACTTTTTGACAAAATTTTTCTTCACCATATTTTAGTAATTGGTTCAAATACCCCATCAAAACTAATGGGGTTTTATTAGTTGCTTTAAGCTGTACTAATTGCTCAAAAACAATATCTAAATTGATTCCGTTTTGCAATGCTTTCTGACTACTTTCCTGAATGGTAGGACCGTCAGCTAAAGGGTCTGAATATGGAAGACCCACCTCGATAAAATCTACCTTAGCATTACTTAATTCTTGGATTACTTTGGCAGTGTCATTTAAACCAGGGTAACCTGCAGTAAAGTAGATCGATAAATTATCTCTTGATTTATTTTGTAATAAATTGTAAATTGAATTCACAGTACTTATTTTTCTAATTTATGATTAGAGATGGTATCGGCTATATAATCCCACAAAGAGATCCTTACTTCTAAAGAGGCTTTTGCTGTTGCTAAAACTTCACTCCATTTCTGTTGATCGTCTCCACACAATTCAACTATCATTTCCAAAGAAAGAGGTCCATGAGAATCTCCATCTAATTCTACATGCCTATTTAAATAGTATAAAAAATCTTTAAATGACTCTTGTTCATGGGTTTGTTGAATAATTTCTATAAACATGTCTGGAATTAAATCTTCTCTACCGAAAGTAAAAGCTGATGCAATCTTATGGGCATCATTACTGTAGATGGTGTCAAAAGTAAGCTTTACAAAATTTTTGACAGCATCCGGAACCTCTGCAAAATCTAAGGCTTCGCTTACTGGGGTGTTTTGAGTTATTTTACTCATAAAAATTTCAATTTTTCGTGTATCTGAACCCATACGACTCATGGCCTCTAAATACATTTCAAAATGGCTTTTACTTTCTCCAGAAAGATCTACATCACTTTCTTCAGCTAAAGCAATTTCATTTATAAACTGAGTAAGTTTTCCTTTTTTTCTTGGCACCCATGGAATTGAAACACAGGTAAGTTCTATTTGTAAGGCTTTTAACAACGACATAAAATCCCAAACTGCAAAAACATGATCTTGTGTAAAAATCTTGATATCATCTATGGTTTCTAATTGTTCGTAAAGTCTATGTGATTTTAATTCTTGACGTAAACTTTCAATTTCTTTTTGAATGTGTTCTATATTCATTAGTCTAGGTATTTAATAAATGTTTCTAAATCTTTATCTCCTCTTCCTGAGAGGTTGATAACGATTACTTGGTCTTTTTTAATATTCAGTTTTGGTAAAACTGCCAGCGCATGTGCAGTTTCTAAAGCAGGTATAATTCCTTCAATTTTTGTTAATTCATATGCAGCAGTAAGGGCTTCTTGATCTGTTGCATTCATAAATATAGCTCTATTACTCTCATACAAAAAAGCATGTAGTGGGCCAACACCGGGGTAATCTAGGCCTGCAGAAATAGAATAAGGCTCCATAATTTGACCGAAATCATCTTGCATTAATATTGTTTTACTTCCATGAATAATACCCACCTCACCCAATTGAGAAGTTGCGGCACTTTCACCAGAATTGACCCCTAGGCCAGCAGCTTCAACAGCGATTAGTTCTACATTTTCATCATCCATAAAATGATAAAATGCTCCAGCAGCATTACTCCCACCACCCACACAGGCAATAATAGTATCTGGGGATGTTTTTCCTGTTTTCTCTTTT
>CBFHOD010000118.1:0-1693 GCA_965657365.1 Flavobacteriaceae bacterium
ATGGATACACCAATATTTCTGTTTTAGATATTTCTAGTAAAGCGATAGAAAGAGCTAAAGATCGTTTAGGCACAAAAGCAACCAAAGTTACTTGGATAGTTTCAAATATTATTGACTTTAAACCAGAAAAAAACTATGATGTATGGCATGATCGTGCAGCTTTTCATTTTCTAACAAAAGAAAACGATATAAAAACGTACGTTTCAACAACTGAAAAATATGTGTCTAAAAATCTAATTATTGGAACTTTTTCTGATAATGGCCCCCTAAAGTGTAGTGGTTTAGAAATTACTCAATATTCAAAAAATAAAATGCACGAAACATTTAATAACAAATTTATACCCATTAAATCTTTAAATAAAAATCATCAAACTCCATTTAATACTATTCAAAATTTTACTTTTTGTAGTTTTAAAAAACGATAAGCACTCTCGTTTTAGTCTTTTAAAACCAACATTTCTTGTACATTTGCATCTATGCGTATAGATATTATTTCAGCAGCACCCGATTTATTAGAAAGCCCTTTTAATCATTCTATTGTAAAGAGAGCAAAAGAAAAAGGTCTGGCAGAAATTGTGATTCATGATTTAAGAACCTTCGGTCTAGGAAACTACAAACAAATTGATGATACTCAATTTGGGGGTGGCGCAGGAATGGTATTAATGATTGAGCCTATTTCTAAATGTATCGATGCATTAAAAGTTGAACGTGTATATGATGAAATAATATATATGACACCTGATGCTAAAACATTAAAACAATCTACGGCAAACACATTATCTCTTCAAAAAAATATTATTATCCTAACTGGTCATTACAAAGGGGTAGATCAAAGAGTTCGTGATAGATACATAACAAAAGAAATTTCTATTGGAGACTATGTGTTAACCGGTGGAGAATTAGCTGCAGCTGTTTTAGTAGACAGTATCGTACGCTTAATTCCGGGGGTTATTGGAGATGAAACCTCTGCGTTAACTGATTCTTTTCAAGATAATTTATTATCACCACCTGTGTACACAAGGCCCTCAAATTATGAAGGAATGAAAGTGCCTGAAATTTTGTTGACTGGTAATTTCCCTAAAATAGATGAATGGAGATCTGAAAAGGCATATGAACGAACACAACAAATTAGACCAGATTTACTTGACGAAAACCTGTAAACCTTAAGAAAGATTTAATAATTTGAAAAAATTTACTTCATTTTTAAAAAATAATACTGCAATCTCCTGGGTTCTAGGATTTCAACTATTTCGCTTTTTTTTATTACCATTTATGGGACTAATGCCCCAAGATGCCTATTATTATTTATATGGTCAAAACCTATCTCTTTCCTATTTTGATCATCCCGGAATGATTGGATATATTTTAAGAATATTTACAGATGTATTTGGTCAATCAATATTTGTAGTCAAATTAGCTGACTTTACTATTAGTAGTTTAACTATTATTTGTTTTTATAGATTGTCTTCACTTTTTTTGTCTAAACATCGCCAATCTAAAAGTGTGATTTTATTTGTATCAACGCTTTTTATTTCTGTTATCTCTTTTAATTCTACTCCAGATGTTCCTCTATTGCTGTTTTGGACATTGAGTATATTATTTATCTACAAAGCAATTTTTGAACAAACAAATATCTATTGGGTTTTAGCAGGTATAGCTATGGGGTTAGCCTTTGATAGTAAATACACTGCTC
>CBFHOD010000119.1:0-1618 GCA_965657365.1 Flavobacteriaceae bacterium
AAAATAGAAAAAGAAAAATAAATAAATCCATAAAACATCTATAAAATGCCAGAAGATAGCACCAAGTTCAAACCCTAATAAATCATCTGATATGTATTTATGATTAAAATGATTATAAATGACTACAAGTAATACGATAATCCCAGCAAATACATGGAGTGCATGCATTAAGGTGATTCCAATAATAAACGATGTTGAAACTGTACTTGTAGGCCCTGTAAAAAATAACCCAGCACTTCTCAAATCTTCAAAACCAGCATATTGTTGCCAAACAAACGCAATACCTAAAGCAAAAGTGATTAATAAAAATGCAATAGATAGTTCTCTTTTGTCTTTTTTAATAAGCCTTTGAGATATGCTAATGGTAATGCTACTTAGTATAATGAGTAGTGTGCTTATATAAAAAGCATCAGGTAGCTCAAAAGTAACCCAGTCATCTCTTCTCATACTAATTACATAGGCACTAGTTAACCCTGCAAAAAACATCACCATACTAATCATGGAAACCCATAACATTGGTTTTGCAGATTTTTTTCTTCCTGCAGTTAACTCTTTTTCTAAATCTTTTTCGCTGATATTCATATGATTAGTGTAAAAATTTATCGATTACGTATATAATTTGAATCATTGTGATATAGATAACACTTGATAACATTAATTTTCTTGCTTCAATATTTGTTTGTTTTTTGTGGAGTAAAATGCCATAGTATAGCATTACTAGTCCAAGAAAAGCAATGATAATTGCAGTAATTGGATGTATATAAAACGCTCCTGTCATCTTTAATACTGGTGCGATAGAAACCAATATCATAATTACAGTATAAAAAATAATTTGTTTTGTTGCAGATTGATCTTTTTTATCCATGGGCAACATGATAAAACCAGCTTTCTTATATTCTTCAAACTGTAACCAGCCAATAGACCAAAAGTGAGGAAACTGCCAAAAAAATTGAATCATAAATAAAAAACCAGCTTCTATTCCAAATTGATTAGTTGCGGCAACCCAACCTAGCATGAATGGAATGGCTCCTGGCAACGCACCAACAAAAACAGCTAATGGTGAAATAGGTTTCATAGGAGTGTAAGCACAAGTGTATAAAAAGATAGATATAGCTCCAAAAAGCGCACTTTTAGGATTAATACTGTATAAAATACCAAGCCCAATAATTGTAAAAAGTATAGCGAAAATTAATGCAGTAGTCTTAGACATTCTTCCTGTTGGAAGAGGCCTGTTCATGGTTCTTTTCATTAAAGCATCTGTATCCTTTTCAATAATTTGATTGAAAGCATTTGAAGCAGCTACCATCAAAAATCCACCCAGACCTAGCAAGAAAAGAACTTGATAGTTAATAACATCTATAGCTAATAAATATCCAGCAATAGAAGAAAAAACAACACTTAAAGATAAGCCTACTTTTGCGAGCTGTTTAAAGTCTGAAAAGACTCTTATTAAAGATATTTTAGTATCGATAGCTGTAGTTAAATTCATTATAAAATAAATCGAATGCAAAGATATTTCATAATAATTGAATTCCCATAGATTTTGTAGAATATTCAGTTAAAATAAAATTAAAATAATTTTTAAAAGTCTTTGTAGTTTCCTTTTTTGTTTTAAATT
>CBFHOD010000120.1:0-1599 GCA_965657365.1 Flavobacteriaceae bacterium
ATCATGGAACATTTAGAATTATTTTTCAAATCGATATTTATAGACAACATGGTCTTTGCAACATTTTTAGGGATGTGTTCTTACCTTGCTGTCTCAAAAAAAGTAACCACAGCTGTTGGTTTAGGAGCTGCTGTCATCTTTGTATTGGCAGTTACCGTTCCATTAAATTGGTTGCTAGATCAATATTTATTACAAGAAGGTGCTTTAGTTTGGTTAGGTCCAGAATATGCAGATTATGACTTGAGCTTTTTATCATTTATCATGTTTATAGCAACGATAGCAACAATGGTTCAATTAGTTGAAATTATTGTTGAGAAATTTTCACCTTCATTATACAATTCTCTAGGAATTTTCTTACCCTTAATTGCGGTGAATTGTGCCATTTTAGGGGGGTCGTTGTTTATGCAATCTCGAGAGATTCCAAGTTTAGGTTTGGCCTTAACTTATGGGGTTGGGTCTGGTATTGGATGGTTTTTAGCGATTTTGGCTATTGCAGCTATCCGAGAAAAGATTCGCTATTCTAGTGTTCCACCAGCCCTAAGAGGTTTGGGGATTACATTTATTATAACCGGTCTTATGGCTATTGGATTTATGAGTTTTGGGGGGATGTTAACCGGAGGTGATGAAGAAACAAAAGAAAAAAATACTGAAGCTACTTTATCTAATAATTTAGAAAAAGAATCTAAAGCAATAACGATTGATACTGCTAAAAAAAGCGAGCATGAAGAAGTAGCAGTTAACATTAAAGAAACACAAAATTAGTATGATTTCATTAGCAGCAAGCACCACAGGAACTATTTTAGCAACCGTAGCAGCTTTTTTATTGATTACACTGTTGTTGGTAGCATTATTATTGTTTGTAAAACAAAAATTATCTCCATCGGGTCCCGTTACTATAACCATTAATGGAGAGAAAAAAATTGAAGTTGCTTCGGGGAGTACATTATTAACAACTCTAGGTAGCGAAAAAATATTTTTACCATCTGCATGTGGTGGTGGAGGATCTTGTGTTCAATGTGAGTGTCACGTAAATTCTGGAGGTGGAGAAGCTTTACCAACAGAAACACCTCATTTTTCTAGAAAAGAACTAAAACACGGAATTCGTTTAGCTTGTCAAGTTAAGGTGAAACAAGATATGGATATTTCAATTCCGGAAGAAATATTTGGAATTAAGAAATGGGATGCAACTGTAGTTCGTAACTACAATGTAGCCTCTTTTATTAAAGAGTTTGTTGTTGAAATTCCAAAAGATATGGGATATAAAGCAGGAGGGTATATTCAAATTGAAATTCCTAACTGTGAGGTTAAGTTTTCCGATATTGATATCACAGCACATCCAGAAGAACACGAAACTCCTGATAAATTCCAAGCAGAATGGGATAAGTTTGGTTTATGGCCTTTAGTCATGAAAAATAATGAAACCGTAGAACGTGCTTATTCAATGGCTTCTTATCCTGCAGAAGGAAGAGAGATTATGTTAAATGTCCGTATAGCAACTCCACCATGGGATCGTTCAAAGAACGGTTGGATGGATGTAAATCCAGGTGTGGCTTCGTCATATATCTTCGCTCAAAAACCGGGAGATAAAGTAGTAATATC
>CBFHOD010000121.1:0-1545 GCA_965657365.1 Flavobacteriaceae bacterium
GTTATCGAATTGTAAAAAAAGCAAAAGAAATGGGAATTCCAACTCAGATCTATTACCACCAAAATGGGCATGGAGGACCTCCTCCCATAAAAATGATGAACCGATGGTTTACAAGATATTTACATGGAATACAAAATGGTGTAGAGCATGATCCTAAAGCTTGGATAGTAAGAGAAAATGACAAACAAAAAAATCCTACACCCTATGAGGCATATCCAAACCCTAAGGCGTCTCAAGTAAAATTACATCTAAAACCTAATAACTCTAATTATGGAATATTGACTCTCGAAAAACTAAATAGTGAAGAACAAGAAACTTTTTCAGATGATGCCAGTATCACCGCAATATCACTAGCACAGTCGAATTCATCAGATCACAGATTATTGTATGTTTCAGATATATTAAAAGAAGATCTTCATATTTCAGGCGTTTCAAATATCACTGTAAAAGCAGCTAGCTCAAAACCAGCAGTAAATTTTTCTGTGTATTTAGTATCGCTGCCTTGGAATAAAAATAAAGGAACAAAAATAACTGATAACATAATTACTAGAGGATGGGCAGATCTTCAAAATCATGCCTCTTTATCAAAAAGTTCTCCACTTATTCCTGGTAAATTTTATACAATGAAATTTGATTTACAACCTGATGACCAAATTATAAAAAAAGGACAACAAATTGGCTTAATGTTATTTTCTAGTGATTCTGAATATACCATATCTCCTAAACCAGGAACTAAATTAACCATCGATCTTAAAGAAACAATGTTATATCTTCCTGTTGTTGGTGGTAAAAATGCTTTCAAAAAAGCAATTGATTAATTTTCAAAATGAATTCAACAGAAATTGCATTATTACTAAATAATGATTTAGATAAAATTACCAGAATAGGAGAAATTATAGGTAAAAAAATAGCAATCAGAGACAACTTTGAAAATCTAAATGAATTTGAGAAAATTTTTATATACATAGATATTTTTGAAAATCATACTACCGATGGTGGATTTAAAACTTTTTTTTGGGACTCTGCAGGGCAATTTTCTCATGAAATATTAGAAGCTTACGAAAGAATAGGAGCTCATAAAACTGCTTCAATCATTTATGATTCTTTTTTATTATTTAATGAAATTCCTATTCCTAAAGATCTAGACTTGAGAAGAAAAATCCTTTCAAATTTCAAACAAGACCTATGGAATACTTTAGATCAGGAATTTTATAATTGTAATGATAATATAGTACTTTTGATATTAGAGTTTATCAAAGAAAATAGTAACCATTTTGATTAATTTACCTAGTAAATCTTTAAACATCTTTACATAAGGATTATGAAATACATTTTAATATTTTTTTTTTCATTGTTGTTTATATCCTGTAATTCAAAGGATAAAAGGCCTTTAATTGGCAAAACAATCTATCAACAAAAATTAAATTCAGTTTTTAAGGATGCTTCAAAATCACCTCTAAAAAGTAAAGATTTGAAAACCTTTAAAGGATTAGACTTTTATCCTATAGACTCATCCTACATCATAACGGCTTCAATTGAAAAAAC
>CBFHOD010000122.1:0-1504 GCA_965657365.1 Flavobacteriaceae bacterium
GCATTACTTGGTGTAAATCCTACTGAACCTGATAATAAAGCAACTGCTGTACCAGATGAAGTAAATGATATTAAATCATCAAATGGTGCTTGAATATATGTGTCAGCATCAGCATCTAATATCAGTTTATTATTAGCAAAGTATACATCACTATGTGGATATAATTTACCTGTATGCATTTCTGATGTTGGATTATCGGATGTGTCGAATAATGTTGTACCAGATGTTATTGTTCCAGCTGTTAAATTACCTGAGCCAGTAACGCTACTACATTGTCTCCATGTAGCTTCAATATAACATTCTCCAAAATCACCAATAACTGCCCATACAAACATTCCACCTGAGCCATCATCAATTAGGACAACTTTAACTACATCTGAACCAGCATCATCGTCAGTATGTTCATACCACCAATGTCCTCTTGCTGTTCCACTTCTTTGTGCAAAGTGGAAATGAATAGAACTACTAATTGCTGACTCGCCATAATCATGTGCGAATTTTAGAATACCATCAACAGCTCCATCTGCACCAGCGTTATGTTCAATTTTTCCAAGTAAGAATGAACCACCGCCAGCTCCAGATGCTATTCTGTATTCTCTCTTTTTCTGATTACCTGTGATATCTCTTTGTATAGCACCAGTTATTCTAACATCGTTTGTTACATCGGTATAACTACTGCCGACAACAATTTTATTTGTACCAGCTCTTTGAAGTTGTAAATCTTCATTGTGTGAAGTAACAACACCAGTATCTACATGAATTCCAGTATTAAAATAGTATTTACTTCTATCAGTATAAAAATGTGAATATGAACTATTAGCTGAACCAATTCTGGTATAACCCGTACCGGTTTGAATATTTAAGTAATCGCCTGATGCATTTATATATGTACCAGTAAAGTCATTACTTAAATAATTTCTAGCAATATTGCCTTGATACCTATCAGCATTTACTATTGTTGTTCCAGAGCCAGAACCTTGTTTTAGTATTCCAACGAATCTAAGAGCATCAGCTGATGAATCACCGACTGTTACTCCTCCGGTAGTTGAAGCATTACCTGTTACCATTAATCCTCTAGTACCAGGAACAAGTGAAATACCACCTGAGCCACTTGAGCCTGTAATTACTAAATCTTTAGATGTATCGGATTGGAATGCCCATGTCTGAGCGTATGTTGCATCAGAATTTCTAAGCATTAATAAATCAGCTGTGCCATCTGTATCTTCTGCAACTTCTAATCTATATCCTGGAGAATCAAGTCCGATACCAACATTGCCTGTACCAGGATGTAGCAAAATACTTGCATTTGACTGAGTAGTATTTATTTCAAATCGCGCAACATCATTTGTTACAATTTGTCCTGCTCTTCCATATACACCATCATACTCAGTTTTAAGAGAAACATTATAAGCTTGGCTAGCATCATACCCTATTACTTTGACTTCATATCTATCGCCATTTACAGTAGCTTTACCAACCTGTATGTTTCCTCCATAGACATCTA
>CBFHOD010000123.1:0-1475 GCA_965657365.1 Flavobacteriaceae bacterium
AGATAAGAAGATGTCATCTCTATTTAAATTTTTTAATGCAGCACCAGTCTTGTCACAGATAGCTAAAGGTTGATTTTTTAATAAAGTATGTCCAGCACCATCATCAAAATAATCTTTATCACCATAATAAATGGCTGTTTTTCCTGTAAAAACACATGGACCATCTTCTGGCATTGGATCTTTAATTGCTGCAACTTCAATAGACTCTATATATATTAAATTGTCTGTTGGGTAGTTTTTTGGATCTAAAACTCTGTAGGGTTTACGAGCTCTAATTTCAATAGTTCCAAAACCAGCATCGGTTAATGCTTTTACATACTCATTAATTGGCAAACTACCACTTAAACATAGCGCACGTAAACGTTCATCGTTACGCAATTCATCATTCATCGGTTGTTCGCAAGTTGGATCACTCATTACCAATCGACCATGGGGTTTTAACACGCGATACATTTCTGATATCGCTTTTTTTAAATCATCTGACTTAAAGATATTGAACAAACAATTTTGTGCAGCTACATCTATAGAATTATCATCTACCGGTAAGTTCATTGCATCACCTTTTCGTAAATCTACGAAGTTGCTTTTAAACCAGGGGTTTATTTCTTCAGCTTCAATAAAATTTTTACGTGAAGCCTCTAACATTTCATCCACAACATCTAATCCAATAACACCTGCTTTTTGCCTATTAAAATAACTAAATTGTAATAATTCCATTCCACCCCCTACACCAACATAGAGCATTTTTGGGTTATTGGTTAAATCACGAGCATGCACCGTAGAACCACATCCGTAGTTCATTTCTTGCATAATTCTTGGAATTTTTAAGCCAGGTAATTCCCAAATTGGATTTGTTGTGCAACACAAACCAACATCGGGTGTTAGTGCGGCTTCTTTATAAACGTTATGTGTAGTCTCTAAGTAGCTCATAATTGTTTTATCAATTCTTTAAATAGTGTAATCATTTTAGGTTCTGCTTTTCCTGCTATTTTAATGATTTCCTCGATGTTTACAGGGGCTAAATTTTTTGGATCACATTCGTCTGTTAGTACTGAAATTGCAGCGCATGTCAAATTTAAATGTTTGGCAACAATAACTTCAGGTACTGTACTCATTCCAACAGCATCAACTTCCAAAATTTGTAGCATCCTATATTCAGCTCTAGTTTCTAATTGTGGGCCAAAAACACCTGCATAAACCCCTTCTTGTAGTTTTATGTCGTTTTGTTTTGCTATTGATTTCAGTACCTCATTAATTTTTTTGGAATAAGGTTCTAATAGGTCTGCAAAACGTTCTCCAAATTCTCCAACTTCGGCAAATGCCAGTGGCGAACCACCTTGTAAATTAATGTGGTCATCTATAAGCATTAAATCTCCTTTTTTGTAAGCTAAATTTATGGCTCCTGCTGCGTTAGAAATTAATAACGTATTAATTCCTAGTTGTTGCATTGTTCTAATGCCATAGGTTACCTCCCA
>CBFHOD010000124.1:0-1434 GCA_965657365.1 Flavobacteriaceae bacterium
GCCAAGCCTAAGTTATTTCTTGCATCGGCAAAAGGATCTAAGCGAACTAGTATAAGATCATCATTCCAAATATTGAAATCATCTCTTGGTCGAATAGAGGCACGAATATTTTTTGGATCATCCTCAGCATGAACTGCAATAAATAAAAATGTATTAGAATAGGAGATGTATGCAGTAGTCTTTTTCTTAGCTTGTAAATTATTGGCTGGGCTGAATTCAACATCTACAGGGATTTTTGTAGCATCTTTCCAAATTTTTTCAGATAATATCCCATCCATGATAACTTCATTTTCTTGAATTTTAGTTGGTGTATAAGTTTCTTGCGCAATAATAACTTGCAATGAAAAGAAGAAAAAAATGAAAATGAAAAACCTCATGGTAAAAAAATAACTATCAAAAATAATTTTTTTAACCTTATAAATTACTTTTAAATATAAAATTGGCTTTCTTTTAAGAGTTTATTTTTTCTAAAGTATATTACAGATTTACCTCTAAGACTTGTCTAATATTTCTTGATGACCCTCCTGATTTAATTTTGTACCCCCCTTTTTCTAATGACCAATCATTAATTTTTTCATTCCAATAACTCAATTCTTTAATTGGAATTTTAACCGAAATTTGATCATTTTCACCATTTTTTAGGAGCCTTGTTTTAGCGAAAGATTTTAATTCTTGAGAAGGTCTATTAATTGTTGTGTTTCGTTTTTCAGAATAAAACTGTACTACTTCTTTTCCAGGAAACTCACCAACATTCTTAATATTCAGTGAAATATTTATGGTGTCATTTTTAATCTCCATTTTCATAGGGCTATATTCAAAATTAGTGTAGCTAAGTCCAAAGCCAAAAGGGAAGGATACCTCTAAATTTTTTGAATCAAAATGTCTATATCCTACAAAAACACCTTCATTGTAAAAGGTGTAATCTTCGTCTTTTACTTTATCCGCTTTAGGAGTTTCGCTTGGAGGAAATATTAAATTTTTTACAAGCCCCTCAAGAGTAATCATTTTTGGGTTTTTTGGAAAATTTTTATGTGAATCATGGTCAGATAAATTTACAGGAAATGTCATGGGCAATTTCCCACTAGGATTTATTTTTCCTGAGAGAATATCTACTACTGAATTACCACCTTCTTGCCCACCTTGCCATGCTAAAAGAATGGCATCGGGAAGATGCTTCCAAGTTGCGGTTTCAATAACACCACCTATATTTAATACCACAATTATTTCTTTATTCTTTTTGTGAAATGCATCCGAGAACTTAACGACCATTTCCTGCTCAGTTTTAGTTAATAGAAAATCATCTTTTTCTGAACGATCTCCTCCTTCACCAGAATTTCTGCCTAAAGTTAGAATGCCAACATCCGATGTTGCTACAATATGATTAATTTGATCTGTAGTATAGATGATTTCCGGGGGGGAGAATGAAGTAAATAT
>CBFHOD010000125.1:0-1428 GCA_965657365.1 Flavobacteriaceae bacterium
ATTTGGTTTTCAAACAAATAGTAATACTTGGCAAGCAGAAGTCTCAGCATCAACTAATTCAGCATTGCCCTCTTCACTAACAAACGGTGTTAATGCAGTAGCTGTTGGTGCAGGTAGTGGTTCAGGATCTGAGTATGATAATTCCGTATATGATCAAAGTGTTATTTCTGGATCTAAATCAACAATACTTTCAGCAATAACAAATAATACTAATTGGGATGGAAATAATACTAGAATTACATTTAATTTTTCGACATATACTGTAGCCAGTCCCACCACCACCTGGACCGGAGGTACCGATACCGATTGGGCAACTGCTAGTAACTGGGATAATGGGGTTCCTACAAGCTCACTTGACGCTACAATTCCTGATGTAACCAATGCCCCAATAATTAGTGCTTCTACGGGTGCCGCAGTAAAAGATTTAACAATTAATGAATCCGACGGTTTAACCATTAACAGTGGTGGTTCTTTAATAGTTTCAGGTACTTCAACAGGAAACATTACTTACAACAGAACCCTAGCCACAACTAATTGGTATTTAGTTTCATCACCAGTAGTAGGAGAAACGTATGATGATAGTTATGTAACTGCCAATGGTATAGCTTCAGGGACACAAAACACGAACTCCAGAGGAATTGCACCATATGTAACTACTGATGATTCTTGGGACTATATGCTGGCAGGAGAAAGTGCCACTTTTTCTGCTGGTAATGGCTATTCGGTAAAGCGAAGTTCTGTAGGAACAGTTTCTTTCACAGGTACACTAAATGTTGATAATGCCGGCGTTGATGTTGTTCTCTCTTCTGTTGGAAATCGTTTTAATCTTTTAGGAAATCCTTACACATCACATATTGCAAGTGCAACTTTTCTAGCTAATGAAGGTGCTGTTTCAGAAACACAAACACTCTGGGTTTGGAATCAAGGTTCAGGTTCTGGAGCTTATGAAGTAAAAACACTTGGAGATGCTATGGTGATCGCTCCTGCTCAAGGATTTTTTGTAAAAGCAAATGCCGCTGGAGGCACCTTTAACTTTGCTGAAGCTAACCAAGCTAGCAGTGGAGGAACTTTTCAAAGAACTGACACTAGACCAGAGATATATCTTACAATCTCTGATCAAACAGATGCTAGAATTGCAAAAGTCTATTATATAGAAGACATGACTACTGGTTTTGATGTAGGTTATGAAGGAGAATTATTTAATGGGGTTTCTAATCCGTTGGCGATTTACACGCATTTGGTTGCTGATAGTGAAGGAAAGAATTATCAGGTACAATCTTTACCACCCAACAATTATGAAAACATGGTTGTTCCTGTGGGGATCAATGCGGTTTCAGGATCAGATATCACTATAGACGCTTCCACAAATAACTTCCCTTCTGGTATCAATATTTATCTAGAAGACAAACAAGAAAACACCTTCACATT
>CBFHOD010000126.1:0-1397 GCA_965657365.1 Flavobacteriaceae bacterium
CTCTGCTAATTCTATTTCTTTTCTTCCCCATGCTGCTAAAGAAATATCTTTAACTTTGTAGGGTACGTAAGTAGCTTTATTAGTGCTCATTATTATTGTTATATTTATCTAATTTAAAATTGCAAAGTTACATAATAACTTTTAAAACATGCCATTATATAAGACCATCCGTGTTAATGATTTTACAAAAGTTCTTATCTGGAAGATTGAGGAGTCTTTAGAAGATTTAACTGTGGGTATAGAACTCACTGAACCTAATCAAAAAAGAGTAGACGCTATGAAATCTATTCTGCATCAAAAGGGTTTTATGAGTATTAGGCAGTTACTAAAACTAGCAGGATATTTAGATGCTGATGTATTTTATGATGAATTTGGAAAACCTTACTTAAAAGATAACAACTATCTTTCTATTAGCCATTCTTTTACTTTTACAGCCATTATTATTTCTGAAAAAAACCCTGTAGGTATTGATGTAGAAAAACAACGAGATAAAATTGTCAAAATTGCTCATAAATTTACGCCCATAGAGGAATACAAAACCATTGCAAATCATGAGGCGCTGGTTAGTAAATTAACAATTGTATGGGGTGCAAAAGAATCTTTGTATAAAATATATGGAAAGAAAAAATTACAATTTTTACACCATATTTATATTGATGATTTTTCGTTTATAGATACCCAAACAACAGGAGTAATTAATTATGAAGGCTATGTTTCTAATCATAGCATACACTTCTTAGAATTTGATGGTTTCACCTGTGTGTATGCTTTATAAAAATAATGTAGACAAAGAATCTATTCAATTAAATTTCTTTCCAAACAAGATAATTGTATAAGTTCTTCTTATTTTAGCTGACGATAATCTAATATAAAAATACTACTAAGTAAAAAGTAGCAATCAAATATGAAAATATCAGTTGAGCTTACCTTAATGCCTCTTCAACATAATTTTGAAGCCCCAATTAGCAGATTTATTAAAAGACTCCGAGATTCTAAATTTACAGTACTAGAAAATCCAATGAGTACTCAAATTTATGGTGACTATGATGCGTTAATGCCCTACCTAACTAACGAAATAAAAACCGCTCTAGCACAGCAAGAAAATGCTGTTTTAAATGTAAAAATAGTAACCTCTGATCGCAGCTCTTATGAACCAAATTTTTGATTTTTTTTTCGGTCAGTACTCAGGCTATTCATCTGCCGATACACTATTAGAAATTAATGCTGTCATTTTTGGTTTTATGTCTGTTTGGTATTCAAAACAAAATAATATTTGGGTATTTCCTACAGGTATGATTAGCACTTCTATTTTTGTGTATTTACTCTTGAAATGGGGTTTATTAGGAGATATGATGATTAATGGGTATTATTTTATGATGAGTATTTATGGCTGGTAT
>CBFHOD010000127.1:0-1319 GCA_965657365.1 Flavobacteriaceae bacterium
ATTTAGAGGAAAAGAGCCAAAACCTGAAGCTTTATTAAAAAGAGCAGGATTGTTATAGCTTATCCTTACGATTCTTTTCCTGAATCCATTTGCTCATATATTTTGAGCTTTGTAGGGAATGATGAAGCAACATTTTTCCTGTAAAATTATTATTTCTGTGCTGTTCTAAATTAGAAAAGACCTGATCTATACATCTAAAAAATAGATACGTTAATTGCTCTTTATGAAATTTTGTGTTAATAATTTCTATTCCACGTTGCTGCGCCTGATTCCATTGAATTTTGTCTGTATATAATAGAACGGATTTCTCTACAAAATTTGCTATCTCATCTTCTACAAAACCACTCCAAGGAATTTCTTCATTCATTCCCTCAGATCCTATACTAGTTGTAACCGAGGGTGTTCCACACAACATAGCATTACTAAGTTTCCCTTTAATTCCAGCACCAAAACGCAAAGGAGCCAGTAAAACTCTACTATTTTCAAGAACCTCAAAAGCATCCTCTACATAACCATGAACAAAAAAGCCTTCATTAGCATTGGTAAATTCTAAAACTTGCTGAGTTGGATACGCTCCATAAACATGAAGCTGTGCTGCAGGAATTTTTTTTCGAATTTCTTTCCAGATATGTTTTTTTAATTGAATTGTTGCATCTAGATTGGGTGCGTGAAGAAAGTTGCCAATAGATACAAAATGATGTCTGTCGTCAAATGGTTTCCATGAATTATTTTCATCAATTTTATCGAATAAAAAAGGTAAATGATACAACAAGCTTTTATCAATTTTAAATACTTCTTGCAATAATTTCATCTCAAATGTTGAAATGATTAAAGAAATATCACAACGATAAATTGCTGCGATTTCTCGTTTAGAGATCTCTGAATTTAAGAGCATCTCATTACTAAACTCAATTCCTTTTTTTAGTGCCTCATGTCTAGTTTTTCTGAGGCAATGTAGGTCTTCAGTATCCAGAACACGAAGGGCTTTGGGGCAATATTCAGCAACTCGCCAACCAAATTGCTCTTCTGTGATAAAACGATCAAAAACAACTATTGTTGGTTTTAAATCTGTTATGAACTCATCAAAGCTAGTGGAGTTTAACTCTAAGCGAACCTCCTGAACTCCTAGTTTAGATAAGTCTATGGAATTTAGATTTTTTTGAGAAACTGTTCCAAAAGTAACACGCCAATCCTTAGACAAAAAAGAGGTGATTAGCTGAAGCATCCTACTCCCAGCAGCTGAAGAGTTTGGTTCTACCCAAACGGACCCTATGATAAAAACATGATGCTTCAAGTAGTTGTTTTTTACAAATGATTCA
>CBFHOD010000128.1:0-1277 GCA_965657365.1 Flavobacteriaceae bacterium
ATAAAATAGGCTACAGAATGGCTGTTGTTATTGGAGCACTTTTAATGACATTAGGACATGCCTCCATGGCTCTTGAAACTCCTACATTTTTATACATAGGAATTGCATTGCTAATTGTTGGAAACGGTTTTTTTAAACCGAACATGACCTCTATCATTTCAAAGATGTATGCCGGTAAAGATGAAAAGAAAGATGGTGCCTACAACATATTCTATATGGGGGTTAATGCAGGGGCTTTTATAGGGATCATGCTATGTGGATGGGTTGGAGAAAAAATTGGATGGAGCTATGGTTTTGGTTTAGCTGGAATCTTTATGTTTTTAGGAATGTTACAATTTTATTATGCGCAATCTATTTTTGGTAGCTTAGGTGATAAACCAAAAAAAATAGAGTCAAATACTACCAACACTACTAGTAAGAATAAAACTGAGGAGAAATTGAATCCTTTTTCAATGCTTGATTATGCATTGATTGTTGTTTTTATTGTTTCAGCATTAATATTTATTATAAATGACCCTTTAAGTAAAATAGGGAATATTAATACTTTGAACTTTTCAATTGCAGGAATGTCTGATTCATTATTTTTTGCACTTGTAGCAGCCATAACATTTATTATTTTATTAATTGTAAGAATTCCTAGATATACAAGAATAGAACGCGACAGAATGATTGCTTTTACAATTTTTTGTTTGTTTACAATCTTCTTTTGGGCTGCTTTTGAACAAGCAGCAGGTTCGTTACCCATCTATACTAGAGATTTTACAGATAGAATTTTAGAGGGTACTGCCGGATCTATATTTAAAGTTATTGATTTGTTAGTAACTGTAATACCAATGGTAGTAATAACTTATGTACTTGTGAAGTTATTTAATAAAACATTTAATAAAATTAGCTTATCTAATATTATTTTAGGAATTAGTTTTTTAATAGTTTGGGCAATCATCATTTATAAATTGTATATAGAATTTCAAGCAACTGAAACAGAGGTGCCTATTACTTGGTTTGCCATTTTAAATTCTTTGTTCATTATCATCTTTGCTCCATTATTTACAAAACTATGGGATAGTAAGTATAATCCTCCAGCATCAGTAAAATACGGACTAGGTTTAATTATTATGGCTATTGGGTTTGGTTTTTTAGCATTTGCTACAAAAGACATTCCATTAGGAGCACAAACTGCTAAATTGAGTATGATATGGTTAGTTTTAGCCTATTTATTTCACACATTAGGGGAACTTTGTTTGTCACCTATGGGATTATCATACCTAAGTAAATTA
>CBFHOD010000129.1:0-1264 GCA_965657365.1 Flavobacteriaceae bacterium
CCAACAATAGCAGGTGCTAGTGAGTTTGAAAATAAATAAGGTCTAGATCTTTGACGCAAAATTTCTATAATTTCTTTTTTTCCTGTGGTATAGCCACCCATAGCACCCCCTAAAGCTTTCCCTAAAGTTCCTGTAATAATATCTATTCTTCCTAGCACATTTTTTAATTCTAATGTGCCTCGTCCTGTTTCACCAATAAAACCGGTGGCATGGCATTCATCAATCATCACTAATGCATCATATTTGTCAGCTAAATCACAGATTTCATCTAATTTGGCAACAATACCATCCATTGAGAAAACTCCGTCTGTAACAATAATTTTAAAACGATGTTCATTTTTTGTGGCTTCAATTAACTGCGCTTCAAGTGCCTCCATATTATTATTCTCATAACGATATCTTGAGGCTTTACACAAGCGAACACCATCTATTATTGAAGCATGATTTAAACTATCAGATATAATTGCATCTTCTTTTGACAACAGAGGCTCAAAAACCCCACCATTAGCATCAAAAGCAGCAGCATATAAAATTGTATCCTCAGTTTGATAAAATTCAGCAATTTTTGACTCTAATGCTTTATGAATGTCTTGAGTTCCACAGATAAACCTCACCGATGATACTCCAAAACCATGTGTATCCATAGTGTTTTTTGCAGCTTGGATTACGTCTGGGTGATTTGATAACCCTAAGTAATTGTTTGCACAAAAATTAATCACCTCTTCTCCTGTAGAAATTTTAATAACAGCGTCTTGAGAAGAAGTGATGATACGCTCAGATTTATATAACCCAGCATCTTTAATTTCATCTAACTCTTGTTGTAGGTGGTTTTTTATAGCTCCGTACATGTAATTTTTTTTATATTTAACAGTGTAAAAATACTCTAAATTTCTTCTATAGAAACACTTTCATTGCTGTAAACAAGAACCTTCTTATGAACAGTATATTGCAATGATTCTAAAACATTGGCATACTTTTCCAATTGAAAATGATGTTCCTCTTTTGCAACTCCAGTCTTATAGTCTATAATAGTTGCCTTATTTTCTTGATCTATAACCAATCGATCTGGAATGACAATTTGGTGATCAAAAATAATTTCTCTTTCATTGTATACAGTGACATCTTCCGAATAATATTGTTGAAGTTCAGGATGTGTGATAATCTTTAGAATGCTTTCTTCAATTTTATTTTTTTCTTGAATGTTTATTTCCCCTTGTTGACAATATTTATCAATAACCAATCTAACATCATCTTTAGTTATAAT
>CBFHOD010000130.1:0-1256 GCA_965657365.1 Flavobacteriaceae bacterium
TTCAAACGCAGGTTTTACGTTAGACCAGATGTAGGCTCCTTTCTTGGCATAACAGAATTTAACACAACTGTCAGCCATGGGACACGTCAGTTTCCCGCTAGCAGATTTGTAGGCGGGAATACCGAAGTTAAAGACCCGGAGCCCGAGTTCTTTCGAAGTTTTTTTAAGTTTAGAATTTTGTGTCAACAATTTCATAATTTTTGTTTATAATATTATCAATTAGTGATCGTATTTAGTTTGTATTAATTAATTACCAACATTAAAACGCTGGTTAACAGTCGATAAAACACATTGAATCGTGTTTTTATCTTGGTGTTAGAGTGCATTAAAACGCACAATAACAATAAATATAAGTAATGGGGCGGAACGGCTTTAACGGTTGGTCTATGGACTTATAATAATATGCCATAAATTCATCAGCTTGATTTTCACAAATGCCCCACATACTCATATTCTTTCTCGTTAACCACAATTAAAGTTTTTTGCTACATCTTCTATAAATAAATTTCCGTCATAAATCCTATCACCATCGTCTAATGATTCATTTATTTCATCCCCTAAAAACTTTAACAGTTCCCTTCGGTAGTTAACAATGTATAACTGTAATTGCTCTTTAATGTCATTTATAGCCATCATATAACCAATAATTTCTTCTTTTGTATATTCAGCAGATAACCCATTTGGATATTTTTCTTTAAATATCTTGTTTATTATTTCTTCCATTTTTATTGTTTGTTATTTAATATGAAGGGTGTCTGTAGGGTTTGGACAACCAAGTGCGGGAGAATAATATTTTGTTTTTTTACATCCGCATTTATCTCCGTGTGGTCTTACTTTTTTTTAAAATTTTTAGTTATCGGTTTTAAGATCATATTTAGTTTGTATTAGCCACAAGGCTATCTATCGCCCCATATATCATATTCTTTGTGATTATACATTAATTGCATTACCCAAGCATCTTCAAACTCATACATACCACAAGTAGAACAAGCTTCGTCCATTGTATCGTAGTAGTTTATTTTACCTTCTTCGTTTTTCATAAAGTCCATATTTCTAAGGTCTATTATTACATATTGTCCTTTCATATCAATCTAACAATACCATATAAGCTTCAACATTATTTTTACGAAACCAGGTTAACGCTTTTTGAAAGTCATTAACTTGTTTAGGTGTTACAGTTTTAGGTGCACGTTCAAATACCCACTGACAACCCATAATGAAGTCGTATATTGAAAGCTCGATAGCATTCAGTGTAT
>CBFHOD010000131.1:0-1241 GCA_965657365.1 Flavobacteriaceae bacterium
AATATAAGTTATCATAGTGTTCTGAAGGTTTCAAATTTTTAAAACCTTCGTTTATGGCCTCCTGAGTAAGCGATGAAATCCATAAACGTTTTACTTTTCCTTTATAGCCACATTGATTAATTACCCACCGTTGAATGAGTTCTCCCTCTGTTCCAGCATCACCACAATTAATAACAACGGTAGCTTTTTCAAACAAAGTTTTTATAATGCTGAATTGTTTTTTTATTCCAGAATCATTAGAAACTTTTGTTGTAAAGCGTTCTGGCAACATGGGTAAATTATTTAAATCCCAGCTTTTCCAATGAGGTTTATAATCTTTAGGTTCTAATAAGGTGCACAAATGTCCAAAAGTATAGGTAACAGCATAGCCGTTTCCCTCATAATACCCTTCTTTTTTTGTGTTAGCTCCTACTATTGACGCTATTTCTCTGGCGACACTAGGTTTTTCAGCAATACAAACCTTCATTTATAGAATAATAAATTATTGATTAATGGTTCAGTCAAAATAATTTAAAAAATCACTTTCTCAAATGCCAATCTTTTTGCATTGTATTCAGTGAAGATAATACCGCAATATAAATAACCTAATTTTTTTACTAAGTATTGCATTTCATGATTGTCTTCATGGGTGTCAATTTTTAGGCTTCTTATTTGTTGTTTAACTAATAGTTTATGAAATTCATCAAATACAAATGAGGCAATTCCTTTTTTTCTATGGTTTTTGTGAATGGCTAATCTGTGTATTACACCATACTTTTCATTTTCATTGATTTTCCACGCTCCGTCAATAACTTCATATGTTGGTTCTGGGCGAATACTAAACATGGATGTGGCTATTACCTGATTCGCATGATTTATAAGTACATAACTTTCGTTATTGGCAATATCTTTTTCTATCTGTGATTTATTTGGATACCCATGCTGCCATTGATCTATTTCTTTAGATTTTAGATACACTTTTGCATCATTAATAATCTGCAAGATATTAGTGATGTCTGAACTAGTGGAAAGTTGTAATCTCATAAATTTATTTACTCAAATAAAAGTAATAAGATTAGTGCCTAAAATTCAATAATTTTTTGATTTTTTATAAGATCTTCAAAAGTTTCCCTTTCTCTAATTAAATAATCATCATTTTTATAGATCATTACTTCTGCGGGTCTGTATCTTGAATTGTAATTTGATGCCATAGAAAAACAATAGGCACCAGCGTTTTCAAAACATAAGATATCACCTTCCGA
>CBFHOD010000132.1:0-1223 GCA_965657365.1 Flavobacteriaceae bacterium
AGAAACTAATGAATATTGGCCATAAACCTTATTAGCTTCGTCATATGCCTTTTGCCAATAATCCATTTCAGACATAGCTTCGTTTCTTAATTCAGCATTGGTAGCTAATGTCATATATATTTTTGCTAACAGCATATTTGGAGCATATTGTTTTGGATAACCTAATCCAGATGCACCATTTATTAAACTAGCAGCAATTTGAGCATCACTAATAACTTGAGCATATACTTCTTTCGACAATGATTTAGCTTTATTAAGATTGTCTTGATCAGAAAGTTCTGTCCATAAAGGTATATCTTTAAAAAGTCTAGTTAAATCAAAATATGCCCAAGCACGAACGAAGTAGGCTTGTCCAACAATATCGTTAAAAAGTAATTCATCACTTGTGGTTGGATTTTCAATTATTTCAATATTTCTAATTGCTGCATTTGCTTGTGCGATTGCAGCATAAATACCTCTCCAAAATCGTTCAGAATCTAAGTCCTGAACGGGTTTTAATGCCATTAAATTACGATTGTGAGGATTGTTAACATTATTACCCTGTCTATGAGTAATAAAAAGCCCTGAAAAACCATTATTAATCCAATAACGTCTTTCCATAGAATCATACGTTGTAAGTCTTTCATAAATACCATCTAGAGCAGCTTTTGCACTTTGAGGGTTATCATACATTGTTTCATCAAGAAATATTGGATCTTCATCTAAGTTGCATGAATTCGTTAGAATACCAAAAATAATTACGATTATAAATTTTAAATTTTTCATGTGTTTGTTTTTTATTTTTTATAATTCTATGGTGCTTAGAAATTAATATTTACACCTAATAAAAATGTCTTTGCATTTGGAGCACTATTCCAATCTACTCCGTTGATAAGTCCGTTGTATAAGAAACTTGAAACTTCCGGATTATATCCACTGTAGTTTGTCCAAGTTACTAAATTCTGTCCTGCTACATATATATTAAATCGTTCAAGCATCTTAATTTTATCTACAGGAATATCATAGCTTAAAGTTACATTATTTAATCTTAAAAAACTACCATCTTCTATAATACGGTCTGATACTGCTAAGGATTGATTTGGGATTACTTCATAACCTATCCTGGGGTATAAGTTTGTTTGAGCATCTGGCCTCCACGCGTTATTATATGCATTTGGGCTAATGTTGGTTTGTAAGCCTTCAGCATTGTTAAGTTTAATTAAATTTCCGTTGGCAATATCATT
>CBFHOD010000133.1:0-1202 GCA_965657365.1 Flavobacteriaceae bacterium
AATAAATGGATGGACGAAGAACAAATCTATCATGGTGGATTCTCAACATCTTGGGTAGTACCAGATTTAAAATACTGGCCACACCAAAACAATGTAAGGATTATGACAAATAGTTATTTTGATTCTAAAAATCTACCAAGAAATATCGTATGGGATAAGTTACAAACATCTCAAGATTTCCATGCAAACTTACAGTTGTTAACTCAAGGGTTTGCAAATAGAATTACAACAAGATATAGAGTTTCTATATCAGCTACAAATGCTAAAGGTGGTTGTTCAGAATATAGAACTGTTGAACTTAGTAATCAAGTACACAGACAACTTGCTGAAATGTACCCAGACTATGTAAAACTAAAAACTAAAACTTTAGCAAATGGTCCATGGAAAGGAGAAGAACGAGTCACCTGTCATATCTCATGGGCTAAAGCTTACAAAGATGCAATTAAAGCAAAAAATGCATCTTCATTGGAGGACTTTTTAGGATGAAACACGCAGGTATTGTACCACTAATTGGTGGAGAGATTTTAGCGTCAGATGATGCTTATGGAAAAATGCCAGAATATTTAATGACATATACTGGGTTTATGGGTAATGAAGAACATCTAATTAAGCATTATAAAGAAAAAGGATATGATATTCCTTATCATATTCTAGACGAAGGTAACAAGCCAAAAGGTAGTGTCGATGTCGTTTCGTCTGTATGTCCATGTGCAGGTTTAAGTACATATCATAATTCACATGGAGAGCAAAACGAAAATAACCAATGGATGGAAAAATCATCAGAGTATGTATTAAAAGAGGTTAGGCCAAAAGTACTGTGGGGAGAGAATGCACCAGGCCTAGCCGGAAAGATTGGTGCATTCATGAGAGAGAAGTTGTATCAACTTGGCCAAGAAAATGGGTACAACTTCTCAATCTATTTAACCAAAAGCTTACAACATGGTAACCCACAATATCGTAAAAGAACATTTTTCTTTTTCTGGGATAAAGAACATTTTGGTAATCAAATACCAATCTTTAATTATTACAATAAAGAAAGACCAAGTATTCAAGAGCTAATTCTTGGAGTAAAAAGTAATTTTCAAACTGAAGTACTTAATAAAAAGACACCTAGTAAAGATGACCCATATTACAAATATATGCTAGAAGTTGTAAAAGGTGGAATGACACATCATGAATATTCTCAATCTGTAAAGGACGAG
>CBFHOD010000134.1:0-1197 GCA_965657365.1 Flavobacteriaceae bacterium
TTATCAATAACTACTCCTCTCAAAGATGGAGAAGCTTTTAAAGATGCATCTTTTACATCTCCTGCTTTATCTCCAAAAATTGCTCTTAGTAGCTTTTCTTCTGGTGTTGGATCAGATTCACCTTTAGGAGTAATCTTACCAATTAAAATATCTCCAGGGTTTACCTCTGCTCCTATTCTAATCATTCCATTCTCATCAAGGTCTTTTGTAGCCTCTTCAGAAACGTTAGGAATATCATTGGTTAGTTCCTCTGTACCTAATTTTGTATCACGTACGTCTAAAGAATATTCATCTATATGTATAGACGTAAAAATATCTTCACGAACAACTTTTTCAGATATTACGATAGCATCCTCAAAATTATATCCTTTCCAGGGCATAAAGGCAACTTTCATATTTCTACCTAAAGCTAATTCTCCTTTTTGTGTTGCATATCCCTCACAAAGAACTTGTCCTTTTTCAACTCGGTCACCAGAACTTACGATAGGTTTTAGGTTGATACATGTTCCTTGATTGGTTTTTCTGAACTTAATTAAGTCATACGATTTTTCATCAGAATCAAAGCTCACCAACTTCTCCTGGTCTGTTCTATCATACTTGATGGTGATCTTATTGGCATCAACGTATTCAACAACACCTGACCCTTCTGCATTAATTAAGATTCTAGAATCTTTAGCAACTCTTCTTTCTAATCCAGTTCCAACAATTGGAGATTCTGGACGTAATAATGGAACCGCTTGACGCATCATATTTGATCCCATTAGGGCACGGTTAGCATCATCATGTTCTAAAAATGGAATTAAAGAAGCAGATATTGACGCAATTTGATTTGGAGCAACGTCCATATAATCAATGGTGTCTGGAGTAACTACTGGAAAATCTCCTTCCTCACGCGCAATTACTTTGTCACCTGATATAGCTCCATTTTTATCTAAATCTAAATTAGATTGTGCAATTTTCTTACCCTCTTCTTCTTCAGCACTTAAATAAATTGGTGCTTTTTTAGTATCAACAGAGCCTTTAGATACTTGCCTATATGGTGTTTCTATAAACCCTAAGTTATTTACTTTTGCAAATACTGATAATGAAGAAATTAAACCAATATTTGGTCCCTCTGGTGTTTCAATAGGGCACAAACGTCCATAATGCGTATAATGAACATCACGAACTTCAAATCCTGCTCTTTCTCTAGATAAA
>CBFHOD010000135.1:0-1176 GCA_965657365.1 Flavobacteriaceae bacterium
GGCTTATTTAATTACAGTCTCTCTACAAAGAAAATAAAACACATTAATACTGCATTAAATTTTGAACCTGGAACTGTGTTTTCTATACAAAAAGATTCAAATGAAAATTTGTGGTTTTCCAGTGATCTAGGCTTGTGGAAATTAAATATTACACAAGAAATTATAAGAAAATATGATCATGGCGATGGGCTAACCATTGATACGTTTGGATTTGGTGCCTCCACTAAGTCTAGTGATGGGCGTTTGGCTTTTGGTGGTCCAGATGGCGCAACGCTATTTAATCCTTTAGAGATCCCCAAAGAGAAAGAGATTTCAAAAATCTATATTTCAGACTTCCAAATTAATGGTGTTTTGGCCGATTCTACTATGATTGAAAAAAACATAAATTACCTAGATAAAATAACGCTTAATTACAATCAAAACTCATTGAGTTTTGACTTTGAAGCCCCCACCTTCCATGGCTCAAAAAAGCATTCTTTTTATTGGCAATTAAAAGGGTATGATAAAACTGTAAATGAATCTAAAAACAGTACTGGTATTGTTTATTCAAAACTACCTCCTGGGAAGTATTCACTAGATATTAAAGCTACAAATGTTGATGGTATTTCTTCAATACAATCATTTCACATTGATATCATTATTAAAAATCCTTTTTGGTTAAGTCATCTGGCGTTTATGTGTTATGTATTGTTTGGAAGTGGTCTTGTCTATTTGTTTTTTCTTATCAGGAAATCAAGAGCCATTCAAAAATTTAATGACAATAAAATAAAGTTTTTTACAGAAGTAGCCCACGACATAAGAACCCCTGTTACTCTAATTCAGCTCTTAGTTTCTCAACTTTCCGAAAAAACTAATTTTCAGAATACCATAGATTTAATTTATCGGAATACACAGAATTTAAATGAATATGTAACTCAGCTTTTAGACTTTCAAAAAGCAGATCGAGGAATGCTTAAATTATCAATAATAAAAGTTGAATTGAAAGAAATTATTCACAGAACTGTAGCTCAAGTAGAACCTTTACTCAATAAAAAGTCTATTGATATTATCGTTTCTGTTCCAAAAATTCATATCTGGATCGATGAAAATAAAATATCTCGAATTTTTTATAATTTAATTTCTAATGCTATTAAATATAGTGAGGATGGCGGAAAAATTGAAATCAAAGCATCAAAA
>CBFHOD010000136.1:0-1125 GCA_965657365.1 Flavobacteriaceae bacterium
TCTGTGTCAAATGTTGGTTGGTTTGCAGATGTACTTTGAGTAGCATGATGTCCGTTTCCAGATTTATCATTCCACTGGCTTACCAAGCCATTACTATCTTTGGTGATGCTAGTTTCATCACTCGCATCTAACCATAATGCTGCTTCTACAGATAACAACTCAACAGTATCTATAATACCATCATTATCGTCATCTAAATCAGAAACATCGTTTACACCATCTCCATCTGTATCTGCACATGCATTAATAGCATCATCTATTGCATAAGAACTGTAGGTAGAAGTGTAGTTAATTGTACCTGTAGTTCCGTCTTCGTATTGGTCTAAAAGACCGTTGTTGTTGGCGTCTGTTGTCGAATTATCATCACTTGTACCAGCTTCTATGGTGTCTATACATGTATCTCCGTCTGAGTCTGTGTCTAGATGGTTGTAAGTACCATCACCATCTGTATCTACGCTACAGTTGTCTTTAGGGTGTAAAGAGGATTGATAGGTAGCTGTATCTACTCTTGGTACAATTTCATAAATTCTGTTGTACCAGGTAGCGCCAGAGATTCCTTGTAGTCTGTAGCTGTAATACTTTGTACCTGTTGAGTTTAAAGTATATGTTTTGGTTGTGTTAGTGGCTTGAGTTTCTGTTAAGGTTTCTGTAACATCTACCCAAGTACTCCCATTGTATCCTTGCCATTTAAATTCAGCTCCTGTTCTAAAGACACTGTAATTGACTACAATATCTATCTCTGACAATTCTACAGGGTATAATAATTCTAGTTCATAAACTGTTTCATTAGTAATGCTGGTATTGTCTGCTCCATAAGCTGCCATATTGTTTAGAACACCATCATACAATTCTATAAAAGAGTATGCAGCGTTTGTATTGTAATTGGTAAGGCTTGTGGTGGCATTAGTAAAGGCTACTTCATTAGCCAGATAATAACAGCTAGGGCTTTCGGTAGCATCTAAGATTCCATCATTATCATCATCGATGTCTAATAGATCATTTACCCCATCAGAATCTGTGTCTACACACGCAGCTAAAAAGTCTGAAACAGCATACGGGTTGTAGGTAGAAGTGTAGTTAATTGTACCTGTAGTTCCGTCTTCGTATTGGTCTAAAAGACCGTTG
>CBFHOD010000137.1:0-1124 GCA_965657365.1 Flavobacteriaceae bacterium
AGCGTTTCTTCCCAGTCAGTATCTTCATATACATAAATGGTAACAACGGGTCCAAATAATTCTGTACACATGGTCGTGTAGTTAGGGTCTTTAGTTACTATTACTGTGGGTTCTATAAAGTAACCTTTAGACTTATCATAATTTCCACCAGCTATAATTTGAGCATTAGAATCTGTTTTAGCAGCATCTATATAAGAAGCTAATTTGTTAAAAGATCCCTCGTGAATTACTGCTGTTATAAAATTCCCCATATCTTCAGGAGATCCCATTTTGAAAGAAGCTACATCCTTTTTTACATAGTCAATAATTTCTTTTGCCAATGATGATGGTAAATAAATTCTTGAGGCAGCGGAGCATTTTTGTCCTTGAAATTCAAAAGCACCACGAGATATTCCAGTTGCTACTTGTTTTGCATTAGCTGAAGGATGGGCAATAATAAAATCTTTCCCTCCTGTTTCTCCTACAATTTTAGGGTATGTTTTATAAATATGAATATTTTCTCCAATCTTTTTCCATATATCTTTGAATACATGAGTAGATCCTGTGAAATGAATACCAGCAAAATCTGGACTTTTTAAAACAGTATCAGTGATCATAACTGGATCTCCATACACCATATTAATAACACCGTCTGGGACTCCAGCTTCTTTAAAAATATCCATTAATACTTTCGCTGAAAATATTTGATGATCTGAAGGTTTCCATACTATCGTGTTTCCCATTAAGGCCGCACTTGCAGGTAAATTTCCTGCGATGGCAGTAAAGTTAAATGGAGTGATGGCATAAACAAAACCTTCCAAAGGGCGGTATTCTACTCTATTCCAAACACCTTCAGAAGAGTCTGGTTGTTCGTCATATATTTGAGACATAAACTCTACATTAAAACGCAGAAAATCTATGTATTCACAAGCTGCATCTATTTCGGCCTGGTGCACAGTTTTTGATTGTGCAATCATTGTAGCAGCGTTTATTTTTGCTCTATAGGGTCCAGCTACTAATTCAGCAGCTTTTAAGAATATGGCGGCTCTTTGTTCCCATGGCATTTGAGACCAATTTTTTCTTGCCTCTAAAGCGGTCTTTATTGCATTTTCCACATGTGACTGCTCTCCTAAATGATATTGACC
>CBFHOD010000138.1:0-1067 GCA_965657365.1 Flavobacteriaceae bacterium
GTTAGCGTAGGAGAGAAGTCTTTATCTCTTGCATTATTTGGTAAATAAAAACCTCCTTTATTTCTAATTCGCGTGTTGTAATCTTCAAAACCTGGAATAGTAGCTTCTATTTTGTTTCTGATGTTGTCATAGTCTTTAATCAATTCAGACCAATCGAGAGAAGTATTAGACAGACTTGCTTTTGCCATACCAGCTACAATGGCGGGTTCACTGAGCAAAGATTCTGATAAAGGAACTAAATGACCAGAAGAGGAATGCACAACTCCCATAGAGTTTTCTACACTTATAAACTGAGCGCCTTGTTTTTGAATATCTTTTTCAGATCGTCCTAGGCATGGTAAAATCAATGCTTTTTTTCCGTGAATTAAATGACTTCTATTTAATTTGGTAGATACATGAACTGTGAGTTCACAATTTTGAAGGGCTTTGGCGGTATATTCTGTATCTGGAGTAGCAGAGAGAAAGTTACCACCCATACCAATAAAAACTTTTGCTTTTTTTTGATGCATTGCTTTAATAGCATCTACTACGTCATATCCATGTTTTCTGGGAGCTTTAAAATTAAATTCTTTTTCTAAGTTGTCTAGAAATTCTTTTTTTGGTTTTTCCCAAATCCCCATAGTTCTGTCTCCCTGAACATTTGAATGTCCACGAACAGGACATGTGCCTGCTCCTTGTTTACCAATACTACCTTTTACCAATAATAAATTTACAACCTCACGAATATTATCTACTGAGTTTTTATGTTGGGTTAATCCCATGGCCCAGCATATAATTATTTTTTTCTTAGCAGCTATTAATGTTGCAGCTTCTTTTATAATTTCAAAATCTATGCCTGTTTGAGGAATTAATTCTTCAATAGAGTAGGTCTCAAGATCTTTAATAAAATCATCATATCCCAAAGTATTGGCATTGATAAATTCATGATCAAAAATAGTTCTAGGAGATTTCTGTTCTTTTTCCCACAATAATTTTAAAATTATTTTTAATAATGCAACATCTCCATTTATTTTTACTTGTAAAAAAATATCGGTTAGTTTCTGTCCTTTACCAATCCATTTAAGTGG
>CBFHOD010000139.1:0-1048 GCA_965657365.1 Flavobacteriaceae bacterium
TCTTCAATTTTTAATAAAACGACTAATTCTGCTTGCGCTTCTTTATTCCCTGTTTTTGCAGTTCTTTTGACTCGTTCTAAACGTTTTTGAACAGTTTCTAAATCTTTTAATTGTAACTCAATATCAATTGTTTCTTTATCTCTAACTGGATCAATTGAAGTATCTACATGTATAATGTTATCATTATCAAAACATCTCAGTACATGTAATAGAGCATCTGTTTCACGAATATTGGCTAAGAATTGATTTCCTAAGCCCTCCCCTTTACTTGCTCCTTTCACCAACCCTGCAATATCTACAATTTCTACAGTAGCAGGAATTACTTTTTCTGGATTTACTAATTCCTCTAATTTTTCCAAACGAGTATCTGGCACATTAACTACACCAATATTTGGTTCTATAGTACAAAATGGAAAATTAGCACTTTGTGCTTTCGCATTGGACAAACAATTAAATAAAGTTGATTTTCCAACGTTTGGTAATCCTACTATTCCAGCTTTCATAAATCTTATAATTTCGGTTGCAAATATAAATGTTTTTATCACAAAAAAATCCCGAAAAATCGGGATTTGATATGATCTAATTTTTTGGCTTAATCTTCATGCATGAATTTTTGTTTACCTAGCAATTCTTCTTCTGTTTCAACATTATCTTCATCGGGTACACAACAATCTACAGGGCATACAGCTGCACATTGTGGTTCTTCATGAAAACCAACACACTCTGTACATTTATCTGCTACAATATAATATATTTCATCAGAAATTGGCTCCTGCTCTTCATCAGAATTGATGGCATTTCCATTGGGAAGAATAACATCTCCTTTTAGGTCAGTTCCATCTGAAAACTTCCAATCATCTGCTCCCTCATAAATAGCTGTGTTAGGACATTCAGGTTCACAAGCCCCGCAGTTTATACATTCGTCTGTAATGATAATAGCCATTTTTATTCTCTTTAGTTTGTGTAACTTTGCAATGCAAAAATAACCTCTAAAAAGGTAGCAACCAAAAATAATGAGTAGTATTCAAAGTAGAATAAATGCTTTTGT
>CBFHOD010000140.1:0-1046 GCA_965657365.1 Flavobacteriaceae bacterium
TGATGGGTTGCATGCTTTCTTTTGTTTTTTCCCAATGGTTGGAACAATTTTAGCGATGCTTATTATGCGTAATTATAGTATTACAGAAGAGAGAGCTCATGAAATTAGAGCTGAATTAGAAAAAAGAAAAACACAAATAACAAATAATTAAAATTAAAGAGTACTAAAAAAATGTCAGTAAGAGAAGAAAAAATTCTATCGTTAACAAACGTAGATTTATCAACAAAATCATCAGAAGAACTGAAAGCCCTATTCAAAGAGGTTTTATTTGACGGAGTGCATGGATTTTGTTCAAGCCCCTATGAAGAAGGCCAACAACCAGGTGATACCTTAACAGAAGAACAGATTAGACGCAGATTAAAAATAATACAACCTTATACCAAATGGATACGTTCTTTTTCGTGCACAGAAGGAAATGAATTAATTCCAAAAGTAGCACGTGAATTAGGTATCAAAACATTTGTTGGTGCTTGGCTTGGAAACGATGCAGAAATTAATAAAAAAGAAATTGCTGGACTAATTAAGTTAGCAAATGAAGGGTATGTAGATATTGCTGCCGTTGGTAACGAAGTAATGTACAGACAAGACTTATCAGAACAAGAATTGCTTTCATTTATAAATGAAGTTAAAGAAGGAATTACTAAAGATGTACCCGTAGGATATGTAGATGCTTATTATGAGTTTGAAGATAGGCCTGCTATTTCTGAAGCTTGTGATATTATTTTAGCCAACTGTTACCCTTTTTGGGAAGGGTGTCATCAAGACTATTCATTGTTGTACATGAAGGATATGTACCAAAGGGCTCTTCGAGCTGGGAAAGGCAAAAAAGTAATTATTACTGAAACAGGATGGCCAAGTGAAGGTTCTAATTTGGCAGGTGCTGTTCCGTCTGAAGAAAATGCTATGAAATATTTTATCAATGCTCAAACCTGGTCTAAAGAAGATGACATAGATATCTTTTATTTCTCCTCATTTGATGAGTCTTGGAAAGTGGATTCTGAGGGTGATGTTGGATCTTATTGGGGTATTTGGGATAAGGATGAACA
>CBFHOD010000141.1:0-1044 GCA_965657365.1 Flavobacteriaceae bacterium
TGCGGTCGCATTTGACAATGTAATAGTATATGAATCATGTTCTATTTCTGAAAGCACATGTCCAGCATTAGCATTAATTAATGCAGCAAAGGCTGTAGCTTCTGAGGAGCTAAATTGTCCACTTCCAGTTAAGCCAACTGATGCTCCAGTAAATTTAACTTTAGAATTAGTTAAATGCATTCCATGATTTGCATGTGTTACTCTAACTCTAACAGCACCATTAGATGCACTGTTAATTATTCTGAATGCATTTGATTTTAATAATTTACTTGGTAAATTTCTATTAACTAAATTGATTTCATTAGCATTACCTGTATCGAATTTAGCTCTATTAATAGTAAATTTTAAATCCTTGTTTTGTTCTGGTGTCCATGTAGAAGCATTTTGTGATGTAAATAATACTCCATTGTATGGCTGTTTAGAAACTCTGAAGTTAGTATTTTGTAAATCGAACTCTCCCATTTCTGAAATGAAGCAATTGTATTCATTTGTTTGTGCCATTACAACTATTGCAAATTCACCATCTTGTGGTAAGTATACTGGGTGCTCGAATGTAAATCTTGACCCGTATCTGCCAGTTGTGTCGACTGCAATACCAGCTGTTGAAACATCACCTGCAGTTGTTGGTGTTGAGTTTCCACTACCAACATATGCTAAAGTTTCTGTAGGATATTTAATTACTTCAGATCCTGGTATAACCTTTTGTGTAGGTATACCATTTTCAACAGACCTAATAGAAACATTGACTGGAATAGCAGCATCTTTAGTTCTGAAGAATAAATCTACTGATGTTAAGAATAATCCACCTTTTTCATCTACGAGGAATGTTTGTGCTAATGGGTCTGTCCATGTTACTCTTTCGAAGTCTGATGTTTCAGTAATTGTTCTATTTTCTTGTACTTCAGTTGTGACCAATCTTGGAACCTTAGTTGAAATAATAGTTTTCTGATGAACTTCTAGTAATCCTTGTGAATGGAATTGTGCTTCTGCAAATGTTGATTCTAATTCTTTATTATTATCAGCATTATCTGTTAATCTAAATTC
>CBFHOD010000142.1:0-1015 GCA_965657365.1 Flavobacteriaceae bacterium
ACTACAGCCATCGTTATGCTGCAAGACTATATGCTGATATAAACACTGAAGACTTTGATAGTGAAGTTAATAATGGTTCACTTCAATTGCCTAACTATTTCTTAGGAGATTTAGGGATGTCTTATAAATTCAATTTCAAAAATGATACAGATTTAAAACTTAGGTTAAATGTAAATAACGTTGGTAATACTGAGTATCTTGCTGAATCTTTAACAAATAACTTTGTTGAAGGAAGTGATGACGACACTTACCGTGGGATTAACACAAACAACAAAGCCTTCTTTGGTTTTGGAAGAACGTGGAATTTCACAATGAGATATAACTTCTAATAAGAAAATTATAAATTTTAAAAAACCATCTTTGATTCATCAAAGATGGTTTTTTTATGAATATATTTAGTATTTTTAATTGATAAATAAATCTACACTATGATGAAAACTATCCATTCGTATTGGGCATATTTGGTACTTGCTATTTTAATAATAACTGTTGCAAATGCAATTTATGGACTACTAAAAAAGAAATCCTTTTCAGACAAAGATCTAAGGCTTGGCTTATTTACCCTAATTTTTTCACATATCCAATTGCTTATTGGTTTGGGTTGGTATTTTTCTAGTCCATACTACAAAGCGCTTAAGGCTAATGGAAGTCAAGTTATGGGAGATGCTGCATCGAGGCTTCTGGCGATAGAACACCCAGTAATGATGATTTTAGCAACGATTATTATTACAATTGGCTGGTCTAAACATAAGAAGAAAACCGAGGATCACAAAAAATTTAAAACCTTTATCATTTTTTATGGAATTGGTCTCCTGCTTATTTTATCTAAAATTCCTTGGAATCAATGGCCTGTAGTTTAACTTTTTATTTTATCATTACTTTGTATTCATAAAATGAAATTAATAAGCTATTTTTTTTCTTCAATTTTTGCTTTTGTATTTTTTTTAAGTCTTTTAATTTTTCATCCATTACAATGGATTGGATTAAAAATAGGATATCAATCACATAAAAATGT